>JBGATZ010000003.1:5361-39261 GCA_044228905.1 Cyclobacteriaceae bacterium | reverse complement strand
GCATTACCGATTCACCAGAATTCAGGAAAGACTATCCTGCAAAAGCAACGAAAGACAGCAAAGACAAAAAACCAGAATCAAGAGCTGTAACCTACTCAGGTTTGATCTGGTCGCCAGACGGCAAGAACAATGTGCTTGTTTTGCGTGCCCACGACAATAAAGATCGCTGGATTGTTTCACTTGATCTTCCTTCCAGAAAATTTAAACTCATCGATCGGCAGCATGATGAAGCCTGGATTGGTGGCCCTGGCACGGGAGGCTTCTTTGGCGGTGCCAATGTCGGCTGGCTGGCTGATAACAAATCCGTGTGGTTTCAATCCGAAGAAACTGGCTACTCACATTTGTATATAGCCGAGATTACATCTGGAAAGAAACAAGCCCTAACTTCAGGCAAGTATGAAGTTCAATCCGTTGAGCTTTCGCGCGACAAGAAGTTTTTTTATCTCACCACGAATGAAGTGCACCCCGGTGAAAAACATTTTTACAAACTTCCGGTAACGGGTGGCAAAGCAGAAAAGTTAACTACACTTACTGGGGCCCATGAAGTTTCCCTCTCTCCGGATGAAAAGTGGTTAGCTTATCGATACTCTTACAGCAATAAACCATGGGAACTTTACCTTCAGGAAAACCTGCCTGCCGGACAGGCAGGTAAAGTTGGAGCCAAGCCACAGCCGATCACTAACTCTCTTTCAACTGAATTTAAATCATACAACTGGCGCGATCCCGAAGTAACCACCTTCAAAGCACGCGATGGTGCCGATGTGTACACCCGCATTTACAAACCAGAAAAGCCGAATGGTGCAGCCGTCATCTTTGTGCACGGTGCGGGCTATTTACAAAATGCGCATAAGTGGTGGAGCAGTTATTTCCGCGAATACATGTTTCATAATTTATTAGCCGACAAAGGCTACACTATTTTGGATATGGATTATCGTGCCAGCGCCGGTTATGGTAGAGACTGGCGTACAGGCATCTATCGTTTCATGGGTGGCAAAGATCTAACTGACAATGTAGATGGCGCTAAATGGCTCACTGAAAAATATAATATAGATCCCAAACGCATCGGCATTTATGGTGGTTCTTACGGTGGGTTCATTACATTAATGGCAATGTTTACTACTCCTGATGTATTTGCTGCTGGTGCTGCACTAAGACCTGTTACCGACTGGGCGCATTACAATCATGGTTATACTTCCAATATTCTTAACGAACCATTCACCGATAGTCTTTCCTACGCGAAAAGCTCACCGATCTATTATGCTGATGGATTGAAAGGGCATCTTCTTATTTGTCATGGAATGGTTGACGTGAATGTTCACTTCGAAGATGCCGTGCGTCTTCAGCAACGACTCATTGAACTGGGAAAAGATAATTGGGAATTGGCTGCTTATCCTGTGGAAGATCACGGGTTCGTAGAACCAAGCAGCTGGACAGATGAATATAAACGCATACTGAAATTGTTCGAGGAGAACCTGAAAAAGAAATAAATACTCTGTTTGTATCTTATTAATAATGCCCTCTCAGGAGGGCATTATTATTTCCATTAATTATCCATTTCATCCCGTCAATTGGTTTTTCTATTTTCGTGAATAGCTGGCTATGAAAGACATCGACTCTATTCATCTTAACTTCAACGAGAATAATCTCTGGGTACTCAATCTTTGCCTGGCGCTGCTCATGTTTGGCGTTGCTCTGGATCTGAAAGTTTCTGATTTCAGGAGATTACTCGAGTCTCCAAAGGCTCCACTCATTGGCCTCACCGCCCAATTTATTGTCCTTCCCTTTCTCACTTTTATTATGATCTGGTTGGTGAAACCTCAACCCAGCATTGCACTTGGGATGATTCTAGTGGCTGCTTGCCCAGGAGGAAATATTTCTAATTCGATCACTCATTTGGCAAAAGGGAATACCGCACTGGCCGTAAGTATTACCGCAATAGGAACACTGCTCGCTATCTTTCTCACTCCGTTAAACTTTCAGCTTTACGGCAATCTTTACGAACCTGCTTCCCAGATTCTTCGCGAAGTTCACGTCAATCCGTGGGATATGATTAAAACCGTAGTAGTAGTAGCAGGAGTTCCGATTGTAGTTGGAATGTTGCTTGCGCATTATTTCCCTGCTCTGGCGTTGCGTTGTTCAAAAGTAATGAAACCACTATCTGTAATAATCTTTGCCGGATTTGTGGTGCTGGCTCTTGCAAATAACTTCTCTTATTTCCTGAAATACATTCATTATGTATTGATTCTGGTATTCGTGCAAAACGCTATTGCTATGTTTACCGGTTTTTCCATGGCACGATTAGCCGGATTAAATTTTACTGATCAGAAAACACTGGCTATTGAAACAGGTATTCATAATTCAGGTCTTGGGCTGGTCCTGATTTTTGCTTTCTTTGATGGGCTGGGTGGAATGGCCTTCGTTGCCGCGTGGTGGGGAATCTGGCACATCATCTCGGGAGTTTGTTTAGCAACTTATTGGTCGAAAGCCGGAGTGGCATCTTCATCAAAATAAAAATGCCAGGCTTTTCAGCGCTGGCACTATCAATTAAACTATTTACTCTAGGTTAGATAATTGATTTTTTATATTCCGTGATGTCGTAGGCAATCTTCACAATCTTTTCTACCTCACCTCTCTGATTTTTGATTGGCGAGTAGTTTCCTCTGATCCATTTATAATTGCCATCCTTATCTACACGGTAGAAGTCTCCCTTAAATGTTTTTCCTGCTGATAAATCCTTCCAGAAATTTTTATACTGCTCAGAATTCTGTTCATCTTCATCTACAAACAAGCGATGATGCTTTCCGGCAATATCTTTCAGATCATATTTCAAAAGCTTCAAAAAATTTGGATTGGCGCTTTGAATTTCGCCCTTGGGGTTGAACTCAATTACAGCCATTGATTCATTTACTGCATCCAACGTACTCTGCTGTTGTACTCTGTTGATTTCTTCTTCCATCTTTGCGATCTCCAGCTCGTTCATCTTATTCATCAACTCCGATTTCTGAACATTCAGCTCTGTAATGTCTGTTGCCAGCTTCAATACTTTAACTGGTTTACCATTCATATCATTAATAATCGAATAGCTTCCTTTAATGTAAACCGCTTTACCAGCCTTATTCACGCGCTTGTATTCGCCAGGACGAGGAATTCCATTTCCCAAATCTTCCCAGAACTTTCTATACTCCGCTGAGTTGGCTAATTCTCTGTCAACAAAAATACGATGATGTTTATCCTTAATTTCATCCATTCTATAACCCATCAGGTTGAGAAATGCTTCATTTGCATCCAGGATCATTCCATCAAGGGTAAACTCAATGGAAGCTACACCACTTTCATTTACGGCACGGATACGATTTTCATTTTCAACCTGCTTACGATTAATTTCTTCTTGCGTAGCCTGTAGCTCTTCCATATTCTGACGCATCTCTTCCTCCTGAGCTTTCATTTCTTCGGCTTGTTGCTGAGAATCCTCCAACAACAATTTGATACGATGCGTGGTGCGTGACGAGATGATGGCCGAAGCAATATTTTCTGCTGCCCGTTCGATGAACTGTTTTTCAAAATCCCTCATCTCTTCAAAAGAAGCCAGCTCCAGTACACCAACAATCTCATCGGTCGTGCGCACGGGTTGCACATATACTGAACGAGGAGTTGCTTCACCCAATCCAGAAGTGATCTTCACATAGTCGGAAGGAACCTGAGTCATATAAATCGGCTCACGCTCCAAAAAGCACTGGCCCACCAGTCCTTCACCCAACTCAATTCGTTTATTCAAAAACTTCTTTCTATCGTAAGCATAACAAGCAGCCAATCTTAAATAGTTGCTGTCATTTTCTTCTTCATGAAGGAAAAGCCCACCCTGATTCAGATTGGTATACTTCACAATACACTTGATAAACTCGTCTGCAAGCTTTTCCGGATCATTTCCATGTTGACGGATAATATCACCCACTTTTGTAATTCCAATCGTGATGAATTTCTCCTTCTGCTCTCTTTCTGAAGAGATGGAAAGGCTTTCACGCATGGCAAGCAACGATTTCCCCAGCTCATCCTGTTCATCGAGCACCTTATAGTTTGCATCGAGATTTCCTTTACTGATTTCATTTGCAAAGGCAATGTTGTTCGACACATTTGCCACTTGATTTTCAAGCATGATTTTCTTCTTTGCATCACTCAACGTAGTGCGCTCTAGGTCGTAAGACCAATAAGCACAAATTCCCATAATCGCTCCTGCAAGCAGTACGTGAAAGATAAATGCCTGCAGATCCATGTAATCCAGCTGAGTAAAGTATAATTCTTTCATGCCTTTGTATTGCAGCCAAGCAAAAGCAGAGTGATGAATTACAGTGATTAACAATAAAGGAATGATCAGCCTCCAGTTTCTGAATGTGATCAGCAATGCCGATCCTACAAAAAAGAAAAAGTGCATTTCAAACAATCCATGCAACTGGTAAATAAACTGTGCCGAGAAAATAGCCAGCACCGCACTCATTACGTACTGATAAAGGCTAATCTTAGGCAATACCAGCTTCGTGAGAAAATAAGCAGCAACACATAACCCACCTACACCAATGCCAATTGCATAGGTGTCATAAAAAACAGAAATGATAAGACCGAAAGCAAAATAGGTCCAGATGGCAAATAGCATAAATCGATCTGACTTAGCATTTACCTCCCTAAAGGCCTTTTCCCGATCCTCCTTTGAAAATTTGATTAGTTCAGCCATACTATAGGTTTTAAAATGATATTAGTACTAGAAATTTTTTGTTTAAAAGAATGTTAGAACAACTCGATGTCTGAGTTTGCAGACAATTCACAGCCATAAGATTGGGTGGAGAGCAATCCGAATGATGGCGGGGGTTTGTTATTTAATAGTGCAATGAGAGAAAGCTCTGCGAAATTCGTTGCACGTGTTGTGCAATACCTTGATCGGTTGTAATTTCCTCTGTAAAAGAGATTACTATTCTTATCAATAATTACTGCTTGTGGAGTAGAATAGACTCCACAGGATTTGGCCAGTTTCTCATCACGATCGATCCATATATCCAGTTCATTGCCAAGATCTTTTGCTGCCTTCTCTTTATTTTCTTGAGATGAAACTACTACAACGATTTGAACACTGTCACGGTAACTTCTTATCAATGATTTCAGATGGCGTGCATTGAACCGGGAACAAGGGCAATCAGGACTATAAAAATGAAGAAAGAGCGAGTTCCCTTTTTTTAAGTCAGTTGGTAACGAGATTGGAGTACTTACCTTAACAGCCACATAATCCGCTGGTACGGGCGTTGGCAGCTGGTACTTTAATTCTTGTCGCCAGAATAGCATGCCGATTCCAATCGCGCAGGCGACCAAAACCAACCCCAAACCAATTATTCTGACTTTCATGCACTAATATATGTTAAAAGAGGATGTAATATTTATATCAATAATTACTAAACCATTAAACAAGTAAATACCTAAATTGTTCAAATGCATTAAAAACGCATTAATATTTTAATAAGTCCCTTTTTAAGGACAGTAAGTTTTGATAACAAAATGAGCTAAAGACGACAAGATTACACTACAATCACTTTATCCCATCTACGCATATCCTAAACTTTGAAATCTTGAGTGGCCCAGTATTTACGATGTGAAATCGCTTACTGGATTCAGCGAATCGAATTGCAAGTATCAGACCGCTGGTCCAAAACCTGTTATAGCCGGTTTAAAGCAAGGTTTGAACGGAAAGATGTCCTAAAAAGGAAATGAAAATTCTTTTTTTGGGATATTATCCCTGATTGACAAGTTGAAGCCGACCTACTACTGAAGCAGGTGGAAGAAGGGTACCTGGAGAAAGTACTGCATTAGCTCCAATCTTAGTTTGGTCACCCACCAAAGCACCGAATTTACTAATACCGGTTTTAATGATTATGCCGTTAACTGTTATAGCGATTTCCTTTTCATCGCGGTCATTATGATGATTGGCTATAATTGAACCTGCTTCCATATTCACATTACTACCTACAATCGAGTCTCCCACGAAATTGAAATGCGCCAGGGCAGAATTTGAGAAGATAAACGAAGATTTTATTTCACAACCAGGGCCAACAGAAACATGCTCAGCAAGAAAAACTCCTCCGCGCAAGTAAGCATGAGCTCCAATAAAGCAACTAGCCGAAATGATGATCGGCCCTTTTAATACAACTCCTTGTTCAACTGTTGCACTTTTGTGAATAGCGACATTTCCTGTAATAATGAAATCCTTATTGAGCTTCTGAATCTCAGCTTCAACGCTAGCCTGAACACCAGAAGTTATGAGCCAGGGTTGTTGACCTTGAAAGTCAAATGACGCGGTATTTTGAATATAATCAGACAAACGAATCATCTGTTTGCTAATTCGTTCATTGAATTTGAAAACTTCATCTTAATAGCATGACCAGAATAGTGATGCTGATTTTTAACGATCCATTGTCCGTTTACAATAGTTCCTAACAATCGGCTTGAATCCGAAGTATAAACTAAAGTAGCCAGTCTGTTCTTTTCACTGGTATTCTGAACCAGGTGAGATTCACTGCTGAAGACAGCTGCATCAAAGGGCTGGCCAATTTCAAAATGATTTTTATAATTCAATCCCATTGCTTTACGGCCCGATTGAATTTCTTCATTCACAAGGTACTGAGCAGCATCACCCTCAAATGTATTGCGTTGATTGGTGACCAGTCGCTGGCGATAATCAATCATACGGAATTCTTCCATCGGGCTTAACCCAATGTGACTATCTGTTCCTATTGACCAATGCCCGCCCAACTTCACATATTCCTTCATCCTGAAAATTCCATCCCCCAAATTTCCCTCAGTGGATGGACACAGAACAACGTTCGCTTTAGACTTTGCCAAAGCAGTAAGTTCACTATCATCCAAATGCGTGGAGTGGACCAGATGAAATTGCTCATTTACAGGTAAGTTCTCCAACAACCATTGCATCGGTCGTTTATTACAAAAAGCAAGACAATCGTTTACTTCCTTTTTTTGTTCAGATACGTGCAGGTGAAAAGGAAGGTCTTTAGGAGATAATTCAAATGTTTTCTTTACGTCAGCAAAATCAACAGCACGCAGAGAGTGAACACTGATTCCTATCCTTGCTTCAGAGTAATTTTTAACTGCTCCCAGTGATGACTCTACCAATTTCAGATATTCATCAGTCGTTTTTGAAATGAATCTTTGACGCGGATTAAAGTCAATTCCAAAATTTGCACGTTGATAAAAAACGGGGACCAGTGTAATTTTTATTCCTGCTGTTTTTGCAGCAGAAACCATACGCTCTCCCATTTCTGCAAGATGCGCATACTGTTTCCCATCTTTATCGTGATGCAAATAGTGAAACTCAGCTACATGCGTATATCCATGACGCACCATTTCAGCATACAACATGGCAGCGATACTTTCTGCCTGATCGGGATCAACAGACAAGGCACATTGATACATCGCCTCACGCCATGTCCAGAAATCATCCTCTGTTCCTGTCGGATGATTTTCCGCAAGGCCAGCCATAGCATATTGAAAAGCATGGGAGTGCGAATTCTGAAATCCAGGTAAAGCAAAACCGAGTACCGATTCAATCGCTGTCGATTCAGCTGGTGGTTGATGTGATAAATATTGAATAATGCCGTTGCCATCCACACCCACATAAACCGGTGAGATCCATCCTTCATGCTGAAGCAATGATTTGAATTGAAAGAATTTCATTACTTCAACAGGTTTACCAGTTCAGTTAGTGTTTTCTTCAACAACTCGCGCATTCCATTAGCTCTTTCTGTATCAAACAGAGTTTCGGTATCGTCCATGTAATGCACTTTGCACATCTCCAATTGCAAAGCGTGTTGACTCATAGCAGGCTTTCCATATTGGCGAGTGATGTAACCGCCTTTGAATGGATGATTATGATTGACGGAATAAGAAGCAGATCTTAAATTCTTCAATGTGCTATTGATTAGATCCATTGATGCAGAGGTTTCATCCGCATCGCCTAAAATCAAATCAGGAAATTTATCTTTTTGAATGGTCGGTACAATTTGTCGAATGGAATGACAATCCCACAATAACACTTTCCCGAATTTATTCTTTAATCGTTCAAGTTGTTTTTCAATTTCATCGTGATACGGTCTGTAATAATTGGTCACACGCTGATCAATGTCTTGTTGAACAACGTTCGTCCTCTCATCTTTATAAATCGGTTTTCCTAAAAAATCAGTAGCTGGGCACAGTCCGGTAATAATCCTCCCGTCAGTATAAAGCGGTTTACTTTGCGGATCACGATTGAGATCAATCACCCACCGACTATAATTAGCAGAGATCATTGTTGCTCCCAATGAAGGAGCGAAATTATACAGCTCATCCACAGACCAATCGGTATCATCAGGAGCTGCAATCATCTCCTTCTTATATTGATCTCTGATCGAATCAGGAAATTGAATACCACAATGCGGAACGCTGATTAAAAGTGGGACAGCGTTTACTTCAGGTATTGTTAATTTATAAACAGATGGATTCACTTCTGCTACTTTGAGTTTTCACATGCCTTTAATTTATCTTCCGCTCTCGCAAATCTTTCCTCTGCATCAGCATACTTTACAGCCATTTCCTGCGCCATTACTTCATTCTTTCTTGCTTGTTCCATTTGAGCGACCGCCTCTTGCCTTTGAACTAATGCATAAACAAGAAACATGAGGGAAAGCACCGTAAAGACTGCAAACGAAATTATAATGCCAATTCTACTCGTAGGTTTTTGAGGCTCACTCATAAAAATCAGTTTTTAGATTTTTTCTTCTTATCCTTCTTTGAATCGTCTTCTTTGGGAGATTTGTCTTTTGATTCCGCCTCGCTCAATTTCGATTTTGCTTCAATCAGTTCTTTTCGCAATGCTTCCGCCTCTCTTCTGGAAGATTTGACTTCTTCCTTATAAAACTCACCATCGTCCTTCAGTTTGGATTTCAAAATCATAATTCGTTTAAAAGAGGCATCAATGGTTTCTTTCTTAATGTCACCCCTCGCGACAAAGTCTTTAATGATCTGATGAACTTTATCAACCGTTCGTGCCTCGCTTCCCTGAATGTTATTCGAAAAACACATGATGTCCACACCCGCGTTGACTGCGAGTTTTATTGCTTCTTCTAAACCATAATATTTTGTAATCGCATGCATTTGCATATCGTCCGAAAAGATCACGCCATTATAACCTAAGGTCTTTCTCAACAAACTATCCATCACTCTTTTTGATAATGTGCCTGGATATCCTTTCGGATCAAGTTTCTTATTCACGATATGCGAAGTCATAATAGCATCTACATAACCGGAATCCAAAAGTGTTCTGTATGGTTTTATCTCCCTTTGATTCCATGTGTTTGTGACGTCCGCTATTCCGAGATGTGTGTCTGCCAAAGAACTTCCATGACCAGGAAAATGCTTAAGCACCGTAATAACATTTACTTTACGATGAGTTTTAATAAATTCTTTTGCCATGATGGCTACCGTATCTTCTGATTTTGAAAAGGAGCGCTCTACTTTCACAATCACGGTGTTCTGCGGTTCGATAGCCACATCCACAACAGGAGCGAAGTTTACGTTGATGCCCACTCCAGCCAGCGTTGATCCGGTTGATGCGCCATAAAAACGAACCGAGTCCAGTTTTGGATCTTTCCCCATGGCCGTGGCGGTGATGGAACGAGGAAATCCGTACTTCTCTTTCATACGATTCACTCGCCCTCCTTCCTGATCGATTGTGATGAATAGTGGAATAGTTGATGCCTTCTGATAAGTGTATGACATTTTCTTAAATACCATGTACGAATTTTTCGCATGAATATTTTTTTCGAAATAAATCACCGCACCAACTTTTCCTGAACGAACTTCCTCCAATACCAATGGATCAACCTCGGTACCTGGTGTACCAATCATAATCATCTGCCCGATTTTGATATCAAGACTGTCACGTGTTTGTGCTTCTAAACTCACTGACCAAAAAACCAAGGCAACAAAAAAAGTTGTTCTAATATTTCTCATGAATCGTTTTTAAAATTTTCTCCATCCTTTTGCGCACTTCACTGGTGGGTGCTGCAAAATTATTACTCATATAGCTAAAAATAAGAGTCTTGCCTTTCTTAGTTATCAAATAACCACTGAGGCAATGATTGTTGCTCAGACTTCCGGTCTTACCAAAAATGTATGGTTGATCTGCTTTGTAAAAATTCCGTATCGTACCAGTTTTGCCACCTATTGCTAACAGCTGGAAAAGTCTTTCACGTGGCACTTTCATGTAAATCTTTTCCCATAATTTCACGATAGACCTCGGGGTAAAAAGATTATAACGTGATAATCCGGAACCATCCACCCAAATGAGTTCATCGGGCAGATCAGCCAGCAATTTTTCTTTGGAGTATTTTATGGCAATTTCAGGCTTCAATGTATCGCTCAACACTCCTGCACAAGTCAGCAATAATTGCTCAGCAATGAAATTATCGCTTTGCTGCATCATTACTTTATATAAGCTATCAGAAGGAATGCTGTAGAGAACATGTGCATTTTTAGCGATCGTCCTATTAATTTCATCCACTGATTTGTTCAGTGTATCCGCAAGCAATTCCGTCAACAGATCGTTGCTGTATTTAAATGGGATGCTGAATTTTCTCTCCTTCTTTTGCTCTGAACGATAAACGGTAAGCCGATTTGCATCCACATCGCGGATGATCTCAGTTGATGGTCTGATTTCGTTGCTTATTACTACCTGGTTTGAGAAGTAAAGTGGTGAAAATAGTAATCTTTCATCCGCAAGATTTTGAATAGAGATCAGGTTGCCATAGATCGGGAACCCGGATCTCTCAGATGAATAATAGTCGTTGTAATCATCCCATGCCCAGCCAGGTCCGTTATTAGTTGTTTGGAAATTTTTAGTGGAAAGGAAGAGTTTTTTAGAAGAGTCGCTTAAGAAGTCGAATACTTTTTTATTCTGAAAAGTTGCTGAATATAAAAAAGACGGATCGCCAGTTCCCCAAACAATCAATGAGTCTTGTCTGATTGCATATTTTATTGCCGGAACAGAATCGCCCAGCACATTAAGACTGGTGAACAACGTAAATATCTTTGTATTGGATGCCGGAGTAAAATACCTGGCCGATTGATGCTCATAAATGGTTTTCTTTGATGCAATATCATAAAGCATAAAACCGGTATGATCTTTTAGCTCCTTTTCAGTGAGCGCTATTTCTTTTCTTAAAAAGGAAACAGGAGAGCAGGCTGCAGCGAAGAGAGAAACAAATATAATCAGGACGATTGATCGCATTCTTACTTGATCCCGAGATAACGTTCAGCTAAAATCTTTCGATGATGCGTTTCATGACCCGCAATAACAAAACCTAAAAGCATTACCGACATTTCATTGTTGTTGGCCGTACCTTTGTGAGCGAGCATCTCCTCTGTAAATCCCTCGAACATATCCAATGTAGAGAGCCGAACGTGCCTCATTTCATCTGCAATCTGCTTCAAACTTCTGTTACTGGCATTCGCATGAGGGGCGTAATCGTTCTCTTCCCATCCTGGCAAAGGAGTTTTATCATTTCTCGAAAAACGAAGTGCGCGATAAGCAAAGATACGTTCTGCGTCAATCATGTGGCAAAGCAGTTCACGGATTGTCCATTTACCTTCTGCATATCGAAAATCTTTTTTCTCGTCATCAATAGAGTGCACCAACTCAAGCATGCGATGACCGGAAACACGCAGAGATTGCAGCAAATCGCTTTCTTCAATTTGTTTGATATAATTTTTAACAAAATGAGGGACGGGTTCGAGATTGATTAGCATAAGAAAACGGGTTAGATTAAACTTCCACTTACTTAATTCTCAATATAAATCTAAAATCAAGATGTGATTAACTATTCACCTGTTTTATTTCCGCGTCTGCCTGAGAACTCATCATCATTTTTCTCAGGTATCCTTCAATTGGCAATACCAAGAGCGCTATAAATACCTGGATAAAGAATTCAAATACAGGTGTGCTCTTGAACGTAATCTGAGAAGCAACTACCGTCTGAATGAATTGAATCAACATGATTACCGTGAGCAGTGATAGCAATCGGCTGGCAACACGATATTTCGAATTCCAGCCACTCATCTTAATAGAAATGAAGACCAGTAATCCGAAAAAAATCAATTCTGCTGCATAAAACCACGACTGCTTCCAATAGGGCGGTTCAACCCTCAAATCAATCTGTTCTACTTCTGAAACTTTACCCATCAGGTCACGCGTCTGCACCTCCACACGATAAGATCCAGTAGGCAAATAGGAGAAATTAACTATGTTATTACTCGTTGACCACGATGACCAGCCTTTGGTTAATCCCCGAACGTGATAGCGGTATTCTACTGCCTTCATACCCAAGTAATCCGGCTGAATAAATTCAAAAGTAACTGTACTCTCCAATAGACTCACTGTCACAGATCTTGCTGGTGCCAGTTTGCTTTCCTGGCCACGCACTTCACGAAGAAACAGAGGATAGCTTGCCTGTGTTGTTGCCACTTTATCACTGGAAAACTTATACAGCTCGTTTGCTGCTGTAATTACCCATAAGCCCTGGCTTTTATCGGCAGGAGCGAGAAAGCGAATATTTTGAAAAAGCCCCAGCCATTCCAGTTTGAAAGCCGCCTGCATACGGGGATCAACAGTACGCCAGCGATGCCCGTCATAAAACCAGAAGTATCCCGCAGAAGCAAAATACTTTTTCGGGCCAGGAACGGAGTCATGTTTTTCAAATCTGTCTTTTGCAGGATTGAAGCGGTTAAATGTACCGCTTGCTGCCACGTATACTTCACTTCCATAAGCCACACCAATAGTTTCGTCAATGGAAGGATTAGAAAAAGGAATGACATCAACATTTGATATTTCATTGTCAACCGTTTCCACCTTGTAAATATTTGTTCTCGAACACAGCCATATATTCTGGAGCTTGTCTTCAAAAATGTAGCTCACATAATCCTGAAGGGTATCAAGTAAATGTGTCTCTTTCCAAACTGTTCCCGCATCAACAAACGTTTTGATCTCCTCATTCAACGTGCTTGCCAGAAGCTGATTGATGGAAGGAGAAAGGAAAACGGAGCGGACAGGTTCACGAGTGACTATCGTGGCTTTCAATCCATCCACTTCGATCACTCCGCCAATGCCTGCAGCCAGGAGTTTACCATCTGCTTCAATCAGTTGATTTACTTTTCCATCAATACCATCTATTCTCTTAAATACATATTGAAGTGATTTTAAAACAGATCGTGTCTTGGTTTTATTAATGCCTTTGTTGGTTACCACCGGATTTGGTGATTGCGTTTTTTGCTTGCCTTTTTTGAGGAATGAGAATAATCCCTTTTTTCCCTTTGCCTGCTCCGAAGAAGAACCTGAACCGGATGAAACGGGGGGACTGACTGCCACATCTTCATAGATTTCCTGACGAACCAAACTATAAAGGCCTAGTGTAGTGCCTGCATATATCTGACCTTTAAATGTATGTGCACAGAGTAAATTGCCAGCCATGCCGGGGTAGTGATTGAATGATCGGAAAGGCAGATAAGGTGCTACGCGTGTAAATCCATAATCATGAGCAATCCACACTCCCTGATTTTTGTCACACAGAATTGAATACACCTCATTATCAGGAAGACCAGTATGAAAATTGGTAATCTCTTCTGTAGTTCCGGTTCGAGGATTAATGAAAATCACTCCTCCACGAAGTGTTCCGATAGCAATAAGAGTTTCGCTCACCCAGGTACCACCTACCACCACATTGTTTTCCAGAAACGATTTGTCTTTAACACTGATCTCCTTCAGTCCACTTTCATCATATATATATATACTACCTGCGTCACCCCCGATAAGTGTTAGATTCTTCTCAGGAAGTGATGAGCAGAATGTAATGAGTTGTCCCGCTGGTAAATTGAAATTCGACTTAAGCAATTTTCCTCCATCGATCTTGAATAAGCCTTGTTTTTCAGTACTCACATATGCTTCTCCGGCAATCTGATAAAGACCAGTAAAAACACCCTGTGAAGGATCCGATTTGATAGCTTGTGGCTTAAGTGAGGTAATCGGAAGTACATGAAGACTTTGCTCTCCCAAAAAATAGATGTGATCCTTAACTGAAATACTTGAAAAAATCTTCGTTGCGTTGGGCAATCCCTCTGACAGAGATTGGTAAGTCCTGATATTATCCTTTGCCCAGGTTAATTTTCCAAAACCGTTATACCCGGCTGCAAATACGTCACTGCCTAATGTAGCAACTGTATAAATAGGGCCTGGCGTGGAGACCAGACTCCAATTGCGACCATCAAACTCAAGCACACCACTCTTGTTAGCAACGTAAATAACACCCTTTTGCCCTTGTGCCATGCCATACGTGACATAATCTATCCGCTCATCTGAAGGAGTATAGTGAGTTAAAAAGTAGTTACCCTGCTGGGCACATAGCGAACTGAAAAAAAGGAAGAAAGTCGCAGCAAAAAGTAAACGTAGACTCATAGGGATTTGGAGGAGGCCAAATTTAGCAATTTCAAAATATGTAGCCTCGTCCGTATAAGTAAAAGGAGCAGCGAAGACTTTATCAATATGTTTACTTCATGTTGTCTGAATCAGCTGATCCGACTCCAGTTTACCACTGTCTTTTTAACGGAGTCAATTTGTCTTTTAATCGCATCATGTATTGGTGCGCTGAGTTCCGGGTCCTTCTGCAGAATATTTTTGGCTACTTCCCTCGCTTGCTCCAAAATCTTACCATCCTTGCCCAGATCGGCAATAAGTAAATCAAGTGCTCCACTTTGCTGCGTTCCCATCAGGTCGCCAGGGCCACGAAGTTTAAGATCGGTCTCAGCAATTTCGAATCCGTTGTTGGTTTTTACCATCGTTTCAATACGAAGCTTTGAGTCTGCCCCCAACTTGAAACTGGTCATCAAAATACAATACGACTGATCTGCTCCTCGGCCCACCCGGCCTCTTAACTGATGCAACTGAGATAATCCAAAACGTTCTGCATTTTCAATCACCATCACTGAAGCATTGGGAACATCTACTCCTACTTCAATCACCGTAGTGGCCACCATAATTTTGGTTTCACCTTTTGCAAAGCGAGCCATCTCATAATCTTTTGCCTCGGGCTTCATCTTACCATGAAGAATACTGATCGCGATGTCAGGGAACGCCCGCGCAATACTTTCATACCCATCCATCAGATGCTTTAAATCCAACTTCTCTGATTCCTCAATCAACGGATAAACTACATATATCTGCCGCCCTGTATTTATCTGCTCTTTTAAAAAACCATTTACCTGCAGGCGGTGAGAGTCAAAACGATGTGTGGTCTTAATCGGCTTTCTTCCTTTCGGTAATTCATCAATGGAAGAAATTTCAAGATCACCATACAATGTCATCGCCAGCGTTCTTGGAATAGGTGTTGCCGTCATAACCAAAACATGAGGATACACATTCGCATTCTTTTGCCAGAGCTTCGACCGCTGTGCAACACCAAAACGATGCTGCTCATCAATAATCGCAAGACCCAGCTTATGAAACTTTACTTCCTCCTCCAGCAATGCATGGGTACCAATAAGAATTTTCAGCGAACCATTTTCCAGTGATTCATGAATCGGCTTGCGGTCTTTCTTTTTTACCGAACCGGTCAGCAACGCGATAGAGATGCCCATCTTATCCGCATACTTTTTAAGGTTCGCATAATGTTGCTGTGCAAGAATCTCAGTAGGCGCAATTAATGGGTTTTGTGAATCGAGTCCTACAACCATTAGGATACAAATAAAAGCGACAATTGTTTTACCACTTCCTACATCACCCTGCAGAAGTCGGTTCATCTGCTTGCCGCTTTTCATATCGGCATAAATCTCTTTGATTACTCTTTTCTGAGCTTCCGTTAATGCAAAAGGAAGATGCTCATTATAGAATTTTGTAAGTATTGATGTATCGGAAAAAGAAATGCCTTTGAACTTCTCCTGCCTTACTACTTTAAGCTTAAGCAGTCGCAGCTGAATGTAAAAAAGTTCTTCAAATTTTAATCTTTGCTGAGCAGCGGCAAGTCGCTCATGACTTTGCGGAAAATGAATCTGTATAAGTGCTTCTTTCTTGCCAACCAGATTTTGCTGTTTGATCAGATACTCGGGCAATGTCTCGCGAATGTATGAAGATGCTGCACGCAAAACGTCCTGCATCATTTTATTGACAAAACGACTGTCTATATGTTTACCGCGAAGTTTCTCACTAATCGAATAAACAGGCTGAAGAAATCCTGCCTTCTCCGTTTTTGCAGATAGTGGATCTATTTCAGGATGCGCAATGGAGAATTTACTTCCATAACGGTTTGGTTTGCCAAATACTATGTAATCTATTCCTGGTTTTATTTTTTCCAGTGTCCAATTGATCGCCTGAAACCAAACCAATTCTATTTCACCCGTGCCATCAGTGAAGTGACCGACTAGTCTTTTTTTAAACCCGGCCCCGATCAATTCCATTTTAGTAATGCGTCCGCGCAGTTGCACATGAGGCATTTCTTCATTGACGTCCTTTATTGAATAAAACTGGGTGCGGTCTTCATAGCGGAAGGGAAAGTATTGAACAAGATCGCCATAAGTAAAAATGTGCAGTTCTTTTTTAATTAAAGCTGCCCGCTGAGGCCCAACGCCTTTCAGAAACTCGATCGATGTATCGAAAAAATTACTCAATGTGTTGATTTGAAAATTTGAAAATTAATAAAATGTTGAAGTGACTTCATTGTCAAATCTTCAAATTTTCAAATTGATTAATTATTCTTCCATTCCAGCGTATTGATCAGATGCATCATGTCCTTCTTCACATATTCAATTGCAGGACGTAACGAATCATTGGCTACTGCTGTATTAAAATAGAGTGCACCTCTCAAGAAATTCTTTGTGGAGTCAGTCATGGTAAACTGAAACTGACTGGGGACCTCTCCCTCAATCTCAGCAATTACAGCTGTTTTACCCGATGGCGTTTTCACAATCGTTTCATCAATCGCATTGGCTTTGATCTGATGCTTGGCGGTAAGTACATACGCGTCATTCAAAAACTCCTTCAGTAATTGATCGTTATTGTTGATCTTCTTGTAAGTGATGTGAATGTTTGCCTTGATTTCCGGATAAAGAATTTCAATCCAGTGACGCTCACGCACCCACGAAGTGTCTTTCAATAATTTTGAATGCTTCGAATACTCAAAACGGTAAGGAAGTGTATCTGGCAAAGATTGGTAAACCGGCTCTGGTAGTACCAATCGATTGTAGCCCTTTGGTTTAGGCTGATAGTCGCGTGTGCAGGATGCTGAAAGAACGAGAACAACTAAACAGCTGACAATCGACAATTGACAAAAGTGATGTTCCTTGTCAATTGTACGTTTGTCAGCTGTCAATTTCTGTTGAAAAAGGCTTTTAAAGATCATTCAAACTAGAATGGAAGATCATCAGTTGCATTATCCGCTTTACCTCCGAAATCATCGCCACCACCTTGTGCGCTGTATTGTGGGGCAGACGGCTTGTAATCTGAATTACCACCTCCACCATTTCGTTGCGTAGATAGCATAGTCATATTGTCGCCAATGATTTCAGTGGTGTAGCGTGTCACACCCTCCTTCTCCCATGAACGTGTGCGTAACTTTCCTTCTACATAAACCATATCTCCTTTGTGAAGATATTTAGCGGCAATTTCAGCCAATCCGCGCCATAACACTATGTTGTGCCATTCCGTGATTTCTTTTTTGTCGCCTGTAGTTTTGTCTTTGTACGATTCAGAGGTTGCCATTGTGAAATTGGCAACTGTTGCTCCGTTCTCTAAATTCCTTACTTCGGGGTCTTTTCCTAAACGACCAACCAAGATTACTTTGTTTACTCCTGACATATATGTATTTGTTTAATTACGCTGTTGATTTGCACTTCTCCGGAAGTAACTTCTATTTAAACCTGAAGTTAAAAACGACAAAAACAAAACTAATAAAATTCTATGCCTCGGGAATGAATTTTTGTTCTTCCAGAAATCGTGAGATTACAATTGGTTTGGGCAGATTGACAGTTTCTTTTTGAGAATAAAACTTCAACCCTTCTGATGAAAAAGAACTTTTATCACCCAATTTCAACCAAATAAACTGAATAGAAAGTAATTGATGAGATAAGATGTGTTTTACAACCGGAAAAGTTTTCCTATGCTTCACCTCCAAACTCTTTAATAAAGGATCCAGTTCCAAAATCTTCTCCGCTTTCTGCGATTTCTTTGTCTCTACGACATAAAAATCAAATAAACCCTGCCAGATTCCTTTTCCTTCCCTTCGCTTCATGGCTATCTTTTTTTTCTGCTCTACAATAATATAGTTCAGATAGCGCTTAGTGACTTTTGTCTTCTTTTCTTTGACAGGAAGCAGCGAAACTGTTCCTGTTTTATACGCTACACATGACTTTTTAAAAATGCAATCTTCGCAACGAGGGTTTTTGGGTGTACACCAGGTAGCACCAAACTCCATCATTGCCTGATTAAAGAGATCAGGATGCTCTTTTGAAATCAGTTCATTTGCTTTGGTGAAGAAAAAATTCTTCCCTTCATTACTTGCAATATCGAGGTCAATTCCAAAGACACGTGCAAGAACCCGAAACACATTCCCATCTACTACAGCAACTGATTCATTGAATGCAATGGATGCAATAGCGGCTGCGGTGTATGGCCCTACACCAATTAATCTTTTTAAATCCTCAAAATTGTCGGGAAACTTTCCATTGAATTCTTCTACGATCATTTTTGCGCAGCGGTGAAGATTTCGTGCACGTGAATAATATCCTAATCCCTGCCACAAGCGCAAAACTTCCTGTTCTTTTGCTTTAGCAAGTGTCTGAACAGTTGGAAAAGTTTTTACAAAATTTAAATAATACGGAAGCCCCTGAGCAACGCGTGTTTGTTGCAAAATAATTTCTGATAACCATATTTTATACGGATCAGTTGTTTCACGCCATGGCAGCACACGTTTGTTTTCCTGATACCACTCTATAATAGTGTGCGAAAATTTCATTTTTAATGCGCTGGAAGGGCTTTAATCGCGAAAATCAAAAATCCTACTCGTGAGAAAAACAATTATCGCATTTTATCTCTCATCATCGTGATAATCAGTAATTTCATTTTGCGAATGAACATTCCGCGTATAACTTTGCCGACCTGAAAAAAAAATCGATATAAACTCCTTTACCCGTGACCAAAGCAGACGTAATCACCCAAATCGCAGAAAAAACCGGAATAGATAAAGCTGACGTTTCAGCTTCCGTTGAAGCGTTTTTCTCTATAATAAAAAATAACATGGCTTCCGGACAAAATGTTTACATCCGCGGATTCGGTAGTTTTATTAATAAGAAGAGAAAGAAAAAGATTGCGCGCAATATTTCCCGCAACACAGCCATCGTGATTGACGAGCATTACATTCCAAGCTTCAAGCCTGCCAAGATTTTTATTAACAAAATCAAGAACAGTGATAAAGTAAAACAGCTTGCCGAGAAGAGTTAATCGTTATCAGTTAAAAGTTAATTGGAATTCTAAATCACTATTAACTGATAACTATTAACGCAAGACCATGTTAAAGACCCGAATCATTTTAATCCTCATCAGTGTCGTAGTCATAGGACTTCTTTTTCTATTGCCCAAAGTGGTGGTGGAAAACGAAGATCAGCTGAATACAGTTACTGACTCCGCCACCGTAAAGAGCTCAAATACTCAGGCCGGAGCTCATACAGCTGTACCTGAAACTTTATCACAGGCCATTAAGTCTTTGAGGGCTCAGTACTTAAAGGCTCCGAAAAACGAAAAAAGTTCTATCTTTGCCGACTCTTTACGAATCCTGTACACGCAGGCGGGTCAATTTGATAGCGCAGCGTGGTATGCCGGGCAGGTGGCATCGTTCTTAAATACAACGGAAAGTTTCCTGAAAGCAGGGAACAGCTATTATGAGGCTTACACCTTTGCCATGGATAAGGCAAAGCAGGAAGCACTGGCGCAGGAAACCAGAAAATATTTGGAAATGGTAATTAAGGCCACTCCGAAAAATCTGGAAGCGAAAACCAAGATAGGAATGACCTATTTCAGTTCAAACCCTCCTCAGGGGGTAGGAATTCTTCGCGAAGTATTGGCGGAAGATCCCAAAAACGAGTTGGTGCTCTTTAATTTAGGTATGCTCGCCATCCAGTCTGGTCAGAATGACCGGGCGGTTGAACGTCTGAATGAATTGATAGCTGTAAATCCCAAGCATACACAGGGACAATTGCTCCTTGGCGTTGCCTACATGAATAAAGGCGACAAAAAAGCAGCCAGAGAGCAGTTTGAAAAAGTAAAACAATTGGATAAAGATCCTTCTGTGCAAGCTACAGTGGATTCGTATCTGAAAGATTTAAAATAAAATATTCAAAAACATTAACACATAATTATGCCGAGCGGTAAGAAAAGAAAGAAACACAAGATGGCTACTCACAAACGTAAAAAGCGTTTGAGAAAGAACCGTCATAAGAAGAAGTAATCATCATTAACATCCGGGGCGGCAGATTTTTTTCTGTTGCCCAATCTTTTTTTGATTGGGCAGTCAGTCTTGGTCGCTCCTTAAACATTTTAAGTTTTGAGTAACGAATTAATAATCAGTGCTACTCAAAACGGATGTCGCATCGCCCTTCTCAAAGACAAGCAGCTTGTTGAATTCCATGAAGAACAGGAAGGAAGCAAGTTTGTAGTAGGTGACATTTACATGGGCTCCGTAAAAAAGGTAGTCCAGGGATTAAACGCAGCGTTCATTGATATCGGGTACGAAAAGGATGCATTCCTTCACTACCTGGATCTTGGACCACAGTTTGGTTCTCTTCAGAAATTCACCAAGCTAGTCCGTGCGAAGAAAATCGTTGGAGGCAAACTAGATAAGTTTCATGCTGAAAAAGACATTGATAAGCATGGAAAGATTACACAACAACTATCCAAAGGCCAGCTTCTGCCGGTTCAGGTAGTTAAAGAACCAATCTCCACCAAAGGGCCGCGACTTTCGTCTGAGTTATCCATTGCGGGAAGATACCTGGTATTGGTACCTTTCTCTAATGCCGTCAGCGTATCGAAAAAGATTTCGAGCAGTGACGAGCGTAAGCGTTTACAACGCATTATCCAATCCATCAAACCCGAAGGATTTGGAGTCATTATCCGTACAGTAGCAGAAGGAAAAGAATCGGCCGAACTGGACCGTGATCTTCGCAATCTGGTGACAATGTGGACGGAGGGCATGGACCGCATGGTTACTGCAAACCCTCGCGACAAAATCATCGGTGAGCTGAGTAAAACCTCCTCTATTCTCCGTGATTTGCTAAATGAGTCGTTCGACAACGTGCATGTCGATGACAAGAAGATTTTTGATGAAGTAAAGGCATACATCCACACGATCGCTCCAGACAAGGAAAAAATCGTTAAAATGTACTCCGGTAAAGCTAAAATCTTTGAACATTACGGCATTGAGAAGCAGATTAAGTCGGCTTTTGGCCAGACTGTAAGCTTGCGCGGAGGTGGCTATTTGATCATCGAGCACACCGAGGCGCTCCATGTGATTGATGTGAACAGCGGCAATAAGTCAACCCGAGAAGAGAATCAGGAAACGACAGCCATGTCGGTAAACCTGGAGGCGGCCAAGGAAATTGCCCGTCAGCTTCGTCTTCGCGATATGGGTGGAATTATCGTGATCGACTTTATTGACATGCGCAGTGCCGAAAACAAGCGTGTGATCTATAACAAAATGAAAGAGGAAATGGACGAACACGATCGTTCGAAGCATACCATTCTTCCTCTTTCAAAATTTGGGTTGATGCAGATTACCCGTGAGCGCGTTCGTCCTCAGATGAACATCACCACGAAAGAAGTTTGCCCTACATGCAATGGAACAGGCAGCATCACCGCAAGTATTTTAATTACTGATCAGATTGAAGAACACATTGAACATTTGTTTGTGAAACAAAACGAACAAAACCTGGTGTTGGCTCTTCATCCGTTCTTGTATGCGTATTACACTAAGGGAATTATTTCCAAGCGTGTGAAATTCTTCTTCAAGTATAAGAAGTGGATCAACCTGGTGAAGGATAGTTCACTTGGCATTACAGAATTCCATTTCCTGAACAGAGACGGAGAAGAAATCAATCTCGGAAAAGGTGAAAAAGACAAGGTTTTAGAGCTGGAAAGCCTGACATCCTGACATTTAACACATTCTGGAACAATCATTGAAATCCTCGGTAGCGAGGATTTCTTATTTAAAAACGATTATAAACACACATAATATGGCAGAAGTGGCAGAAAAAGGTACGATTTCGATTCATACCGAAAATATCTTCCCGATTATTAAAAAATTCCTGTACTCCGATCATGAAATTTTCCTTCGTGAGTTGGTATCGAACGCAGTGGATGCAACACAGAAACTCAAGAAGCTTTCTTCGATGGGTGAGTTCGATGGAGAACTCGGGAACCTTACTATTGAAGTAAGTTTTGATAAAGATAAAAAGACCATCACCGTCAGCGACAAAGGTCTTGGAATGACTGGTGAAGAGGTGAAGAAATATATTAATCAGATTGCGTTCTCTGGAGCAACGGAGTTCGTGGAAAAATTTAAAGACAAAGGTGACGCAAAAGACATCATCGGAAAATTCGGTCTTGGATTTTACTCTGCATTCATGGTGGCAGATAACGTGGAAATCATTTCACGTTCTTACAAAGCTACGGAGAAGGAGGCGGCACGCTGGATATGCGATGGGTCTACAGAGTTTGAGTTAACACAGGTTTCAAAAGCGGAACGAGGAACGGATATTATTCTTCATGTAAATAAAGATTCAGAAGAATTTTTGGATGAATTTCGTCTGAAAGGCATTCTTGAAAAATACTGCAAGTTTCTTCCTGTTGAAATCAAGTTTGGAACTAAGGAAGAAAGTGAAGACGATGGCGTTGACGCAGAAGGTAAACCAAAATATAAGTCTGTAAAAAAAGACAGAATCATCAATAATCCCTCACCTCTTTGGGCAAAGTCTCCAAGTGAGTTGAAGGATGAAGATTACCTGAAATTTTACAAAGAGCTTTATCCGTTTAGCGAAGATCCATTGTTCTGGATCCACCTGAACGTAGACTACCCCTTCAGCCTCACTGGTGTTCTTTATTTTCCTAAAGTGAAGAATGACTTTGAGCTGCAAAAAAATAAAATTCAGCTTTACTCACGCCAGGTATTTATTACTGACGAAGTGAAGGACGTGGTTCCTGATTTTCTGATGCTACTCCATGGTGTACTTGATTCACCGGATATTCCGCTTAACGTATCTCGCAGCTACTTGCAAAGTGACTCGAATGTCAAGAAGATCAGTCAGCACATCACTAAAAAAGTAGCAGATAAGCTTTCGGAAATGTTCCGTAAAGATCGTGCTGACTTCGAGAAGAAGTGGGATGACATCAACATCTTCGTGAAATACGGAATGATCAGCGATGAGAAGTTTTACGATAAGGCAAAAGATTTCGCTTTGTTGAAAAACACTCAAAGCAAATACAAAACATTTGACGAGTATCGCGAACAAATCAAGGATACACAGACCGATAAAGACGGCAACGTGATTTATCTTTACACGTCTGATGCATCCAGGCAGCATAGCTTCATTGAAACAGCAAATAACAAAGCTTATGATGTATTGGTATTGGATGGTGTCCTGGATAGTCACCTGATCAATTCGCTCGAGCAAAAGTTGGAGAAAGCACAATTCAGAAGAGTAGACAGCGACACGATTGATAAGCTCATTGTGAAAGATGAAACGATCGAAAGTGTATTAAGCAAAGATGATCAGGATAAACTGAAAGGCATCTTCGATAAAGCAGTGAACAACACCAATTACACCGTGACCATCGATTCATTATCTCCGGAATATTTACCAGTGAGTGTAACGATGAGCGAATGGGCACGCAGAATGAAAGATATGGCTAAAACCGGAGGTGGCATGTACAGCTTCATGGGCTCAATGCCTGATCAATATTCTGTATCAGTAAACAGCAATCATAAGATCATCAATAAAATTCTGAGTGCAGGAAGTGAGGACGAGCAAACTAAAATTGCCAAGCAGGCTTTTGACCTGGCGCTTCTGTCTCAGGGATTGCTGACAGGCGCTGATCTGACGAGCTTTATTAAACGTAGTGTTGATTTGGTATCCTAAAGCACATTGGCTTGTATGGACACAAGCCGCTCCATAATTGATAAGGCCTGTTCATCGCAGGCCTTTCTTTTATCATTTTTCTGACACACTTTTTCATCTTAACTTTCGTTTGAAAATTTTATAATGAAAGTTTTTCTGACACTTCTGTTTTCAAGCATCTGCCTGGCCTCTTTCGGTCAGATCAAAAAAGAGCGTGAATCCTTCGGCACGGAGGGTCAGTACACTTTTGAAACGGACAAGCCCTATAAGCTACTGGAGCTGGACGAATCGAACTCTGAGCCTATCGTTACGAAAAAGAAAAAACCTAAGAAAAAAACATTCTACGGAATTAAGACTAAGAAGGGATTCACACGCAAAGGGTTTGGTGAAAAAACAGTCGTAGAGCTTTTCTATTATCTTAAAAAAGCAGAAGAGCCAACCAAATTTGTGCGTGATATCTACTGGTATGATTTCACGCGCAGGGAAGTAAGGAAAACGGGTTACGATCCGAAGAAAGGTCAGCTTCTTCACGGGCCGTTTAAAAGAATGCAAGGTCAGGTCGTTTTGGAAGAAGGAATATTTTACAAAGGAGCCAAGCATGGTCGCTGGATGAAATACGATCGTCAGGACTTACTGGAAGACAAAGAGAAATATTACAAAGGCTGGCCAAAGGAGTCTGTAGTTACATACTATGATGCGGTAGAAAAAAAGAAATTGAAAGAAATTATTCCGTTAGAGTTTGACTAACGTGAAGGATTCTATACCATGTTTCATGAGAACGGAACGATAGCCGTTCAGGGAGAATACAAATGGGATATGCGAGTTGGTGAGTGGATTGAGAATTATCCCAATGGAAAAAGAAAAAAGATAATTGCATATCCAAAAGAGCCATTCGAAAAGGAGATCAAGCCTTACGTGAAAAGGGAGTGGGATAGCAAAGGGAAGGAAATTTATTCAGTGCTCAATTAATCAAGGCTCGACAGACTCAGGTAAACAGGATTCGATAAACACAGCCTGGCATTAATAGAACGCATCTTCAATCAAAACGATTTCAGGTTTGCTATTGTATCGAATGGTACTTGCCACAATATCATATCGAACATTGCCCTGCCAGTTGATTGCATACATATAATGCAATGCTCCTTCCATAATCATTTTTACTTTGGCCCGATCGACAAATTGTTCAGGATGTCCATATGCTGAAGAACTTCGTGTCTTCACCTCAATAAACACCAGCCAGTTTCCTTTTTTCACAATCAAATCAATCTCGGAACGCTTATGCCGGTAGTTACGTTCTGCTATCTCAAAGCCTTTTTCGATGAGAAAATCGACAGCCAGTTGCTCGCCTTCTTTTCCGGTTTTGATTTTGTCACTCATGGGCTACCTTTGATATCTGAATTTAAGAAAGACTGATGAAGAAATTGATCGAGGGGTTTACAAAACAGTTAGCTGATGCTTTACGAATCGGCCAGGCCGTGGATTTGGTACGACCAGGAAGCGATATTCGCAATATTCTGATTACTGGTATGGGTGGATCAGGGATCGGGGCCAACATTGTAGAATCACTCACTTTTGGGCGCGTGCCCATCCCGATCACGGTTTGTAAAGGTTACAACATTCCACAGTTTGTAAGTCCGCACACGCTCTTCATTGCTTGTTCATACAGTGGAAATACAGAAGAGACACTCGCCTCTATTCAGAAGGCTATGTTGAAGCGCGCGCATATCATTTGTATTTCTTCCGGAGGAAAAATGCTGGAGTTGGCAAAAGAATATAATCTCTATTACATTCAGTTTCCTACAGGTCAGGGAAGTCCGCGCGGGCAGCTGGGTTATATGATGATTTCATTACTTTATGCACTTTATCATACGAACCTGATCGGTGCTGCATTTATAAAGGAAACAGAAAATGCCATTGAATATCTTAACAGCGGAGAAAAAGCAATACAGGTCCAAGCCGAGTTGATTGCTAAAAAACTGAAAGGAAAACTTCCCATCATTTATTGTGATGGAAGATTACACGCTATCGCCATTCGTTTTCAGAATCAGATCAATGAAAATGCAAAGCAACTGGCTCATGTGAATACGTTTCCTGAAATGAATCACAATGAAATTACAGGTTGGCTATTTCCTGAAAACATTCTGCAACAGAGCCAGGTGATCTATTTGTATTCAGATCACGATCACGAACGCGTAGAAAAGCGAATGGAGATTTGTCGCGAGATCTTTGAAAAGAAATCACACCCCATCATCGACATTGTTGCAGAAGGAGCTTCTTTGCTTGAGCAGTACTATTATCTCATTCATCTGATTGATTGGATCTCTTACTTCCTGGCAAAAGAAAATGGAGTCGAACCCAATTCTCTGGATGCTGTAAATTTTCTTAAGGAAGAATTAGCGAAAGTCAAGTGAACGCAGTCATTAATCGTAATACCACTTTCATCGACTTAGGGCTTATTGATTACCAGCAAGCCTGGGATTATCAAACTTTGCTGTTCAATGAAATCTTAAAAGTAAAAGCATCGAACAGAGATCTCCCGGAAAGCGAACAAAACCCAACTGATAACTATTTGCTTTTTTGCGAACATCCTCACGTTTATACGCTCGGGAAAAGTGGTGACGAAAATAATCTGTTAGTAAAAAAAGAAAATTTATCATCCATAGGAGCCTCCTATTATCACATTAATAGGGGTGGTGACATTACCTACCACGGGCCAGGACAAATTGTGGTGTATCCGGTAATTGACATGGAGAATTTCTTCACGGACATTCATAAGTACATGCGCTTGCTGGAAGAAGCCGTGATTCAAACATTAAATGAATTTCATGTAAAGTCCGGACGAGTTTCCGGATTGACAGGAGTTTGGCTGGGGGAAGAAAGCGAAAATACGTTGAGAAAAATATGTGCCCTTGGAGTAAAAACCAGTCGTTGGGTGACTATGCATGGATTGGCTTTTAATGTGAACTCTGATCTTAGTTATTTTAAGCACATCGTTCCATGCGGAATTGATGATAAAGCAGTTACATCATTACAATACGAGAAAGGTGTGGCACAGGATTTTCCGTCAGTAAAAGAAGTACTTAAGGAAAAAATACTTGAGCTTTTTGAAATGAAGTTGATTGAAGAGAAGAAAGAACCAGTGAAATGAAAAAAGATATTGAAATACCCGAAGTAAATAATGTGACGCTCGCTGTGGTCAGAGAAAAAACGTTGTTTGAAACCTACGACTGGAAAGTATACCTCATCAATAAAAATGCTTTTGCCATAGAAAACACTCTTGTGGCAAGCACTGGATATGGAGAAGTAGATGGAGCACAGCAAAAAACGTCTACCCTCCGCCACTTCCTGGAAACTGTTCCTGCAAAAAGTACTGTCCTGGTAGAACCCATACAGGAGAACGTATTCCATTTAAACAATGAATACTGGCTGAGTTATTATGTTGGAAGTCAGATCTTCGATAAGCGTTTTGTATTTGTTCCCGATTCAATCCGGGAAGACAATCTCACTTATATCAAAGAACTGGAGGCAGAAGGTGTGCTTCACTCCTGATCGGGAAGATAACCTCGCCTGATCATATCTTCTTCGTTTTTCACCAGGTAAGTCTTGCCATCAGCAAGAATGTACAGTGTATCAGCCAGGCTTACCACCTGTCGATACAAATGATCCGTGATTACAATTCCTTTGACCGGTTTAATCTTGTGAATGTAGCCTTTGATTCGTTCAATTAAAACGGGAGTTAATCCGGTGAAAGGCTCATCCAACAGACAAAAGGAAGCAGGAGAATTTAAGATCAAAAGAATTTCAAATAAACGTAATCTTCCTCCCGACAACTCTCCTGATCGTAAAAAGATATCCTCTTTCAGTTCAGGAAAATCCTGAAGCATGTCTTCATCTTTGCATCTATAAAGCCTCATGATCTTTTTCAAAGCAAAGTCATTTGGAACAAAAGGATGCTGTGGGAGATAAGCGATTTCTCCGGATGCAAATGCCGGTGACATTAGCGGGATCTTATTTATTCGCACCGAGCTGATCTCTGTTCGCATAGATCCAAAAACCAATTTCAGCAATGTACTTTTTCCTGCTCCGTTACGGCCAAGCAATCCGGTAATCTTCCCAATCTCACTCTTCACATAAATCCCGGAAAGCAATTGCTTTTCATCGTACCCAAATTGAATACCGTCAAACTCCAAAGTCATATCACGTAAGAAGTTAAAGTCATGAGAACTGCCCACGATATCAAATCCATTCCAAAGGCAGTCAGGTACAGCTGCCACATGGTAACGCCAAGATTGTAAAAAAAGTAAAGCCTATCCCTGAGGAACAGATGAAAGAACAAGAGTGCCAATGCATTGGTGATGACCTTCGTCCAGATAAACATTCCTAACCATTTCGAATCACCGGCTTGCCAGAAGAGGAAACAAATAAATAATGACACACTTACTGTCAGCCAAAAGATGTTCCTATAAAAGACCAGGAGAATCCGAAATTTCATTTCTGTAAATAGGCAAGGATTATACCACGTTTATTATATTGAAAAATGATTTCAGAGCTCAAAGACATACTTTTTCTTGACATTGAAACAGTCGGCTGCGTTGACTGTTATGATCATCTTCATGAGCGACTTAAGAACCAATGGGCACGTAAAGCCAGTTTTTTACGAAGGGAAGAAGGCCAGACAGACGAAGATCTTTTCAATAACCGTGCGGGGATCTATGCAGAATTTGGAAAAACGATTGTGGTTGCGGTGGGTAAGTACACCGAAAATGAAAATGGGGAGATCGGGCTGAAGACGAAATATTTTGCCGATCATGATGAGAAGAAATTGCTTTCAGATTTTAAAGCAATGCTTGACAAGATGGATCCGGCTTCAACAAAGCTTTGTGCACATAATGGAAAAGAATTCGATTTCCCATATCTCTGCAGAAGAATGCTGATCAATGGAGTCGCTCATCCGGCTATACTCAATCAATCTGGTCGTAAACCGTGGGAGGTAAATCATCTGGATACAATGGAGATGTGGAAGTTTGGTGACTATAAGCACTTCACTTCTTTGGATCTTCTGACTGCAATCTTCGATATTCCTTCAAGCAAAGGCCCGATGGATGGATCGATGGTAAATGAAGTCTATTACAAAGAAAAAGACCTCCTGAAAATTGCTGATTATTGTCTTGGTGATGTTGTGGCCATTGCCCAGTTATATCTAAAATTTAAAGGAATGGATTTGATCCGTTCTGAGAATATTCAACATACAGCCTGACTTTGAAAGCGCTTACCTTCCACGGCAAACACCAGGTGCAATACGAATCCATTGATGATCCATCTCTGCTTAAGGATACGGATGTGATTGTTCGCGTAAAGCAATGCGCCATTTGCGGATCAGACCTTCATGCTTATCATGAACTGGAGAAAGGACTCGATCATGGCACGGCAATGGGTCATGAATTCGTTGGCGAAGTTGTTGACATTGGCAAAGAAGTAAAGTCTTTGAGAATAGGTGATCTGGTAATGAGTCCTTTTACGACAAATTGCGGGACTTGTTATTTCTGTCAGATCGGTTTGACTTGCCGTTGCATCCATAGTCAGCTGTATGGCTGGCGGGAAAAGAATACTGGCTTACATGGAACACAGGCTGAGTATGTGCGTGTGCCTCTGGCCGATTCAACCTTGAAGAAAATTCCTGATGGCGTTTCACTAAGTGAGGCATTAATGCTGGGAGATATTTTATCAACGGGATTTTTCTGCGCAAAGCAGGCAGAGATTAAACCAAAAAATACTTACGCTGTTGTTGGATGTGGTCCTGTTGGATTGATGGCAATACTCGGTGCAATTCATTACGGTGCAGAAAAAGTTTATGCTGTTGATACTCTTTCCGAAAGATTAGCTATAGCAAAGAGATTCGGATCAATTCCAATCGATGCTTCACAGGCTAATGCCAAAGAGATTTTAAAAGAAGCAACTCAAAACCGTGGTGCAGATGCTGTCATGGAAGCAGTGGGGAGTGGAGCAACTCTTCAATTAGCTTATGATCTCATCCGCCCAGGAGGAATTATTTCAGCCGTTGGCGTTTGCAATGATTCGCACCTTCCTTTTTCGCCTGTAAATGCGTATGACAAAAATCTGACCTATAAAGTAGGTCGTTGCCCCGCCCGACATATGATGGAAGAGCTAACTCCTTTGGTTCAGCAAAAGAAGTATGACTTCACCTCCATCATTACACATCGTTTAAAACTAAGCGAAGGTGTTTACGGTTATGATATTTTCGCAAATAAAAAGGACAACTGTTTGAAAGTTGTCCTTGAACCTTAAGTCTGTCATCCTTCGACAAGCTCAGGATGACAGGCTTAGACTGATCATATACTACTGTTGCCCTACGATAAACACCGCATTAGAAAAAATCATCTTGCCACTTTCCCAGAAGCAACGGAACAATGGGTTATCAACCAGGTAAACCACACTTCCCTGTCCTTTATCTTCCACTCCAAAAACAAGACTATTGCTGATCTTTTTATTGATGTTCTTTCCGGCAAAGCCCTGCACCGGTTTTGCATTGGCTTTAATTACACCCACATTCCAACCGTTCTCCAGGTAACCAAAACGAAGTTCATTGGTCTTCAATGTGTAGTAATTATCCTTCATGCCAAATGCCAAAGGATGAGATCTGTCCAAAGATACTTTGTAGATCGCTCCTGAAATAGATTCTGACAATTGCTTGCGTTCGCCATCTTCATAACGAGTCAGTGCATCTTTTTCTCTTACTTCTTTATCTTTCTTCTCCCATTCTGATTTTTCGGCATCATTGCTGTATGGCTTCAGTGAGAACCCTTTCTTCTCGTTGAATGCATTCAATCCATTGGCGATTACAATCAAACGGCCGCCACCAGAAACCCAGGAAGAGATCTGATCCAACGTGTTTTCATCAAATAAGCGGTAGTTATATCCTTCCGGAACAATCAGTACATCGTATTTCTTCAGATCAACACTTTTAAAGTATTCCGTGCCGATTTGTGTAATTGGGTAATGTAGTTGTTGCTCAAAGAAATGCCAGATCTCACCCGAGTTTAGTGATGAAGTTTGCTCACCAAACACAGCTGCTACTTTCGGTGCTTTGATATAGTTCACATAACCCGATCCGAAATCCTTTCCTTTATCAACAAAGCCCGTTGTGGTGGTGTAAATTTTACGACCTTTTTCCTTAGCGATTGTCTGAATCAGGTTATCAAAATCTGAAAGGCTTTCGTTGTTTCTGCGTGTAACCAATAACGTTCCCGGCTCAAAGTTCTGACCTCCTAATGTAAATCCTTTCGTTACAGAGCGAACCTTTACATTCTTCTGGAGCAATGCAGCCAGGAATTCCACATCACGCAACCCTTCATATTTGAAAATATATGCATAGGGCTTTGCTGCTACGGAAGAGTTATCAACGGTTTTAGGTGTGAATGCTTTTCCTACATTGATACGCTCGTTCAAAGCAAAAGCTTTCAGATCATAATTGTACATCAGATTCCATGCGGTGATGTCATAGGTTGCTGAATCCGACAAGTGAGATTGTGGCTCAAACAACGTAGTGATGAAACGAGATTTAGGCTGATATACATTGATCACGATATCATCTGTGGTCAGGTTAAAGTTATTTGTCGATTGAGTCTGGTAATCAAATCCTCTCGCTGGTTTTCCTGCTGACGGATGACCATACTTAATAAGGTGCGTATCAAACCATTTAGTGATCTGGTTGATCTTATCCGGATTGTTATCTCCTTTAATCACATAGGTTTTATACGGAGCAGCCGGAGCGTTGGCATTGTCCTTACCATATTTTTCAAATTCATCAACGACTTTCGTTGCATTCTGTGAGGTAATCTCAACCGTTGAGATCCCGGCAGTATAGTGATGCGTTAAGCGATCTTTCAATGTAAGCGGATCGCCTTCTTTTGTAGTGATGCTCAATCCACCGTATCCGCCACCGCCTTGCTCATAAGTCATCCCTATTGCACCACTGTAAGTAGGGTAAGTGTCTCCATAACTTGGGTAATACAAATCGAAAACCTCCTTGGTGAAATACAACCAGCCCTGTTCATCAAAGTACTTCGCATTATTTCTTCCGATCATGGTTTGGAATTCACGCTGCCAGTTGGAGATTACATCATGAAATGGTTCCGCGGCAGGAGCGAAGTAGTACGGATTGTTATGGCCTTGTTCATGAAAATCAACGTGAACGTGTGGCAGCCATTCATTGTAAACTTTAATCCGCGATTGTGATTCAATTTGTGTTTCCCACGCCCAGTCACGATTCAAATCAAACAAATAGTGGTTTGCTCTTCCTCCTGGCCATGGTTCACGGTGTTCTTTTGCATCTCCGCTTGAATTGGGAGGAAAGTTGCCATACTGATTGTAAAAGTTAGCATATCGATCACGTCCTTCCGGGTTGATACACGGATCAATAATCACCACTGTATTTTTAAGATATTCTTTGGTCTTTGCGTTAGAAGGGTTCACCAATTCATACAACGTTTTCATGGAAGCTTCCATCGAGTTGGCCTCATTGCCATGCACGTTGTAGCTCAACCAAACGATGGCTACTTTACTAGCTGAAGGTGAGCCTTCCATTGCTCCGGCTCTTTTTAAATTGTCCTGGCGAATCTGTTCCAGGTTGGCAAAGTTTTCTGCTGACGCAATGACTGCATAAATCAACGGACGGTGCTCGTAGGTTTCTCCGTACTGGGTTACTTTTACGTTGGGCAATGCTTCATCCACATGTTTGAAGTATTCCACCACGCGATGATGACGGGTAAAGCGATCGCCCAACTGATACCCAAGAAATTGTTCCGGGCTTTGAAGTGCATTTTGTGCAAGCGCTCCAACCGATAGAAGCAGGAGGGCTGAGAATAATATTCTTTTCATAAGATTAAAGTTCGGGGAGCAAGATAAAGAGGATTCGCAATTACGAATCAGTATTTTGATAAAAGGAAGAGCTACTTTAAAGAATTCACTATTTTCCTGATTTGTGGAAGATGGTGAGTGACATGCTCATGGAAGAACATTACCGCATGCTGAATATTCAAATAACCCACCACCGCATGTTTATAAATTTTCTTTCGGAGATGTTGGTCATGCACTTGTTCAAGCAGCTCACGAAAATCTGCTCTCGTTTTCATCCATTGTCGCGTTAATTCAGCCAACTCTGAATAAACCATAGTATTGTCCACTACGTGCTTAGGGGCTTTGAATTTCAATCCTTCTATTCGCTGGGAAGCCTTTAACAAAATCATTTTTAATTCCTCCACTATTCCCGAATTGTCCGCTTTTTCTACTCCCTGAATTTTCTTTTGGATATAACTAACTGAAAGTTGCTCCGCGCTGATCAAATGAGACATAATCTGAGCGATTGACCATTTTCCCGATGAAGGATTTCCATTTAGCTGTTCTGGTGTTAATCCCGAGATTAGCTCAAAAACTTCATGCTTTTGATTCTCGATTTTGTCGAATAGATTTTGAAGTGTAGAGATCATGGGATTTTGTTTACATCCTTACTCAAGCTGATTAATCTATTGTTAAAATGATTGTGTTTATCTATTTTTAGTAACCTTCACCTACCCAAACTTATGAAAAACGAAAACGAAAAGTACTGTACAGAATGTGGTTCCTTAATAAATGCAAAGGCAGAAATTTGCCCTA
>JBGATZ010000003.1:0-5304 GCA_044228905.1 Cyclobacteriaceae bacterium | reverse complement strand
TACTATGCTGGTTTTTAGGTGTTTTTGGAATCCATCGCTTCTACACAGGCCATACAGTAATTGGTATAGTGCAGCTGTTAACACTAGGCTGCTGTGGAATATGGACGTTAGTTGATTTTATTATCATTATCATGGGGAATTTTAAAGATTCGGATGGTAATGTCATCAAGAAGGCTTAAGTATAAAGTTGCACTACTATTTCAATACATTAAAACTAATTGGATGCTATCAGCATTCCTGTGTTATTTCGTTGTCTCTGTATTAATCAAGTCAGTATTTGAAATAGATATATGTATGCCCTGCCTTTGGAGATTATTCTTTGGAATTAGTTGCTTTGGGTGTGGGATAACAACTGCATTTGTGCACTTGATTCAACTAGACTTTTCTGCAGCCTTCGCAGCCAATCGATTAATTGTCCTGATTATACCTCTGGTTCTTTTTACTTTTTATTCAAGTTTCAAAAATTTCATCACTAATAAGCCTCTATAAAAATGGAAAATCAGCAAAAAGCCTCAGTCATGTCGACAAAGATTGGGTTATAACTCTTCTCATTTCTATATAGCAAACGTAATGAACCGTTGTTTCATTACGTTTAGTTTTACTATTCTATGGTTATGCAATTCGCAAGTACTTCAATATGAGTCAATTTTACTTACAACTTTTCTTTATTGCTGCCTTTGCATCGGGCGCTCCCATTTCTTCTGCACGTTTCAGATCCATGCAACCATCATAATTATTATTCATCAGCAGTTTAACTAAGCCACGCTGGTAATATGTTTCTGCATCAGTGGGGTATAAATCGATAGAAGAAGAATAGTCTTCAATAGCACCGGCATAATCATCTTTCTCCGTTTTGCTTAACGCACGGTTGTCATAGTAAGTAGGATTAGTGTTATCCAAAGTAATCGCTTTTGTATAATCTGCGATTGCACCATCATAATCCTGAGTCGTATGTTTAAGTACTCCGCGCAGGTTAAACGTTTCCGGATCTTCATTGTCCAACTCTATGGCCTTATTATAATCCTCCAGCGCACCTTTCACATCTTCCTTTGAACTTTTAACCAAAGCCCGGTTTTCAAATTTCACGGCATCTTTAGGATCCATTTTGATAGCCTGATCATAATCGGCAATACTCTTATCAAAATTGCCTGTATTGTAATAAGCTACTCCTCTGTAATTATATAGGCTTGCGTCTGTTTTATCCAGTTCAATGGCTTTCGTATAATCATCAATCGCGCTTACATACTCGCCTAACTCCGCTTTGATTACTCCGCGATTAAAATATTTATCTGCATCAGCGGGCCCGAGCTCCAGTGCTTTGGAAAAATCGAAATAGGCTCCCTGCAAATCCTCCACATTGTACTTTGCAAAGCCACGATTGGTGTAAGCTTCTCCATACTTTGCATTAAACTTAATGGCTTTATCGAAGTCATCGATGGCCCCATCATCATCTATCAAAGCCATTTTTGCTTCTCCCCGGCTGTTCAGCGCTTCTGCAAAAGTTGAGTCAATGTCGAGAGCGAAAGTAAAATCGGCAATCGCTCCATAGAAGTCCTGCAAACCTAATCGCGCCTTGCCCCGAAGATTGTATGCCAGTTTATTCTTTGGATTGCCATCGATAAATTTAGATAACTCAGCTTTGGCGCCTGTAAAATCCTTAGCTGTTATTTTTTTCTTCACTCCATCCAGGGGATCGGTTTGAGCAGACAATGAAATAACCAGGACAGACAGAAAAACAGATACGAACAGTCTCATTCTTTAAGTTAAATGAAGGGCAATTTAGAAAGAATTTTTATTTGATCAGATAACGTTTTTTGGACTACATTATCATAATGAAATGTTAAACCATTTCATTAGCGGGTTTAACCTCACCGATCAAATATTAAAATAACCTTGAGTATGTGATCCGGAACTTTCCTTCCATATTTCGTGTAAATTGCTCCAAACTATTCTTAAGTATGAATCGAATTTTATCACTCGCTGCCCTACTTATCCTGAGCAGGATGAGTTTTGCACAAGAGAAGCCGCTCGATATGAAAATGGATTTTGAGGAATATGATCCTCCATCAACATTAGTTGTTGAAGAACATCATCTAACCCGTTCCAAATTTCCATTCATTGATATCCACAATCATCAGGGCAATATGAACACTGCCGACCTGAGTGGTCTGATCAAGGAAATGGATAAACTTAATATGGGGGTAATGGTTAACCTGAGCGGTCGCGGATTCAGAAGCAGTGGCGATCACCTCGAGAAGTCTATTGAAAACATCAAGAAGCAATTTCCCAATCGCTTTGTTCTTTTTACCAATGTTGACTTCAACGCCATTGATGATCCGCAATGGACAGAACGAACCGTGAAACAACTGGAAGAAGACGTAAAACGCGGTGCAATGGGATTGAAAATTTATAAAACTCTTGGCTTGTTTGCTACCGATAGCAAAGGAAGAAGAATTCACATTGATGATCCACGCATTGATCCGGTTTGGGCAAAGTGCGGGGAGTTGGGTATTCCGGTATTAATTCACGCAGCTGATCCTAAGGCATTCTGGCAACCGATCGACAAAAACAATGAGCGTTGGCTGGAGCTTAAACTTCACCCCGGACGCAGGCACGACACCGATTCAATCAAATGGGAAACAGTAATCGCTGAACAACATCGCATTTTCAAAAAACATTCAAAAACAAAATTCATCAATGCTCATCTGGGCTGGTATGGAAGTGATTTGAAGAAACTTGGAAAGTTGTTGGATGAGATGCCTAATATGTACACTGAAATCGGTGCCGTTATCGCGGAGCTGGGAAGACAACCACGTGCAGCTAAAGCGTTCCTGACCAAATATCAGGATCGTGTACTATTTGGAAAAGATAGCTGGGTGCCTGACGAGTATGAAACCTATTTCCGTGTACTTGAAACGGAAGACGAATACTTCCCCTATCACAAACGCTACCACGCCTTCTGGAAAATGTATGGCATTGGCTTGCCTGATGATGTGTTGAAAAAGATTTATTACAAAAATGCATTAAGCTTAATGCCTAAACTGGATAAGAGCCAGTTCCCTAAATAATTTTGTCAGACTGAGCTTGTCGAAGTCTCTTACAAAAAGGTTTCGGCAAGCTCAAACTGACAACAGTTCAAAGACTCTTTAATTCATTTAATTGATCCAGCATCCACCCTGTTAAACTCATTCGCTCTCTTGTAGCTGGTAATACTTCATGCTCAATCTGATCACTGCGAAAGCAAACTAATTTTCCCGCTGTAGGAAAAGCATCCAATGCTCCTTCGGGTAAATACATCCGTAATTGGCCGCCTTGTTCCTCTTTCCACTCTTCATTTAAATAGCAAATCACGGAAAGCTTACGATGATCATCTTTTTTAAATTGATCTAAGTGACGCTTATAGAAAGTGCCTTCCGGGTAAATTGTTTTATGTACCTCGTAGTCCTTAAGGCTTAAAAACAAGGATTGATTAATGTATTTCGTTAGCTCTCCCAGCCGGTTCAGGTAAACTCTAATCTCTTCCGAAGCTGTTTCTTTATCAATCCATTGTATATAATCTCCACGAATTCCTTCGTTAATCTGTTTATCAGCACTTTTGCCGATTCCTGCTTTTTTAAAATGTAACAAAGCATTTTTAAAATCGTCAAGCTGTAGAATATTATGAACCTCATCGGTTGTGAGGAAGTTATCAATGATGGCATAGCCTTTGTCAGCTAGTCCGTCAGCAATCGTGTCAAACTGATTTTGAAGTTGTATGTTCACGCTGCAAATTTAGGGCATGATTAATCGCATTTAAGATTAATTGTATTGATTTTTAATTATGAATTCATTTCAAACGAACGTGCGCATCGGTTTTTTCTTTCTGATTATTGTATTGGCCTCCTCCTGTGTTCCCAAGGAGATGATTGTGTTTAAGGACGTTAAGAATCTTAAACTTGACCAGACTGATTTGGAGAATGCAATCCTGGATGGGGAAGCTGTTTTCTATAATCCAAATTCTTCTCGTATGCGTCTGCGGGAAATTAACGTTGAGGTTTTTGTGGATGGCAAAAAGTCGGCTTTTGTAGATCAGAAGTTAAGTGCGCTTGCCCGTGCCAAATCGGATTTTACTGTTCCAATCAAAGTACAGCTTTCCCTTAAAGAACTGGGTTTGATGAACACGATCATGAGTCTTTTCGGAGGGAAGAAATATGAGATCCATTACAAGGGATATCTGAAAGTAAAAGTGAACGGCATTCCCATCCGTGTACCGATTGATCATACGGAAGATTTCAAGCTGAAGCTCTAATTCTCCTTTCATTTTCTGCCTAAGTCTATACTTAGTTTTGCTACATTAGGAGTGCGCTAATTCTTTTATGAGCAATTACTGGCTTTTCATCTTCCTTTTTGCCCTGGGCGTTGTATTGATTGCGCTATTCATTACCTACCAACGCCTTCAGAATCATAAAAAGCTGATTCGTATTCAGAGTCTTGAAATCGAAAAACAACTTCGTGAGCTGGTTCATCAAAATGACCTGCAGCAGAAGTTAAATCACGAAAAGCAACATCTTGTCAGCGCAGTTTCTCACGATCTCAAAGGTCCGTTCAACCGCATTTTTGCACTGGTACAACTCATGGATATGTCGGGCGGTCTTAGTGAAGAACAGAAAGAATACGTAGGCAAGATTCATCAAATTTCCATTGATGGACTGGGAATGGTGCGCAACCTGCTCGACAACCGGAGGCTGGAAGACAAAGGAATTGACATGGTCGTCTCGGAGGTAAATATCTCAGTGTTACTTAACCCCCTGGTAAAACACTACCGTTCGGTGGCCGAGAAGAAAAACATCGAAATGTCTTTTGACTTTCCTAAGGAATGTAATGTAATGGCTGATCGCAATTACCTCACGCGAATTTTTGAAAACCTGTTATCTAATGCCATCAAATTTTCTCCTCCTTCTACAGAAATCAGTGTGCGCATCATTGAAGAGAAAAACCAATGGTGTGTAAGAATAAAGGATCAGGGCCTCGGAATAAATGAAGAAGATCAGCAAAAAATGTTCAATAAGTTTCAGAAGCTCTCCGCAAAACCTACAGGAGGGGAAAGCTCTACCGGATTAGGACTTTGGATTGTAAAAACGCTAGTCGAAAAATCAGGTGGTAAAATCACCTTTGAAAGTGCCGAAGGAAAAGGAACAACCTTTGAGGTGAGGTTTTCAAAAATTAGCTAAAAAGGTAATCATCATCGTTGCCTTCCAGTATTGCCTTTAGCGAGTCAATGACATTTTCATCCTTGATCACATAGTCGCGAACACCTTTCTGAAT
>JBGATZ010000334.1:0-5487 GCA_044228905.1 Cyclobacteriaceae bacterium | reverse complement strand
GAGTATGAGAATCTTTTTCATTAGGCTAAATATAGCGCAACTATTGGATTGCCGTACGAGTGTAAAATCCGTTTTCCGCTGGTGTAAAATCAATGGCCGTCATCTATATTGCTGCGTTACTTATTGACTGAATAATTCTACCCTTATGAAAAAACTGTTAGTGGCTTTCGTACTGATTCTACCATTGCTGGTGGTGGCACAGGAGAAAAAGAAAGACGAAAAAAAAGATTCTAAAAAGAAGAAAGACCTCCCACTGGAAGTGGACAGGCGCATTCCGATAAAAACCAACGAAGGTACCTGGATGTCGTTGGACGTGAGCCCGGATGGAAAGACCATTGCTTTTGATTTCCTCGGAGATATTTATACCATGCCTATCACCGGTGGAAAGCCAACGCAATTCACCAAAGGAATGGCATTTGACTCTCATCCCAAGTTTAGCCCGGATGGAACAAAGCTTCTTTTCATTTCAGACAGAAGTGGCGGTGAGAACATCTGGTGGTTTACTATCGATAAATCTGATTCATTACAAATCACAAAAAACAATACCGATCATTATCAGTCTGCCGAGTGGACGCCTGATGGAAATTACATCGTAGGCTCACGAGGTATTCGCAATTTCAAACTGCACCTCTTTCACAAAGATGGCGGATCTGGGGCACAGTTGATTTCCAAGCCTGATAACTTAAAAGTAGTTGAACCAGCTTTCGGTCCGGACAATCGTTATATCTGGTTTGCGCAGCGCACGGGTGGCTGGAACTACAATGCACAACTTCCGCAATATCAGTTAGGCGTATATGATCGTGATAATGGAGAGATGGAAGTGAAGACTTCACGTTATGGCTCCGCGTTTGCACCAACACTTTCACCTGATGGAAAATGGTTAGTGTATGGTTCCCGTTACAATGATCAAACTGGTCTAATCATTCGTGATCTGAAAAATGGTGATGAAAAATGGTTGGCTTATCCGGTTCAGCGCGATGAACAGGAATCTATTGCGGCAATGGGCGTATTACCAGCTATGTCATTCACTCCCGATAGTAAATCATTAATTGCTTCTTACGGTGGCAAATTTTACAGCATTCCGGTAGCAGGTGGCACAGCCGTGAATATTCCATTTGAAATAGAAACAGAATTCTTAGTTGGCCCACGCGTAGATTTCAAATATCCGATCAAAGATGATAAGGACATGATCGTGACGCAGATCCGGAATCCGGTCGTTTCTCCTGACGGGAAACAAATTGCTTTCACTGCATTGAATCGTTTGTACATCATGGATGTAGTAAATGGAACACCTAAACGAATTACGAATTCCAATTTTACGGAAGCTCAACCTGCGTGGAATCCGGATGGATCACAATTGGTGTGGGCTACCTGGGAAAATAACGGAGGCCATCTTTATAAGATTAACTTCAAAGTAAAAGGAGCAAAGCCTCAACGTTTAACAACAACACCGGCACTTTACTCTGATCCTGCGTGGACGTATCAGGGAAATAAAATTGTATTTACACAAGGCACATCTTACAACTTCAAGGAAGATGCTGATCCGGTAACCTTTGCAAGTCAGGAAGAAATAGCGTGGATTAGCGGTGATGGAGGAAATGCGACAGTAATTGCTCGTGCGAAAGGAAGAAGCAATCCGCATTTTGTAAAATCAGATGACCGCATTTATTTATACAGCGGACAAAAAGGGTTGGTGTCTATTCGTTGGGATGGGACAGACGAAAGACAAATTGCAAAAATCACAGGTATCATGACCTATGGGTCTGTTGTTGGTGAAAATCATTGCATGATGGTCGAGTCAGCTACCGAACCACAACGTGAACCGTCAAATGCTGATGTGATCAAGATGGCTCCTGAAGGTGATCGTGCCTTCGCACAGATCAACAACGAAATTTATGTAGTGACTATTCCTAAAACAGGTGGTGAAGTGCCAAAGATTTCTGTTTCCGAAGCTGACAAAGCACAATTTCCAGCTACCAAATTGACAAAGTTAGGCGGAGAGTTTCCAAGCTGGAGTAGCAATGGAAAGATCGTTTACTATTCTTTGGGCAATGCCTTCTTCACTTATAATCTGGATGAAGCCAAAGCGAAAGAACTGGAGTTAAAGAAAAAGAAAGCAGCGGAAGAGAAAGAAAAGGAGAATAAAAAAGAAGAGAAGAAGGACTCCACCAAGACTGACGATAAAAAAGAAGAAGATAAGAAGGATAAAGACGATGGATACAAACCGGGTGAAGTGCGCATCAAGGTAACTGTTCAAAAAGATATCCCTGTTGGAAAAGTCTTATTACAAAATGCGCGCATCATTACCATGAAAGGTGATGAAGTGATCGAGAAGGGTGATGTGTTGATTGAAAATGCGCGCATTAAACAAGTAGGTGCAGCGGGATCAATCTCCGTTGATGCTTCCGTACAGAAGATTGATCTCAATGGGAAAACAATTGTTCCTGGTTTTGTAGATACACACGCACACATGTGGCCGGCCTGGGGCATTCAGAAAAATCAGGTTTGGTTGTATGCAGCTAACTTAGCATACGGTGTAACAACCACTCGTGATCCGCAAACTGCCACTACCGATGTGTTGACTTATGGAGACATGGTAGAAACAGGTCAGGTAATTGGACCTCGTATCTACAGCACAGGTCCTGGAGTTGGATATTGGGCGTATAACCTGAAAGACTTTGACCAGGCAAAAGATATCCTGAGACAATACTCAGAATACTATAATACTAAAACGATCAAGATGTATCTGACAGGTAATCGTCAGCATCGTCAATGGATCATACAAGCCGCGAAAGAACAGCAGTTGATGCCAACGACTGAAGGTGGTCTGGATTTCAAACTGAACATGACCAATCTCATTGACGGATATTCAGGTCATGAACATTCTATTCCAATTTATCCATTGTATAAAGATCTCGTGACAACCATCGCAGAGGCGAAGATGACTTATACACCAACGTTGCTGGTTTCTTATGGAGGCCCGTGGGCTGAGAATTTTTATTACTCTACTGAAAATGTAAATGGCGATCCAAAGCTTAACTACTTCACACCTAAATCAGAATTAGATCAAAAGTCAAGAAGAAGAGGTTCATGGTTTATGTATGAAGAGCATGTGTTTCCTGATCACGCTCGCTTTGTAAATGATTTGGTGAAAGCAGGCGGTAATGCAGGTATTGGTTCTCACGGACAATTAAATGGTTTAGGTTATCATTGGGAATTATGGAGCGTTGCTTCGGGAGGCTTGAGTAATCTCAACGCATTGAAAGTTTCTACCATTCAGGGAGCAAGAGCGCTCGGTTTGGATGGGGATTTGGGTAGTATTGAAGCTGGTAAACTGGCTGATCTTGTAATTCTTGATAAAAATCCGTTGGAAAATATCCGTAACACCAATACAATCAGTAAGGTGATGAAGAACGGAAGATTGTATGATGGTAACACGCTGGATGAAGTTTATCCAACGGCCCGCAAAGCACCCTCTTTTGCTAAAGAGCAGGTTTCTCCAGGCGCTTCGTTACCTGGCGTGAAATAATTTCACAATCTGTTTTGATAGAAAAGCCGCGATTCCTATCGCGGTTTTTTTTATTTGAGGAAGTTGTATCTTTTTAGAAAGGCTGCGTTAAGGAGTTGTTTGACATAAACCCTCAGTTATGAAAAAGCTCATTTATCTCACAATTTTTATCATTGGTTTTGCAGTTTTTGGATGCGGAGGCGAAGAAGATGATCCTGCCCCTGAAGTGACTGTAAAATATGAAGTGACAACAGCTTCAGGAGATAAATGGTATGGAGAGTATATTGATGAAACAGGAAAGAAAGTGTGCTTATGTGACCCCAAGCAGTTTGGTGAAAGTGGCTGGACGTATACATTCAACATAACGGCACCCTTTGTTCTTCACATCGATGCAACTACTGAGTCTCCCTTTTTCGGAACAGAGAAAGCCCCTGATGTAACTACAAAGATCTTCGTTAATGGACAGGAAGTAGCTTCCAATACATCCCGATGGGCGAAGGGGGTTACCTCATCAGATTATGAGTTGAAATAGAATTTATTGGAAAAAGTTAGAGTTTGAGTTAATGAAACATTGGCTGAATTAAACTCGGCCAATTGTTTTATTAATGAGCTTCCAGCCAATTCTTTCCCACACCTACTTCTACTTCCATAGGTACATCAAGAATCACGGCATGCTTCATTAGCTCAATCACTTTTGGTTTCACAATGGATTCTTCTTCTGGCCACAAATCAAAAACCAATTCATCGTGCACCTGCATGATCATTTTTGACCTAAGTTTTTCTTTTTGAAGCCATCGATGAATGTTGATCATCGCGATTTTAATGATATCGGCTGCGCTTCCCTGTATCGGGGCATTGATCGCATTTCGTTCTGCAAATCCGCGTGTAGTGATATTTCTTGAGTTGATATCTCTTAGATATCTTCTTCTCCCCAAAATAGTTTCAACATATTCCTTCTCACGTGCATAGTTGATGGAGTCGTCCATGTAGCGTTTGATACCAGGAAATTCTTTGAAGTAAGAATCAATCATTTCCAATCCTTCTGTGCGTGAGATGCCCAGATTTTGTGAAAGACCAAATGCGGTACTACCGTAGAGAATACCAAAGTTTACTTCTTTGGCTTTACGTCTCATATCAGGAGTGACTTTATCTATTTCTACCTTAAATACTTTCGCAGCCGTAGTAGTATGGATGTCTCTCTTATTTCTGAACGCATCGATCATTACCTGGTCTTTGGCAAAAGCAGCTGCAATACGCAATTCAATCTGCGAGTAATCGGCAGACATAAATAAAAAGTTTTTGTCGCGAGGAACAAACGCTCCGCGTATTTGCCTTCCCTTTTCTGTCCGAATAGGAATGTTCTGCAAGTTTGGATTGTTAGAGCTCAATCTTCCGGTTGCCGCCACCGCCTGACGATAATCCGTATGAATACGACCATCAGCCTTGCTCATCATACGAGGTAGCGCATCTACATAAGTGGACCGCAATTTTTCGTATTCACGATACTCCAATATTTTCTTTGCGATCTCGTGCTCATCGGCCAGCTTCAATAATACGTCTTCACCCGTTGCGTACTGACCTGTCTTTGTCTTCTTCACTTTTTCCATCAGCTTCAGCTTGTCAAAAAGTATTTCACCTAATTGCTTTGGCGAACCGATGTTGAACTCTGCTCCTGCGATGGCATAAATTTCTTTCTGCACTTTTTCGCTGTCTTTCTTCAGTGCATCCGACATCCATTTCAATGTCTCTTCATCTACTTTCACTCCCTCGAATTCCATAGAAGCCAACACGCTTACCAATGGCATCTCTACATCACGCATTAATAGAGAATGTCTGCGATTCTCCAGTTCCTTACTTAATCTTTGTTTCAGTTGAAGTGAAAGATCAACACGTTCACAGATCTGATTTTTCTCATCACTATCCTCATTCAATAGCTGATAATTCAGGTATTGATTGCACAAAATTCCAAGATCGTGAGA
>JBGATZ010000333.1:0-5508 GCA_044228905.1 Cyclobacteriaceae bacterium | reverse complement strand
CTTCAAACTCACTTCCTAATGCATTACGGCTTGCGAGTAAGGTTAGTTCTTTACGATGAAAAGTCGGATCATGAAAAGAGACATCACCCTGAAATAATCCAATAAAGACAAGCTTTCCACCATGAGCGGGAAATTCAAAAATGTAATCGACCAATTTGAGAACTGGACGAAACCGGAAACAGGGGTAATCAAGGCAATGATTGAAATGGATTAACTATGGTTCTCTCTTCACAGGCTGATGCATCATCAGGTCTTCAATTACTTTAGCAATCTGCTCTGGTTTTTGTTTAAAGGTGAGATAAACAAATTTATCTCCCGGTACAGGTACTGATTGCCCATCCGGTTTGATCTCAAAATTTATTTTACGCGAGCTAAAGTACGGATCCATTCCACGGACTGCGACCAATACTGCAGTCTGGTCCCAGCTGTTCCTTCCCTTTGTGTTTTTGTCTTTCTTCAAAGCTACATCGTAAGCGTCTTTTACAGGACTATTCTGAATAGACGCGTCTTTAGTAAGTCTGATACCTGTCAAGATCTTTTCACCGATGTCAAATCCACTCAGTACAATAAGTGTTGGCCATTCAGTAAATACTTTACGCGAGGCAGGTGCATCTACTACAACATTGAATTCATGCCCACCCTTTCCGTCTTTTCCCAAAGAAGCAGCCATCGATACCAATTGCTTTACTTTTAACGTAACCAGCTCCTTTCCACTCAAAGGAGAAACTTCATCCGGTTTTGAATCGAGCAGGTTCGCGAGGTTGGTAAAAAATCCTATGCTTACAATCGTAACACTTTGATCCAGTTGTTCGGTCAATATCTTACGATAAAGCGCAACCGCTTCTTGTGCTTCGTCATTTGACTTAAGTGCATGAGGGTATTTTCCGTTGATGTACTCAGCCCATTGCTGATCACATTTCTTATTTGGCAAAGAGGCCTTTGTAATTCCTATCGGGATTTCCGGTCTGTTAAAATAGGTATTCAGCAAGCTGAGATTTGGTACTGTGGTCTCGAATGTATTGCAGGAAATCGTGGCGAGTATCTCTGCTTCTTTTGCATCAGCAAAAGCGTGAAGAAGTGCCATCGCTCCCACATCGTCATAGTCCGGACCAATGTCAGTATCTAAAATAATGGTCACCGGCTTTTGAGCCAGACTCAAATTCGAAAGGAGTAGAAAAACGGCTAAAAATCTCATCATAAAAGTCGGTGATTATAAGCGAATTGCATTAATTAAATATACGTCTTTCCTTCGAACGTTGCCTTAAAGCTGCGCAGCAACTTTCCATTTAAAATCTCACAAAAAAGAAGTACTCTTGCTAAATGAACAAGTTGGTTTTTATCGTTGAAGATGACCTGGTACAGCAAAAGATGCTGCAGGTTCATTTTGAAGAAATGCTGGGCAACTATACCGTGCGGACTTTCGCTAACCCGGAAGATTTGTTCGCTCACCTGAAAGAGGATCCATTTGCCATCGTGCTGGATCATTTCTTCTCTGACAAAATGGGAAAAACCGGCCTGGACTATTTACGTCTGTTACGCAAAAAACATCCCTCTATCCCGGTTATTTATCATACTACTCTGGAAGATGAATCGATTCGCTCGCAAGTGATGGAGCTTGGTGCGGAGCAGTATATTATCAAGAACAGTGCTTCGCTGGTGCGTCTTCGTACTGCGCTTGATCAGTTGCATGAGAAGGCTTCCAGGAAAGGATTCTTCTCAAGGCTATTCAAGTAGATATTTATCCTACTCCAATCAGGATACTGAAAGTACTGCCTTCGCCCTTTTTACTGTCTATGGTTAACTGGCCACCCGCTTTCACCAGATATTCACGGCAAAGTGCCAGTCCTAATCCAGTACCTTTTTCATTGTTGGTTCCGGGAGTGCTCACCGTTGTTTCCCGGGCAAACAATTTTTGCTGTGCGGTTTCACTCATTCCAATTCCCTGGTCTTTCACCTGAATCAACAACAGCTCGTTGGTAAGATTAACGTGAATGTCAATTCTTCCTCCTTCATTGGAAAACTTGATTGCATTCGAGACCAGGTTTCTCAACACCAGATTGAGAATATTACGATCGGAAACAATTTCCATCTGATGAGTAAGATCGTGGTGGAGTGTAAGCTTTTTATTTGCAGCAATGGTTTGAAAAAGTAAAACATTCTCTTCAACCAACTTATTCAACACAAACAACTCTTTGTTCAATTGAACGCCCTTGAGCTGACTGGTGGTCCAATGCAGGATGTTTTCAACGAGCATTGTTGTCTTACCCAGATCATTTTCAATGTGCTGGGTGTAGTGTTTCAAATCGTCTTTAGTGATTGCACCTTTGTTGAAAATGTTCAAAATACCCCTTAATGAATTCAACGGGCTTTTGATATCGTGAGACATTACCGAAAGCAGCCTGTCTTTAACTGTATTGGCGGTCTTTAATTGAGAGGTTCGTTCTTCTACGATGCGTTCAAGATCAATATTCAACGTTTCCAGCTTACGATACGACTGTGCATAGTGATTCGCCAGCAGGTACACCTGGAATAAAAGGAATACTAATACACCTAGTTCAACCAGGTGTGGAAAATTGATATTGATTGACAATACCAATGAGTTTTTTATTATCTCGGTGACAATAAATGGAAAAGACGCCAATACACCGAACAAAATAATCCGGGCATCTTTACTGCCCGCTTTCCAGGCCTTACTTATCGAATAGATGGCATAGATAAATCCGAGCAGAAGGCCAACGTGACAAATGTCCAATGCTTTACCGTAGTAATATTGCGGCAACAGGATTACCGACAAGCATAGCAATGAGGAAATACCCACGAATAAGTAAATAGGCTTTCGGGGTGCTTGTTCTCTGAATAGATCATAAACGTATAGAGGAAAGAATGCAACAATCGCATACACTCCTCCAAACTCGATTTTTTTCCATACTTCCCAGGCAACAGAGGGAAACAAGCTTGGCAACAAAAATGATCCTCCATGAACTATCATCGCACGTAAGGCTACCGCAAGACAGATCAGCGAGAGCCATAAATATGGTTTACCTTTTTGAAACAAAAAATAAAGAATAATCTGATAGATAAATAAAGCAAGCAGGCTTCCCGCAAAGAAATTCTCAACGCCATTCGATCTGTTAATCTTTTCAAATACGGTAGCGGAGCGATTAATCTGAGGTGACGAATTCAGACCGGCACTGAAATAGGTGTAATTGACCACCTGCACAATGATATCGAGTTGCTGAATATTTCCCGGCAACGGAATAATGGTATGAGCCAGTTTTGCTTTATAGATTTCAGGATCTGGGTTTACCACACCTGTTTCTTCCACCAGCCTATCATTTATCCAGACTTTAGCTGATGAATTAATAATAGGAAAGTAGAGTGATAGTCCACTTTCATTTTCTGGTAACGTCAGATGAATACGGTACGTGGCATAGCCCAGAACAGGATAATTCGTTTGATCACTCCATGATCCCGGAACTTCCATCCAATCAGGTTGTACTTGCGATTTAGAAAAATCGGCCGGAGTTAATAATTGATTCCAATAAAATTCCCAGGTTCCTGAAAGGCGAGCAGAATTATCGGTTTCAAAATGATACTCCGACAAGTCAATTCTGCCTTTCTCTACACGTTGTCCATTTGCCCTACCAATGGTGAGGAGAACAAAAAATAGCGAAACCGCAAATAGAGGAAGGTTTTTAAGAAAAAAAGGGGCTTTCACCATTAATAGACTAACTGTGCCCTAGCGTGTACGGTAACTCACTGATAACGTTACATCAAGGTGAAAATTAACGATGAATTAATTTACGATGTCAGTAGCAAGATGTTACCTGGCCAATCAAAGCTCGGAATTAAACAACAAAGCCAGCTGATTGAGATTTTCATTGTTAATCAATATATCCACCGGAACACGATCTACGGCCTGCTGTGGCATAAAGGATACCTCTGCCGATTGAGGATCCTGAACGATAATATAACTACCAAGTTTCTTTGCATAAATCAATCCCTTTACTCCATCTGAGTTTGCTCCGGATAAGAGAAGACATGCAAGCGATGATCCATAGATTTCCGCTGCGCTTTCAAAAGTTACATCAATACTTGGTCTGCTGTAATTGATTCTCTCTGATCCATCAAGTGAAATACTTTTGTCTTTTTCTATTAGCACGTGATAGTCTGCAGGTGCAAGGTAAATTATGCCGGGCAAAATATCATCTTTATCCTCTACCTCACGCACTTCAAATTCCGTGCGGGTAGAAAGTACATCAACCAAAGTGGTGTCTTCCGATTGCTTGCGATGGAATACGATGATAACAGAAATATCCATCTCTTTTTTCAGCAATGGTACGATCTGAAGTACCACCGAAAGACTTCCGGCAGAACCTCCGATAACCAATAGTTTGAATGGCTCTCTGTTCACATCATTCTATTTTTCTCCAGATTTTCTCTTTGTTATCCAGTTGCTTGAATTTATCCGATAACGGAGTAAACTTCAATGTCTCCTTTGATCCTAATGCAAGGTATCCCAATGTTTCAAGACTGTCATAAAAAAGGTGCAGTGCTCGGTCTTGCAACGGCTTATCAAAATAAATCATTACGTTTCTACAGAGAATCAACTGAAACTCATTAAACGATCCATCCGAAACCAGATTGTGGGTAGCGAGTACTGTTTTCTTTCCCAGCATATCATCAAATTTGGCAGAATTATACTGAGCAGAATAATAGGAAGAGAAATCACGCTTTCCTCCTGACAAAATATAATTTTCAGAATACTGCTTCATCTGGCTCAATGGAAAAATTCCTTCTCTCACTTTTTCAAGAACGGCTGGATTGATATCCGTAGCATAGATTAGCGACTTATTCAACAAATTAGCTTCGTGAAGTAAAATTGCCATTGAATATACCTCCTCCCCTGTAGAACATCCTGCGTGCCAGATGCGGATCATCGGCCACGTAGCCAGTACCGGCAGAATCTCTTCCCGCAACGCCCGGTAGAAATTCACATCGCGAAACATCTCGGTGACGTTGACCGTAATTTGTTCTACAAATCGCGTGAAGTATGTTTTGTCATTGCGAAGTCTGAATCGAAATTCGGCAAAACTGAGAAAACGATCATTTGACATTAGCCGTACGATCCTTCTTTTTAAAGATGCTCTTGAGTAATTGGTGAAGTCGTAGCCGTATAGATCAATCAGATCCTGAAGTATTAGTTCCACTTCATTATCCGATAACTGAATTCCACCTTCGCCCAACATGTTAGTTCAGATAAGGAGTCATTAATTTAATCAGCAAGTCAATGTCAATCGGCTTGGATACATATTCATTAGCACCGGCCTCGAGGCACTTTTCTTTATCTCCTGCCATTGCCTGTGCTGTGACTGCAATAATTGGAATAGAATGACGTACGGGATCCTTCCGGAGTACCCGGATAGTCTCGTATCCATCCATCTCGGGCATCATCATATCCAGGAGAACAACGGCTACATCATTTTGTTCAATCAGATTGATTCCCTC
>JBGATZ010000332.1:0-5480 GCA_044228905.1 Cyclobacteriaceae bacterium | reverse complement strand
GTGGTTCAAGAGGAAGAGTAATTATTGTGCGTGCTACCGGCAATGAGGGATCTACATCGCTGCGAATCCATGCTGACGATGGAATTGATGGTGCAGCTTCTACCGCGCTGATGATGGCAAATCCGGGAGCCATGTATGCCATGACCGTTTACTCTACCGGTGCTACCTGGATTTCACTTTCAAAATCAGTGTATTAATGAGAAGCCTTCTTCTTTTACTGGTTGCTGCGTCAACTTCATCCGTTGCGCAAAGTATATTCAATAAGAGCGGAGAGATCTCCATTTCGTCAGGAACGATTGTGACCGTTGGCGATAGTGTAATCAATGACGGTAAGCTGACCAACAACGGAGATCTGCGCATTTCAGGTGCATGGATCAACAACGGAACGTACGATGCGGGTAACGGGCAGATTACGTTCAACAGCAATCACGCGCAGATCATCAACCACAATGATCAGTCATTTGAAAGATTGGTGATCAACGGAGGCGGGGAAAAGAAATTTCTGGCAAACATCACGGTAGAATCCGAACTCAATCTTCAAAATGGAGTACTGGTATCCAGCAATGGTGCAAAGATCATCATTAAGGAAGGCGCAAAAATAACGGGAGGCACAAATCAATCGCACGTAGTCGGCCCGATTGAACATATCGGAAAGGGTGATTGGGAATTTCCCGGTGGAAACGGAACAGTTTACTTACCGGTTATGATTAGCAATGTTTCAGATTCCAAAGCGAATGCCACATTAACGTTGCACGAGCTCACAGCTGGCCAGGCATTGAAAGGAAATGATGAGTTTGAAAAACTTTCGGACCAGCGCTACTGGGAATTAAGCCTCGCACAAGGCAGCCTGCAAGGATCAAGAATTACATTACCACTGGATAATGAAAATCTATCCGATCAATCGGAATTATGGGTAGTGGCATCCGCCAAGGTGATCACCAATGAGTTCTCCAACCTGGGGCAGTCAGAGGCGCAGGGTAATGCCTCGAGCGGAAGTGTAACCAGCGATAAAAGCGCGGAGACATCTTTCCTCACGGTGGGTGTACTCAACGATGATCGCATCATTGTGGTGTACAATGGTGTTTCTCCCAACAACGATAATTCGAATGACTTCCTGAAAATCCGCAACATCACTTCCTATCCTAAAAATAAAGTGAGCATCTTCAATCGCTGGGGTGATAAGGTATTCGAGGCTTCGGGATATGACAATGATAAAATCATTTTCAAAGGAGAAAACAACCTGTCGGGATCCAGCAAACTGATGAGTGGAACCTATTTCTATTCAATAGATCCGGGAGATGGTTCTGCAAAAGTGACGGGCTACATCGATCTCCGCTATCAATAGCAGGCCGCTCGCCACTTCAGAAATTTTTCGCTCTGCTTATTTCCGGATCAGCTGTGCTACATTTTCTACGTGCACGGTGTGGGGGAACATATCCACCGGTTGTACTGCTGTAACTTCGTATTGCTCGGAAAGCAGTTTAAGGTCACGTGCTTGTGTGGCGGCATTACAACTTACGTACACAATTTTATTGGGCAATGCCTTCAGCAACATCTTGCACACCTCTTCATGCATACCCGCACGTGGTGGATCCGTGATGATGGTATCCGGTCGCCCGTGTTGTGATAAGAAACGATCATTCAACAGATCTTTCATGTCACCGGCATAGAAGTCGGTGTTGTGAATGGCGTTGATCTTCGCGTTTACTTTTGCGTCTTCAATGGCAGCAGCTACATACTCGAGGCCGATAACTTTTTTTGCATTGCCTGCCACGAAGTTGGCAATGGTGCCTGTGCCGGTATATAAGTCGTATACGAGTTCGTCTCCTTTCAGTTCGGCCATCTGCCAGGTGATCTTGTATAACTCAAAGGCCTGATCAGAATTGGTTTGATAAAATGATTTCGGTCCCACCCGGAACTGAAGGGTGCCGCTGCCATCCGGCTTCGGCATGGTTTCAGTGATATACGGATTGCCTTTCCAGCAGATGACATCCAGGTCGGCAAACGTATCGTTCTTCTTGCTGTTGATGATATAGTTGGCGGAAGTGATCTGGGGAAATTGCGTGGTTAATGCACTCAGAATTTTTTCAGTCCATTCCATCTTGTCAGACGTTACCTGAAGGATGATCATCGTCTCACCGGTATTCGCAGTGCGAATGGTGATCGTTCGGAGGAAACCGGTTTGCGTGCGCAGATCAAAGAATGGAATGTTTTCTTTCAACGCTACTGCTCTTGCCAGCAGACGAATAGAATTGGAAGGCTCGGGCTGAAGGAAACACTCCTTCACATCAAACACTTTATCAAACATTTTCGGAATGTGATAACCCAACCCGGGTTCACCGAAAGGTATGCCTGATGCTAACTCTTCTTTGGTAAGCCAGCGGCTTGCGGTAAATGTATAATCGAGTTTGTTACGGTAGTGTTTGGTGCGCTGTGAAGGTACAATGTATTGAAACGGAGGAAGTGTCAATCCTCCGATGCGTTCCAGGTTGTCAATCACCTGCTGGTGCTTGTACTTTAATTGTGTTTCATAGTTGAGGTGCTGCCAGGAACAACCACCACAGGTGCCGAAATGCTGACAGAACGGAGTAGCACGAAGGGGTGATAATTTTTTTATCTCAGTTACCTTACCTTCCAGGAAGGAGCTCTTTATTTTGGTCAGCTTGATGTCAACCGTATCGCCAGGTGCACCACCTTCAATAAAAATAACTTGTCCGTTCAGTTTCGCCAGGCATTTACCCTCGGCTGCCATCGTTTCAACTACAATATTTTCCAGTTGGTCGCCTTTCTTCATAAGGTTGCGAAATTACACAAATCAGGGGGTTTCGCCCGATACGTGCTTTTGTTATCTTTCGAACAGAGCCTGCATTGTGAAAAAGCTGATTTTTATACTTTTCTCTGTCTTATCGCTTCCTCTTGTTGCCTCGCACATCGTAGGCGGAGAGTTTGAACTCCTGTACGTGCAGGGAAAACAGTATCGGCTCAACCTCATCTATTACTTCGATACATACAGCACCAACTTTCAGGGTACTACACCCGAGCGCAGCGAACCGACACTCACGGCTTACATCTATCGCAAGTCGGATGATAAAATGATGCAGACCGTCACCTTACGCTTCAGTGCTCCACGCACACGCGTAGGATATTCTCAACCCGAATGTTCGAAAGGAGAGATGGTCACCGATAAACTCATTTACACCAACCTCATTGAACTCGACCCGGTGTTGTACAATGATCCGAAAGGATACTACATCAGCTGGGAACGCTGCTGCCGTAACTATGACCGTATTAATAATATCTATAGTGATGATCCCGAGCGCCTGAGCAGCATCATGTCTGCCGGACAAACGTTCTATCTTGAATTTCCTGCGGTAGTAAAAAACGGTCAGCCCTTCATCAATTCTTCTCCGCGCAACTTTCCTGCATTGAATGATTATGCATGCATGAATCAACCTTATTATGCCGACTTCTCCGGAGTAGATGATGATGGTGATTCACTCGTGTATACCTTAACCACTCCGCTAAGCACACATACCTTTGAAGCGTTGCCTCCCAACCTGCCACAACCTTATCCGCTGGTGACGTGGAAGCCGGGATACAGTCTGAATGCCATTACGCAAGGCAAACCTGATCTGGCGATTTCAAAGAGCGGCTTGCTTACACTTACCCCTCCGGGGAAAGAAGGGTTGTTTGTTTTCGCAGTGAAGATCGAACAGTTTCGGAACAAAGAAAAAATAGGAGAGAGCAGACGCGATTTTCAAATGCTCGTGGTAGACTGCCAGCCCTCTACGCCTCCGAAGATCGTAGGAAAAAAACTCACCGATGCTACGTTCGATTATGACAATACCATGAACGTAAGTTTTAATAACACCGTGAAAGATGCAGACCGGTGTATACAGGTGCGCGTGTCTGACGGAGATTCGGATAGTGCACGATCAAATTTTACGGAAAACATTCGCATCAAAGTAATCGGTTTGAATTTCACCAATCCCGATCTGAATAAAATACTTCCCACCATTACTACCGGTGTGCTCACCCATGGCAGCACAAAAGAATTCCGCATTTGCTTTCCGGAGTGTCCCTTTATCAAAGGTCCTTATCAGATTGGAATCATTGCCATGGATGATGCATGCAGCTTACCGCTGCTCGATACATTAAAAGTGACGGTGGATGTGGAGCCTCCCGCCAATGCAGATCCGTACTTTGTCACACCGGCTTCCGCTGTCTTTGCACAGATTCCGGAAGGCACACAAGGGGTGTGGGATTTTGAAGTACATGATGACGACAACGATAAACTGATTATGTCTGTAGTGACCGAGGGATTTATACTCGCTGATGCAGGAATGAAAGCAACCGTACTCAGTCAGCAGAATGGATTGCTTAAGGGGCGGGTCACGTGGGATGCCTATTGTGACATCTATAACTTCACTAAACGAACGGGGTTCAAACTGAAGATACTCATAGACGATGAAGACAAATGCAAAGTGAATGATCCCGTAGGAGCAGAGTTTAATTTAAGCGTATTGCTTCCGGGCAATGCCGATCCGGTAGTGTATACTGATCTCGCTGATCCATCCGCAACAGAGATCAAAGGACTGGAACGAAAAATCAATCAGTCGTTTACATTTAATGTCACCGCATCCGATGCGGTTGACAATGACTTCGTTTCATTACAGATGATTACCACCGGTTTCAAAGCGAGCGACTATGGTATCAAATTTTCCGACAAGCTGGGTGTAGGAATTGCGAAGTCGCTTTTTCAATGGGATCTCAATTGCAAAACACTCGACCTCAGCAAAAAAGATGTTTTCAACTTTACGTTCGTAGCCATCGACAATACCAATAAATGCAAGCTCGTGAAAACCGATACGGTGAAAGTGGAAGTAAAAATTCTTCCTCCCGATAACTCAAAACCGTTGCTCACCATCACCAGTAAAAATCCGGAAGTGACGTTCAGCAACAACCAGGTGGAGGCTGCTCCGGGCAAGCAAATCATCCTGGAGCTGGAAGGAACAGATGCCGACATCACTCCGAAGCGTGATTCATTAACGCTGGAATTAACGGACGCTGCAGGTGATTATGTTCCCGAAGGATATACCTTTTCCAAGGCGGCAGGATTGGGCTCCGTGAAAAGTACATTCACATGGAATCCCGAATGCACCATCTTTCAGAATGACGTATACGAAAATAACTATACGTTTACGTTTTTATTGAAAGACAATAAATGCTTCAATACAAAAGCAGACTCGGCAGAAATAAAAATAAAAATCAGCGATGTGGGGCAGGGGGAAGAACGCTTCGCACCTCCCAATGTATTCACACCCAATGATGACAATATCAATGATTACTACGCGATGGAAATCCGTGACGAACAAACGGGTCAGCTCATCAATATCTTACCTCCGGATAATTGCACCGGTAAGTTTGAAAGCGTACGCATCTACAACCGCTGGGGCAACCAGGTGTTTGAAAGCACCGAT
>JBGATZ010000331.1:0-5567 GCA_044228905.1 Cyclobacteriaceae bacterium | reverse complement strand
TTTTGAAAATGGTCAGCGCAACCCCGCGTGGAAATGGTCCGGGAAGGTTCAGATGCAAAGGAATCTGCGCTATCAGATGCTCATCAGAGATAACCGATACCATATTCATCGGCTGACCCTCGATGTCGATTCGTACAAAATCTCCGGGTGAACCGAAGTTGCGTCCTCTCAAATCGATGATCTCACCAGGTCGGACACTGAACGGCTGAAGCTGGGTAACCACCAGCGCAGAATCTTTTTGCTGTTCTTTAAAGTAAAGAGAAACAGGCAGCGGCAGTGAATCGGAAAGCGTAATGGTTTTGATCAACGTATCATATCCCGGCTTGCTGGCTGTGATACGATAAGTGGAAGCAGTCTTAAGCTGAAGCAGATTAGCTCTGGCTCCAAGCTCCGTTTCATAAACCCACAGCGTGGTATCTGATGAAGTGCTGTCTCTGCGTCCTTCAATTCGGATATGAGATGACGTTAATTCAAAACCGGAAGAGCCTTTAATGAACGACGAGAAAATAGCTTCAATCGTTTTTACGACGTTGAAACTGAATACACTATATCCGTATTTCTCCGGATCAGTGCTTTTGTTTACATCAATGACTTCCGGAGTAACCGTAGTAATCTCATCCTGCGTTACATGGAATGAAATCGCCAGCGGGTCGGCAACCAGGTGAGCCATGTCACTTCCTTCTTTGGGAGTCACATAAATCACTTCCTGATCAGTACCCAAAACAAAAAACTCAGTCAGCCGGTAAGACCCGCCCGAAGAAGCACGTAACGTTAATGGGGAAGATACATAGCGATCGCCAAACAGATACAACGTCAACTCCTCACGGTCAGCAACCGGGGTACCGGTACTGTCAGTAACTGTAACCAGAACTTTGGCAGGGGACCCGGCGCTGAACGAACGCCCTGCACTTGACGTTCCCGCAGAAGAGGCGGAAATTCCGAATTGAACTTTGTGTTCTGTAATCATTTTTTCTTCTTCATCGCAGGCGGCCATAAAGAAGACAATCAGAAAAAAAAATAACAGTTTGTTTTTCATTAATAATTTGTTTTAGTGAACGAATGATAAACTGTCCTTCATCCCATTCTCGTGTGTCAGGTACTCACGAAAGAGGCATAATCTCGTTGCGAATTCAGGTAACTAGGATGCATTTCAGTTCCTGATGCATAGAATGGATTAATTAAGGAAAAATAAATTCTGATCGGCCCATAAAACCGGTTACATCAGCGGGTCAACGCATAAATGAATCAACAAAATACAAAGGGTAACCGGCTGGAGAGGTTAATGGAAGGATACGATCTGACAACAGGCAAAAGTCATCTCATGGCCTTTAGACGAAAGATGAAATACACAGCAACGTCAGCCAGCAAAAGGATAGGATGAAAAAATAAAACAGGAGCAGCGATCATCCTGCTTCCTGCCTTACCTTATGGATATTCAGAAATTTACAGACCGAAAAGTTTTTTAATGACCTGCGCTCTCATTTTACGATAAGACGCTCGGACTGCCTGAGGAGATCCTCGTAACCCCGAATTACAAAATAAGGCGACAGTACGATCTTGTTTAGGAAAATAATACAGATCAACAGTAGCCCCAATTCCTCTTCCTCCATGACCGATCGATAAGCGGTAAGGATAGGATTTATCAACCATCAACCCCAGACCGTATTCCGGATCTTTCTTGCGATCCCAGGTTTTCATCTCTTTAAGAGATCGTTCATTCAGGATTTTGCCACCCATCAGCGCCTGAATAAAATGAGCAGCATCTGCTATGGAAGCATAAATCCCATCATCTCCGATAAACCAGTTGGTCGTCTCTATTACCTGTCTGGTAATATCTTCTGTTTTATCGTCCTGATTGAGATCGCCATAGTAATGAACTCCATGATCAGGAGGGGTTTGACGATAATACGTGTGCGTAAATCCGTAATCACGAAGAAGATTTCTTAAATAAACCGAATGCCCCTCATTAACCAGTGAATCTACAATCAGGGCCAGTAAAACATAGTTCGTGCTGCTGTATTGATGCTCCGTGCCCGGCAGACAGCTGGATGGTTTACCATAAACATATCTGCGCAATGCATTCAGGTGACTCAGGGTGTCAAGATCCAATTGACCACTAAGGTAAAGACGGTTTAACTCCGGGTCCGTCTCGTAATTGTAAAATCCGGATTCATGCCTCAATAATTGCCGGATAGTCACCTGATTCGCATGCGGCAGAGACGTAATGATTTCAGAAGGCAGGTAAGCAGAAATCAGATCATCGAGTTTTAGTTTGCCGTCCTCAACAAGTTTCATCACCGCAACGGCATTGTACATCTTGCCCACACTGGCCAGCGAAAAAATGGCATCACGGTCAAGAGCCTGTTTATGTTCCACATCAGCGTAACCTGAATGTGCAACCCATTCTCCGTGCCTGGGATCACCGTTACGACACATGAAAGTACGTTAGTGGTAGCCTCATCCAGGTAGGATTGCAGCTTCCGGTATTTGTGGGGAGGATCACCAACAACTCCCGCAATTATTTCGTTGGTGATCAGCAACAGGGAGATAAAAAAGAAAATACGCCAACAGCGGACTTGCATCATGCTTTGCTTTTGGCTTCCTGTATTTCGATCCGCACTTCCTGGGCCAGGGCCTTCAGATCCTGCATCGACTTTCTCAGGCGTGTGCCGGCAGCATTGTTTTGCTTGTTATAAAATTTGTCCATGTCTTCCTCCAGGGAAGCGATAAGTCTTTTCAAGTCTTCGAATTTTTTCATGGGGAATGAGTTTATCTTTTTAGCAAAGATGGAAAGAGCATTCGGGATTTAAGTTATGCCATTGCCACAGACACTGTCGATGCAACTAAAATATTGGTTAATGATACAACCACAGGTTTCAAATGCGTTAAGTGAACTGGCGATCTGCTCAATTAAAAAGATACTCAACACGGAGTTGCATGAATTGATTGGTAACCTTTATCCGGGAAGAACCGAAATAAATCGTACTCAGCCCCCAATAGAAATCGGCCCCCGCATTCAGTCGCGGACTGATTTTCCGATAAATTGCTGACCGTATACCCCATTCCTTTCGTGAGGCCAGCCCATCGATATATCCTTTTTGAAAATTCCAGAAGCGTGCACACGCACCGCCCCCAACCGACCAATTGAGATAAGGCAGCTGGTAATCGAATTGAAGAGGAATGTTTACTGAAACATGGTGACGCTTACTGGATGCATCATCCAACATCAGATTTACATTGCGCTGTCGGGTGTAGATTCCACCCGGGCCATAAAAATAAGAATCCCTTTTCCTCTTAAAGCTGACTTCAACACCGGCTCGCAACTTCAATTGATTACCCAATGGTTTGATGAGCACTCCTCCTGCACGCAACTCAACAGTAGGGTAGCGGGGAGAATAGGATGATCCGTGCACATTAAAAACAGACCTGCCTCCGCTCAACAGCACCGCATAACTGATCTTATCATAAGACCGCCTCCCGTTTTTCTGTGCACTACATAAACGGCACTGCGATAACCATATAATAAATAGAATGGCGCTGGCTTTTATAAAAGCGTTCATATAAAGTCTGTCTCTTTGAGATCAATGAACGTTCACATGGAACCCAAATTGCTATCCATGTGACCATGCAACAAGAATGGGCCATCATGCAACAAACCTGTTAAACCGCTCAACTCATTTCCGGCAACTTTGTCCCAAAATTGAATTATGCTGGAAATACATCACCTGAACTGTGTTAAAATCGTTTCCCCTTTGTCTGAAAATGTTTGCGGACATTGTCTGCTGTTGAAAGAAAATGATCGCCTCGTTTTAATTGATACCGGAATCGGACTGCTGGATATAAAACAACCCGAAGAGCGAATCGGCCAGCCATTGATTGACTTGGTGGGATATCGCTTCAATGAAAGTCAAACGGCAATCAGGCAGATAGAACAACTGGGACTGGATCCGGGTAAAGTCACGGACTGTATCGTGTCACATCTGGACAACGATCATATCGGAGGACTGGCTGATTTTCCTCAGGCAATCGTTCATGTGGCGGAAGAAGAATGGGAAAACTTTCACTCCGGAAATCCGCGCTACCTTCAGGCACCTTTAGCACATCATCCGGTAATCACCACCTACTCCAAAACCTTTGTGAACTGGTTTGGATTTGAAGCACGCAAAGTAAATTCCAGTCTGCGCACAAATGTCTTTCTGGTTCCTCTTTTCGGACACACGCTTGGGCATTGTGGAGTACTTATTGAAAAAAAGAACGGATGGTTATTCTATATCGCAGACGCTTATTACCTGAGGCTGGAACTTTATACGAGCCAACATCCCGTCAATGAACTGGCCAAAATGAGAGCGGATGACAATGAAATGAGAATAGCCACGCTGAATAAAATCCGTAAGCTGGTAAATGATTATCCGGAGATCGAAGTGTTCGGATATCATGATATGGCTGAATACGAGCTATACAGAAGTCAGCCGTCAGGGAAAACGAATAGTACGATGCAATAGACTACCGAGCGAAACCGATCAGCACGGTGAAGATGTGATAAAAGAAAGGCCGGCACTACAACCCGTGTCGTTCTTTACTTGTCTAAGATTTGATTGAAAAGAAAACACCATGCGCACCTGCTTCATTGTCTTCTTTATCGCTGCCCTGATTCCTGCACTTCCACAGGACATAAGGGAGAGCAATGACCGCTGTGAGATTAACCGAATAGAAAAGAGTGATGAGTTCGAACAATGGATTTCATCTCTTCCCGCTCATTCCGCTGCAAGACAAAATTCAGTCTGCCGGATTACGGTGGTGGTCCACATCATCCACTCCGGTGAACCGGTAGGCCAGGGTTTTAATTTTTCACAGGAAAGAGTTGAAGCACAACTCAGAATCCTCAATGAAGATTTCAGAAGAAAAGCAGGAACCCCGGGCTTCAATCAACACCCGGACGGTGCCGACACACAAATAGAATTTGTATTCGCTCAAACCGATCCACAAGGAAATCCGACCAACGGAATAGTAAGAGTAGACAAAAATCTAATCCAACCATCACCTGGAGCAGCTGACTTTATTACACTGGCATCACGATATAGCTATTGGGATCCCGAACACTATCTGAACATCTGGTGCTGGGATATCGGGTTTCAGGGGATCTATTCCGGTAAAGCCACATTCCCGGTTTCAGACCTCGAAGGACTGCCGGACCAGAACACGCCGGAAGCAGATGGTGTATTGATCAACGCAGTTAATTTTGGCATCGGTGAGGTCAATACGATTCCTCACCAGGATAAAGGACGAACACTAACTCACGAAGTGGGTCACTTCCTGGGGCTGTTGCATACGTTCGGGCCGCTGAACGATTGTGCTTACACCGACTTCTGTAACGACACACCACCAGTAGCATCACCAGGTAATGCGTGCGATTCAAATCACACAGCCTGTGACGGACGCAAAGCAATGATTGAAAATTACATGGACTATTCTTATGATGAATGCATGAATGTATTCACCAAGGATCAGGTGGCGCGAATGCACAAAGTATTAAAAAACAGTCCCCGGAGAAAATCATTGCCGCTTTC
>JBGATZ010000330.1:0-5529 GCA_044228905.1 Cyclobacteriaceae bacterium | reverse complement strand
TCTCAACTTTGCCCCCAATGCAGATCTGGATATCAAAGACGAAACATATCCGGTTTCCCTTTCCTGTTTTGGTGATAATAAAGTAAGAGTGGCCGACAAGTCGGTTGCTTATATGAAGGGCTTAATGAGTGAAAATATTCTCGCTGTCGCCAAACATTTTCCCAATGAGAAAAAAGATAAAATCTTATTGCCGCCCAAGAAGAAAAAGAAAAATCAAAAGGGAGACAGCACCGTTTATTTTGACATCAATCAACTGTATACCCTCGACTTCTATCCCTATGAAAGATTGATCAAAGCAGGTGTTCCAGGAATGCTCACAACCAATCTTCATTTTTCGTTACTGGATAAGAAACAATCCGTGCCTGCATCATTGTCTCAGCTTTTCATCAGCGACATCTTAAAAAAGAGATTAGGATTCGATGGTCTTACGTTCACTAACATTCCTTACCTTCAAAAAATTTCTGATAAAAAACGTGGAGGAGAAACAGAGTTACTTGCTTTCCAGGTAGGCAACGACATATTGATTGATCCGCAAAACATGAATGCTTCGATCAGAAAAATACTGAAGGCATTCAAAAAGAATCCAGGGCTCTCCACACAATTGGATGCAACCGTAAAAAGAATTCTTGCTGCCAAGTATGATGTGGGATTGAGCCAGAAACAAATCATCAATCGCGACAATCTCCTTCAGCGATTAAATTCAACTGAAGCTCAGCTCCTGAAACATAAAGTGGCTGAATCTGCTGTAACTGTGGTGAAAAATTCAGCTGGAATTATCCCCATACAAGCTATTGAAGGAAAACGATTTGCATCATTGGTGATTGGCAAAGAAGAACAAAACGAATTCAATCATTATCTAAGCAAGTATGCGGAATTCGAGAAGATTACGGTAAGAACCTTACAGGATACCGTTGGATTGAGACTAAAGTTAGATCAGCAGGACATTATCGTGGTAAGCATTTTCCCTCTGGCTTCTTCCTTCGAATGGAACATTATCCCTCTGTTAAGAAAACTATCTGCAAACCATCAGGTCATCCTCTGTCATTTTGGCGATCCCTATTCGCTAAAAAATTACACAGAACTCAACACATTAATTGTTGGATACACGGATGAAGATCTGATTCCCAAGATGACGGCTCAGATCATCTTCGGAGGAATGAAGTCAAAAGGAGTTTTTCCAATCAAGCCTTCTCCTTATTTTAAAGATGGAGAAGGTCTGCTTACTGCTTCGCACGATCGTTTCGTTTACACATTGCCTGAATTAGCCGGACTGGACAGCAAGGTGCTTTCTCAAATCGAATCTATTGCCCGCGAAGCCATTGACATCGGAGCAACTCCGGGCTGTCATGTTTTTGTAGCGAAAGACGGGAAAGTAATTTACGATAAATCATTCGGTTGGCTGACGTATGATAATAAAGCAGCCGTAACCGATGAAACAATCTATGACCTTGCTTCAGTAACTAAAGTTTCCGCCACCCTGCAAACCGTGATGTTCATGCAGGAGAAAGGATTGATTGACATCAATAAAAAAATCTCTTACTACTTACCTGAGCTAAAGAATTCCAATAAGAAAGACTTTGTCATTAAGGACATTCTCACACACCAGGCGGGGCTTTGGCCTTTCCTTCCATTCTGGTCAACCACAACAACAGGGATCACAAAAGAGTCAACCGTACTACCTTTCTATTACAACAAAACGCAAACACCGGATTATCCATTCCCTGTTGCAGACAGTTTGTTTGCCTTCAAGCACATGAAAGACAGCTTATGGCAATGGATCATCAAAGCAAAAATTGGAGAAAAAGTTGCGCGTACTCCCTACGACTATCGTTATAGTGATATGGGTTTTTACATCATGCAGCATCTGGCTGAGCGTTTGTTGAATCAACCAATCGAAGATTTTCTTGAACAGAATTTATACGAACCACTAGGATCTTATACCACTGGATATCTACCGCGAAGGAAATTCCCGGCAGACCGAATCGCTCCTACAGAAAATGACATCCTCTTCCGGAAGAGATTGTTGATCGGTTACGTTCACGATCAGGGTGCCGCCATGCACGGAGGAATTGCCGGGCATGCCGGATTATTCAGCGATGCTAATGATCTGGGCAAACTGGCCCAGATGTGGCTTAACAAAGGGCACTACGGTGGCGTTCAGTTTTTCAAACCAGAAACCATCACGCTCTTCACAGAAAAACAATTTGAAACCAGCCGCAGAGGCCTGGGCTGGGATAAGCCAACACAAAGCGATCCGGCCGGACCGACCTCTCTTTTTTCCTCGCCACAAACATTTGGGCATACGGGGTTTACGGGCACGTGTGTCTGGGTGGATCCTCAGTTCAATCTGGTGTATATTTTTCTTTCGAACAGAGTTTACCCCGATATGACAAATAATAAACTATTAAATGCCAATATCCGTCCACGTATTCAGGACGTGATTTACAAGGCAATGTTTAATTATTGCTCAAATCAGCCCTGAAACGAAACTAAACTGCCCTTAATCGGGTTGTACATTTTTAATAAAAACCTTGAAATAAAACGAAACACCCATTTCAAAACGGAGATTTAACAAAACGTTTAATCATGGGCGCTCCAGGTGGTACTACCTTGCTAACTTTAGGTAAGCCATTTTATTTCAGGGAATAATAGGATTTAATTTGAAACAGATGACAATAGGCATTGTGTGCTATCCAACCTTCGGGGGAAGCGGTGTGGTAGCAACAGAACTGGGCAAAGCCCTGGCAAAAGAAGGGCACAAGGTTCACTTCATTACCTACAGCCAGCCCAGCCGCCTCGATTTCCTGAATGAGAATTTATATTACCACGAAGTAGAGTTTCATAATTATCCGCTATTCGAATACCCGCCTTATGAGCTTGCACTGGCAAGTAAAATGGTGAGCGTGGTGATGAATGAAAAGCTGGATTTACTTCACGTACACTATGCCATTCCCCACGCCTCGGCTGCATATATGGCCAAGCAGATTTTAAAAACGCATGGCATTTTTATTCCTGTAGTAACCACTCTGCACGGAACGGACATCACTCTCGTTGGTAAAGATGCTTCCTACGAGCCTGTTGTTACTTTCAGTATCAATCAGTCAGACGGGGTAACTGCCGTATCAGCCGATTTACGAAAAGAAACCTATCAGTTCTTCAAGATCACCAACGACATTGAAGTGATCCCCAACTTCATTGATCTGGAGAAATTCAAAAAGCAAAAGAAAGATCACTTCAAAAAAGCAATCTGTCCGAACGGTGAAGCCTTGATTGTTCATACTTCAAATTTCCGTCCGGTAAAACGGATAGGAGATGTCATTCATGTTTTCAATAATCTTCACAAAGAAATCCCATCCAAATTGTTGATGATTGGCGATGGCCCGGAGCGATCACATGCAGAAGCGATGTGTCGCGAATTGAATATCAGTAATGACGTTCGCTTTCTTGGAAAACTGGAAGCCGTAGAGGAGGTATTGTCAGTAGCTGATTTATTTCTGATGCCATCCGAAAAGGAAAGCTTTGGTCTTGCTGCTTTGGAAGCAATGGCATGCGAAGTACCAATCATCTCATCTAACACTGGTGGTATTCCGGAACTGAACGTTCAGGGAGTTACTGGTTTTTTAAGCAACGTGGGTGATGTGGAGGACATGACTAAAAAAGCATTGTTCATTTTAGATAAGGACAACCTTCCACGATTTAAAGAGAGTGCATTGAAGCGGGCACAGGAATTTGATATTACCCGCATTCTTCCATTGTACGAAAATTACTATCAGAAGATCATGGAGAAGGCTTCTTCTGGTGTGGGTATAGTCAGATAAAAAATAAAAGCAGGCCCCCTAAGGAAAACCTGCTCATAAAGCCGAATGTGCTCTTTTATAACCGGGTTTCGTTCACTGCCTTTTTAGGCGCAGCTTTCGCATACGTAGGGCAAGTGTAAACGCTACAAGACATCAATAAGGTAGATCCAGCCAGGATGATAATTGCTATAGACTTTTTCATTTGTTTGAAATTTTCGATACAAACTTACCCCGTCTGAATGTGACTTTTTTTATTTTACGTAGCCAAAAGGTACATGGGTCTTCAAAATAACGTGAATGAGAGTCCCTCATTATATCTACGTAGGTGAAATTTTAGACAATTGAAGAACATTAACAAGCAATCGTGGGTTTGAGTAATAGACCTTTATTCACAGAAAATCATGATCGGACATCGATTTAGTAAATATGCACCTCCACCTGATGGGGAAAAAAGTGATTTCGAGCGATTGCTAAAAATCTTCATGCAGCTGGTTCTTATTACATCAGGAAATGTTTCTGAGGCCCTGCAATGGTTAACCGAAGTAGATAAACAGTATAATCTTTCCAATGACAAATACGGTATTGGTGATTTCATCGAAGATCTTAAAAAGAATGGCTACATCACAGATGAAGGGCCGAAAGGAGAATTTAAACTCAAGGCAAAAGGAGAGCAGGATCTTCGGAAATCTGCACTCGAGGAAATCTTTGGTAAGCTAAAGAAATCCAAAGGCGGAGAACACAAGACCAATCACAGCGGTCGTGGAGACGAAGCCACAACCGACAGGCGTGATTACGAATTCGGAGATTCATTGGAGCAGATCTCAATGACAGAATCTTTGAAGAACGCTCAAATCAATCACGGATTCGAAGATTTCTTCATGACTGAAAATGATCTTGAAGTAATCGAAAGCGAATTTAAGACTCAAACCTCCACGGTATTAATGATTGACATTTCTCATTCCATGATTCTGTATGGAGAAGATCGTATCACACCAGCCAAAAAAGTGGCTATGGCGTTAGCTGAACTGATCACGAAGAAATATCCTAAAGACACCTTAGATATTCTTGTATTTGGTGATGATGCCTGGCAGATTGAAATCAAAGATCTCCCTTATTTAAATGTTGGCCCTTACCACACCAACACCGTTGCCGGATTAGAACTCGCAATGGACTTATTGCGAAGGAGAAAAAATCCAAACAAGCAGGTGTTCATGATCACCGATGGAAAACCGACCTGTATCAAAGAAGGGATCAAGTATTATAAGAACAGCTTTGGACTGGACAGCAAGATTCTCGCCAGGACATTAAATCTCGCCTCTCAGTTAAGAAAAATAAAGATTCCGGTTACTACTTTCATGATTGCAACCGACCCTTATCTGAAAGCTTTTGTCAGAGATTTCACCAAAGCAAACAATGGCAATGCATACTATAGTAGCTTGCAAGGATTAGGGAACCTCGTATTTGAAGATTTTAAAAGAAACAGAAGTAAGAATTTATAAGTAGTTAATTGTAGATTAATATCAATCGCAATTGATCAATAATTATTAACAGATAACTGAACAGATGGATCATTCAAAAATAAAAACACTGGGGCAATTAAAAGCCGCTGGTTACCAGAGTAAAACTATCAAAGAGGAGCTGCGCGAAAATCTGATTAAAAAACTAAGAAATAAAGAGCAAGTCTTCGAAGGCATCTGGGGTTATGAAGAAACCGTAGTGCCTGATATGGAGC
>JBGATZ010000329.1:0-5552 GCA_044228905.1 Cyclobacteriaceae bacterium | reverse complement strand
CCTTGTTTGCGCAATGCAATTTTTCTGACGTCTATGTCCATAGAGAGTTGGGCGGTAGTGTCAGTGGCTGTGCTGTCTTTAATTAATACAGCAGTATTCAGCAATTGCAGATGACTCACGCTTACTCCTTGAAGAGCCAGTTTTTTGTTAGCTGTATTATTATCAGGCGGTGAAGAGTGAGTGCGGTAGATGATCTCAGGATCCGTTAATGCAATGTCTTTGATGTTAAGATTTTTTTTCAATAAAAATGGTAAAATCTCAACACCCTTAATCTGGAATAAACGTGTGGATGCTTCAATATCATTCAGCGTGCTGTCTTTTCTGAGGACTACTTTAAGGTCTTTAACGAATATGTGCCCATTCCATGGATCAAGATTAACACTGTCAAACGAAATGAGTATACCGTCTTTGCGTAAGGTCTCCACACGGTCATGAAGCGAATTTCGTATTAGCCGGAAAATAAAATACCTCGCTCCAAAGAAAAGAAAAACGATTGTCGAGATGACAGACAATGTAATGAGTATTCTTTTCCTCCTGACTTTTAAGGGCTTCATAGTTGTGGGGTGTAGTAATCAGGCAGCAGCTCCTTCAGAGGGTACGGTGTTAATCTCCTGGAAAACAGATGGGCTAAATATTGTCAGTCTTGACTTTGTATACTGATCACATAACTCAATGAGTTTTTTAAAGACCAGAATGGAAACCGACAACGCTTCCACTTCGCTTTTAAATAGCTTCTGCTTATCACGGGAGAGAAGCAAATCTACAAATTGGTCGAGATAATCAATCTTCACGTGTTGTTCCGAATAGTGCCAGTCAGTGATAAATGCAATTTTAAAATAATCCGGAAGCTCGTTAACAATAACGGTTGCCTGTTGCTCGGATAATGTTTCTCGGAAAGTTCTCAGAACAGCGATGATTCTGGGCACTACTTCTTCTGAAGTTTTAAATGAAAGCTCCTTCTTGATGAGTTGAACAAACTGTGCTTCTTCTGATTCTGGGCTGAAAGACATTGTAAAAGGATCGTGTTAATAAGTTATGTGATCGTTTTGCATTTCACGTGCCATTGAAAAAACCCATTTTGAATCACATTTTGAATAAAATGTACCCATTTTGGGTATTTTTTTCCTCTGCCGGATTCATGATTTCCGTGTCAAAGAGTCTTTTTCCCTGGAATCATTATTGAAATTAATTCAAACAGAAACCATCATTATACTAATAAATATATGAGCACAGTAGCAGCACCGCAAAATGTCGCACAGACACAGTTGGATAACAGATTGGCTAAATCAAAACCTGTTAAGTTGGGTTGGTCTACTAAAGAAACAGAAAAGATCACTCAGGCGCTAAATGAATTGCTTGCAAATTATAGTGTTCATTATCAGAAGCTGAGAAATTACCACTGGAATGTGAAGGGAGCTGACTTTTTCGATTTGCATGAGCAATTTGAAAAACAATATACTGAAGCGCTGGAAAGTATTGATGAGATCGCAGAACGTATTCGTGTATTTGGGAAAACGCCTTTAAGTACAATGAAGGAATACCTTGAGGTATCCACGATCAGGGAAACCGGAACGGATATGGCTTCGGACCTGATGGTGAGGGAGCTATTGAATGACTATACTATTCTTTTGGATGCTATGTTTTCAAGTGTGGAAGTTTCTGTTAAAGAGGGCGATTCCGGAACGGAAGAGATGGTGAAAGTATTCATTCATTCCATAGAAAAACATCATTGGATGTTGTCATCTTTTTTGGCGAAATAGTTTTTCTTTCTTTAGTTATTCTACCCTGTACACGCTTGAGAGCCTTTATTAGTAAGTATATAGAGTTTTTCCAGAGACAATCAGTGTTTAAGAAAATACTGATTGGTGTTTCTGCTCTGGGAGTTGTTGGTGTTTTAGCCGTTTTTCTTCTTGTTGTTTTAGTTTGGAGTGGTCTATTGGGATCACTGCCGAATAGAGACGAATTACGGGCAGTAAAGAATCCTGTTTCTACTGAAGTATACAGCGCAGATAGCGTTCTGCTGGGAAGATACTTTATACAAGAGAGGTCGGATATTGAATATGCACAACTTCCGCAGCATGTGATTGATGCATTAGTAACAACAGAAGATGTGCGGTTTTATGAACATGACGCTGTCGATATAAAGAGCTTGTTTCGAGTAGCCTTCAAATCTGTTTTGCTCAGCCAGGAATCATCGGGCGGGGGTAGCACGTTGACTCAGCAGTTGGCCAAAAATCTATATCCGAGAAAAAATTACTGGCTTCTCTCGCTGCCGATCAATAAAATCCGTGAAATAATCATTGCTTCACGCCTGGAGAAGGTGTATGACAAGAAGGAAATTATTTTGTTGTATTTGAATACTGTCCCCTTTGGGGATAACACATATGGATTAGAGGCCGCCTCACATCGATTCTATTCCAAGCCTGCTCAACAACTTTCTATCGATGAAGGTGCGACTTTGGTGGGAATGTTGAAAGCCACACATGCTTACAACCCACGTATCTTTCCTGATCGGTCCAGGATTCGAAGAAATGTAGTGTTGAATCAGATGAATAGGCATGGGAAATTGTCGGATCAGCAAACAGATTCGCTTGAATTATCACCCATCAAACTAACATATAATCGTATTACTCATCATAGTGGCATGGCACCTTACTTCCGCGAATTCATCAGACAGGAGCTGATCGACTGGTGTAAGACGCATAAAAATGAAGACGGTGAAGAGTATCAATTGTACACCGATGGATTGAAAATCTATACGACCATTGATTCGAGATTACAGCAGTATGCCGAAGAAGCAGTGAAAATTAAGATGACTGAAATACAGAATAAATTTAATGAACACTGGAACACGAAGAAGCCGTGGGATCTGCAACCTGAAAGCCTTACCGATGCGGTGAAAAAATCGAATCGCTACAGGAGATTGAAGGAAAGCCACAAGTCAGACGCGGAAATAAAAAGAATTATGGAGACCCCATTAACAATGACTGTATTCACCTGGGATGGAGAGAAGGAAGTGAACATGAGCCCGATGGATTCGATCAAACACTATCTCTCATTTCTTAATGCAGGCATGCTTGCAATCGATCCGAAACAAGGATCAATCCAGGCATGGGTAGGGGGTATTGATCATAATTATTTCCAATACGATCACGTGAGAAAAAGTACCAGGAGACAGGTAGGGTCTACTTTTAAACCACTGGTGTATGCCGCTGCAATTGAAAAAGGTATGAAGCCTTGCGAATATACATCTGCCGAGAAAACCACTTATACAAACATGGAGGAATGGACTCCTCAGAATACAGGAGGAGAACATTATGATATGAAATTTTCAATGGAAGGAGCTTTGGCCTATTCTGTTAACACAGTCTCCGTAAAGATTCTGGAGAAAGCAGGAATAAGTAATACCATTTCATTAGCTCATAAGATGGGCATTGAGAGCGACATGCCGGCTGTTCCTTCATTGGCACTCGGAGTGGCAGATATTTCCATGACCGAGTTGGTGACTGCGTATGCTTGTCTTGCCAACGGAGGAACGTCAGTCAAACCATTTTATATCACTTCTATAACCGATTCACAGGGAACCGTGCTGGCATCATTTGAACCTGAATCGGGTGATCGGGTTATGTCTTATGAGACAACACAATTGGTTGTACAAATGCTGAAGCGAACAATCAATGAGGGAACGGGCGCAAGTCTCAGAACAAAATATGGTGTGTCTAATGATCTGGCTGGTAAAACCGGCACCACGCAATCTAATGCAGATGGTTGGTTTATGGTCATGTCGCCCAAACTGGTAATCGGTGCCTGGGTGGGTGCGGACGACCCGCGAATAAGATTCAGAACTACTGCTTTGGGACAAGGAGCGCGAACCGCGCTGCCCATTGTGGCTAGTTTTTATCAACAAGCCAACAAGGATAAAGAGCTTGTGGGCATCACTACTGCTCGTTTCAATTCCTTACCAGACAATCTTGAGAGAAGGCTGTCATGCGATTTATATAAGTCAGACAAGACCTTTATAGAAAAGATCTTTGGTAAAAAGAAAAAAGATAACAAAGAGGTGTTTGGAGCAGAGAAAAAGAAAGAAGGTTTCTTCAAGAAATTATTTAGAAAGGGGTAGGCCCTTGCTTTTTTATTTATTGGCTTCCCGATCCGGCCAGGATTTTGCTGAGAATTTTGATCAGTTCCTGGTGTGAAAAAGGTTTTATGAATGAATTATGCACGCCTAATTTTTGAATTTTCTCCCGGTGTGCTGGTAAAATGCTTGTAGAGTAAACGATAATTTTCAGGTTAGCCGCGGCTGTGCCCTTAATACTCTCCAGGAACTGAAGTCCGGTCATGCCAGGCATATTAAGGTCAAGAAAAACGTAATCGGGTACTACTGCTCCGGGTGCAGTAAGTTTTGCCAGCGCTTCTTTTGCAGAATCAAAATAGATACAGTGGATTGACGAATCAACTTCACTCAATGCCATGGTGAAGATTTCGTAGTCATCGTGGTCGTCATCAATAAGGACAACCGTTCGGCCAGGTTTCATCAGGTAAATATTCCTTGGGTCGAAAATACAATCTTTTCATATTCCAAAAAGCATAATTCTTATTTCCACACGACTTCGTGTATGATTTTTGATAATTCTGCCGCAGGAATAAGTTCTTTCTACAGTTTGGGATCCGGGACTGTAGTTTTTAGTTGCATTGAAACAAATTGAAAATGAATGGATTAGCGGTGACTGAATTTTAGTTGCACAATCGGTTGTCGGCATTAAAATTTTAATCTCAATGTTTGTATGCAACACGAATATTTATGAAACGGAGAGCCATTTTATTCCTCACCTTATTATCATCACTAATTTTCTTGATAACAATTTCAGGTCAAGGGCAGAACAAGAAATTAACTGAAAAACTATTTGCGGATATCGCAGGTACCTGGAGGCTTCAAACCATCTTTAACGGAATCCAGGATGTAACGAGGAAAGATTCACTTTCGGTTCAGTGGATCGAGTTTACTGAAAAGGGCCGTTACAGAAGTGAGACAGGCAAGCAAAGTCTGGATTCTGGCTCGTATCGTGTGAATGAAAGTAGCCACGCTATCTATTTGCAAAGTGATTTTGATCTGGCCAATCCGGTCGAGTGGAGTGTAATGTTCCAGGATAATACGATGACTCTTATCGTTAAAGGAACTCCTCACTTAGAACGTTTAAAATATGTTTTCATAAAAACTAAAAGTAAGGAAACAGCTAACCGGCCGGTGAAACCCCAGCAATAGTTAAATAAAGATCATTTTTATGAAGCAAGACAGAATGCAAATCGCAAGATGGATTGCACTGGCAGCCATTCTTTTAAATACCGGTTTTAACTTTCTCTCCGAACGTTTATTACCTCATGGAGATATTAAAGCAATAACGGAAAAGCATGGCAGTTTATTTACTCCAGCAGGATATGCTTTTTCTATCTGGGGAGTGATTTATACTTCATTTATTCTCTATGGAATTTATCAGCTTCTTCCTTCTCAGCGGGCAGAGAAATTGTACGACCGGATTTCTTTGCCACTTATA
>JBGATZ010000328.1:0-6151 GCA_044228905.1 Cyclobacteriaceae bacterium | reverse complement strand
CGGCCTACCTGATCCCTGCAGTAAGTGAAGATCTGATATTGCTTGATTTCGGATTTCTAAAAGTTTCACCTGCACAAATGTTATCCATTGGTGTGATCGTACTACTCACATTTATCAACACGCGCGGTATCCAGGGCGGGAAAATCATACAGACTTCATTTACGGTGATAAAAATCACAAGCTTATTCGCATTGATCGCGTTTGGTTTTATCATGATGCGGGGTGACGTATGGGAGGCAAACTGGACAAATGCCTGGGACATACACAAACTAAATGCTGATGGAACAATTGAGCAATACTCCACTATGGCGATGTTTGGAGCTCTTGCTTCCGCATTGGCCGGTTCCCTGTTCAGCAGTGATGCGTGGAACAATGTCACGTTCATTGCGGGAGAGGTAAAGAATCCGGAACGCAATCTTGGATTAAGTTTATTTTTCGGAACGTTGATTGTGGCCGTGATTTACAATCTTACAAATCTCATGTACACTGCCGTACTTCCTCTCAATGAAATTGCGTTTGCAGCAAAGGACAGGGTTGCCGTAGATGCTTCTCGTTATATATTCGGTTCGATCGGAACAATCGTGATTGCATTAATGATTATGATATCCACATTCAGTTGTAACAACGGCCTCATCCTATCTGGAGCCCGTGTTTACTATGCCATGGCAAAAGACAGGCTATTCTTCCGACAGGCAGGAGAATTGAACCGTTTCTCGGTACCTCAATGGGCGCTATGGTCCCAATGTGTGCTTGCGTGTATCTGGTGTTTAAGTGGTCGTTACAGCGATTTACTTGACATGGTATCGTTTGTAGTGATTATGTTTTATGTTATTTCTATTCTTGGAATATTTGTTTTGAGAAAGAAAATGCCTGATGCGGAAAGACCTTATAAAGCATTTGGCTATCCATGGGTGGCGTCACTCTATGTCGTGATGGGAAGTGCGTTCTGTATTTTCCTCATCATTTATAAACCCAAATTCACCTGGCCGGGTTTAATCATTACACTGATAGGAATACCTTTCTATTACATTGCGATGCGCAGCAAAAAACAATAGCTAATGTAGCTGACTGGCTACAACAGAAAGTCCTTCAATGAATGTGTGTGGATGATATCCCAGTTCCTTTTCCGCTTTATGAATAATAAAGCCGGTTTTAGCAGGCCGCCTTGCTGGTTGTTTAAAGTTGCTGGAGTCAGCTGTCTTAATCAATGACTTGTCAAGTTTAAAGAACGTAGCAGTAGCTATCGCTATGTCATGTGGTGTCATCATTTCATCTCCTGAAATATTATAAACACCTTGAGCCTTGTTCTTCGCAGCAAGGTAGCAACCCATTGCCAGATCTTCGGCCAATGTAGGTGTACGCCATTGATCATTCACTACATTGATCACCTTTCCTTCTTCCAGGCTCTTTTTCACCCAAAGTACAATGTTAGAGCGACTCATATCTTTAGTTACACCGTAAACAAGCACCGTGCGGAGAATTGACCATGATGACTTACTCTTCTTCACAATCTCCTCTGCAGCAAGCTTGCTTTCTCCATAATAACTTAATGGATTGGGGGTTGCTTCCTCGGTAAGCGGACCATGGGTTCCATCAAAAATAAAATCAGTGGATACATGAACAAGGTGAGCATTGTTTTCTTCACTTGCCTTAACCAGGTGTTCTAATGCAACAACATTATTCAACCAGCATGCCTCACGTTCACTTTCACATTGATCAACCTGAGTCATCGCAGCAGTATGAATGATTACATCCGGTTTTGTTTCACCGATTACTCTTTTTACTGAAGCCTGATCAGTCACATCAAGTGAAGTAAAAGAACCTCTTGTTAAGTCAAAATTCAGTTTATGACGGGTAGTAGCTATGACTTCTATGGATTCGTCTTCTGCCAGTAATACACAAAGCTTCTGCCCCAGTAAACCGTTTGCTCCTGTAACTAAAATCTTCATGCTAATCAAGGATATTGATAACCGTAAATTTTTTCTATCTCCCGTTTAGGCATCTCCTGAACTGAAATAACCATACGAATATTGTTCAATGGGCGATTTGCTCCATCTCGGGGCTTTGCAGCAATCTTATCAATTACATCCAGTCCTTTGATGACCTTACCAAAAACAGTATACTCTCCGTCCAGGCTTGGTGTTCCTCCCATTGTGGTATAAGCATGGGATTTCTCAGGAGAAATGACTTTCATTATTTTTGTGGATGTTTCCCGTTCAACTCTTGGAGCAAGGCTGAATACTTTTTGCTGGTATCCGGTAACATCACCAGACATATACAATTGATTGAGTGAGTCTAATAAGCCTTTATTCTCAGGCTTAGCCAGAATCTGGCGCAGGCCGCTCATCAGCTTCGCCTGATCGTAGCGTAATTCTTCGATACTATTAACGGGTACGATCATACCTTGTACAATGTGAGACGGCTTCCCACTAGATGCTTTCGCGGGGAGGGTTTGTTCGTCACCCAATCGTGCCGCAGACAAAGCGCCTTTTTCATGATAAAATTTAGGATTAATTTCTGCATCGATGGTGTACCCAGGTCCTCCCATTCCCAAAGTCTGACCCGGCTGTGCGGTTCTCGAGTCAGGGTCTCCACCCTGAATCATAAACCCTTCAATGACACGATGAAACAGGAGGCTGTCATAGTAATGTTCCTTCGCCAGTTTGATAAAGTTCTGTTTATGCTTTGGAGTTTCATCATACAGAATAGCAATCATTTCTCCTTCAGGAGTCTTGATAGTAACTACAAAATCGTTACCCCTTGGTGAGCAACTGCTGATCAGCGTAATCACTAATACAGCAACGACAGAAAATAGTTTATTCATAAAATTGAAATTCTTAAGGATTAATGGTCTTTGACAATTGCAGAGAGAGGTCCAGGAAAATCATTTTCGCGCTGCCATTGCGTTCAAGAAAGAAGGCAGATTCATTAATCAATTGATTTGCTTTATCCAGTTTATCCACATCAAGTACTTTACTGAAGTCCTGAACAAATTTCAACTCTCTTCCTTTTGCGCGGTTGATTTCTTTCGCGCCTCCGAGATAAAGAATCACCTCACGCATCATACTCAAACTGTATTGCAGGAAAGTGCGTTGCTGAAGTTTATCGAGTTCATGAAACTCATCTGCTTTGGTCACCAGTTTAGCGTAATCTTTTTTAAAACAGTCGCGCATCCACGTAGAGAATCGTTCATGGTTACCGTCTTCTTCCTGTTCAATCAAATGCAGGGCAAGATTCAGATTTCCATCTGCAAGCTGCACCAATTCGGAAATACGGTTTTCCTCCACTTCAGTTTTCTCTCTCAAATGCGTTTCAATTTCTTCATCAGAGAGCAACGGCACCAATACGCGTTGCGTTCGCGAAATAATCGTAGGCAAAAGTCGCTCTGCATAATTCGTTACCAGAAGAAAGAAAGTATTGGGAGGTGGCTCTTCGAGTATCTTCAGAATACCATTGGCTGCAGATGCATGCATGTACTCCGGTTGCCAGATAATCATCACCTTAAACGGGCTCTCAAATGGTTTTAGTGAAAGCGTCTTGATGATTTCCCTGCTTTCATCACGTGAAATGATTGCCTGTTTGTCTTCACCACCATAATAGTTGGCCCAGTCATTGAGATTACCAAAAGGTTGCTCCAGAAGAAACTGCCTCCATGTTTTCAATATTTCGGCCTTGAAGCGATCTTCATCTTTATCTCCTTTTACATTTCCCAATGGAAAAACAAAGCTTGTGTCGGGGTGAATGTATTTTAAACTCTTGCTGCAAGCAGCACAAGTACCACAGATATCTTCTTCCCCTCTGTTCTGGCAATGAAGATAAGCTGCATAAGCTAATGCCAGCGGAAGATTCAATGCGCCTTCTTTTCCTTCGAAAAGCTGGGCATGAGGCATCTTTCCTTCTCTCACTGATTGAATCAGTTTTTTCTTAACGTATGCTGAACCAGGTATTGAGGCGAATGTCATTGGCTAATTTTTCTTTTCCCAGATTCGTTCTTTTGAAGTCAGTTCAAAAACTTTTTTTAGTATCTCTTGCTCCACTTCATCAAAAGTAACGCCTCTTCGTTGCATAACTTTAGATGCCGTTTCAAATGCTTTAGCTATTTGATAGGTAGCATACCCGCTGGCACCACCCCAGGAGAAAGAAGGTATAATAGTACGGGGGAACCCTTCTCCAAAAATATTGCTACTTACACCTGCTACCGTTCCCGTATTGAACATTGTATTGATGGCACACTTACTATGATCGCCCAGCATCAACCCGCAAAACTGCAATCCGGAATCTACAAACTCCTGCTTTCCGTAATTCCAGACTTTTACAGTGTCATAATTGTTCTTCAGGTTAGAGGTATTGGTATCTGCTCCGATGTTACACCACTCTCCGATTACAGAACAGCCCAGGAAGCCATCGTGTGATTTGTTACTATTAGCAAAAATAACCGATGCACTCACCTCACCCCCTACTTTAGAAAAAGGTCCCACGGTAACGTCACCACGAATCTTTGCTCCCATGTTAATATGTGCCCCTTCTCCCATAGCAAATGGTCCGCGAATCAACGCCCCCTCCTGCACGATTGCATTCTTCCCAATGTAAATGGGTCCGTTCTCGGCATTCAACAATGCTCCCCGAATGGATACGCCTTCTTCCAGAAAAATATTCTCCTCGTTATAAGTGCGCGTGTGTTTATCAGCAATAGGTGCTGACGTTCTGCCCCTGGTGATCAATTGAAAATCCTTCCGAATCTGCGCTCCATTGGTCTGAAATATTTTCCAGACTTTATCGATCAGTGCAATTTCACCTTTGTACTCAGTTATGGTTCCCGTGATTACTTCTGGTATTTCGTCTTCAGGAGTGCGGTATGCAAGAATGCGTGATTGATAAGATAATCCCTGTCCGGATTTTAATTCGCGAATTGTTTGAATCAATTGATCGTCAGGGCACAGCGCTCCGTTGATCCAGAGATTGTCAGAAGTAATGGTGGTGTTGAATTTTTTACTGAGATAATCCTGTGTGGAATAGGATACCTTTTGCCCCAGCATCTTCTCCCATTTCTCAGCGATCGTAAGTATCCCGACACGAATCGTTGCTACTGGCCTGGTAAAAGTAAAGGGCAGCAAATCGATGCGAATAACAGGATCATCAAACAGGATAAAATTCATCGCGCAAAAATAGTCTGTAGGTAATTAAGGCTAAAATGAGCCTGAAAATAAAAGGTCTCCCTTTTGAGAGGAGACCTTTAGCTTAAAACCGCTAAGAATAAATAACTTATGATTTCTTCTGATATTTTTTCTGGAATTTTTCAACACGTCCGGCAGTATCCAAAAACATCTTCTTTCCAGTGAAGAACGGATGTGAAGTAGAACTAACTTCCACTTTAATTACAGGATATTCCTTTCCATCAGTCCAGGTAGTAGTTTCTTTAGGAACTGAAGTTGAACGAGTCAAAAATTTAAAATCGCTTGAAGTGTCCCAAAAAACCACCTCTTTGTATTCCGGATGAATGCCTTTTTTCATTGCTTTTCTATTAATTCTCCTTAAAGGACTGCAAAAATAGGGATTGTACAACAAATAACAAGGGCCTGAAAATGGAATTTGCTAAAAAAATAGGGGCATCGTAATTTGCCCCGAATTGAACGATTGCAGCCCTTAAAAAGCTTCAAAATCAGGGTTTTAAAAGTACGCTTCGCACCGTAATCTTTCCAAAAACAGGCATGATGAAATTTCATTTATATACCGCTGCAATCCTCCTCTTTTTCAATCCGTTTTCCGCTGTTTCTCAAAGTACCAATGCCCCCCTGAACGAGGACTATTATCATTGGATTGACCGCTACGAAATAAAAGCAGGACGCATAGCCCCAGAGCTCTTTACCTCTGTCAAACCGTATAAACGTTCTGCCATTATCGCCTATGTAGATTCACTTCAAAAGAAAGATCAGGTATTTACCTCCACTTCCGATCAGTTTAACTACGAATACCTGCGCAATGATAGCTGGGAATGGAGTCGTGCTATAACCAGCGATAGCAAAAAGCCATTCCTTAAATACTTCTATAAGAAAAAATCAGATCTGGTTCATGTAGACATACCTGAGTTCGATATCCATGTTAATCCGGTATTGTACCTGGGTATGGGTAAGGACTCCAACTTAAGTGATCC
>JBGATZ010000327.1:0-5620 GCA_044228905.1 Cyclobacteriaceae bacterium | reverse complement strand
GGTCTGAATGTAAATTTTTTCGATTTCACGGTCGGCACGGATCGCTTCAATTACCGCGCGCGTACCAAAGATCATGTCCATTGATGAGCTCATACGCTGCAAAGGTAATGCAAACCGGGAGATTGATTGCCTAGAAACGACTCTTTCTCCACAGGTCGATGGTGTTGTACCATTTTTCTGTAAATCGTTTACTCCTCAAAAGGACCTGGTTATTTGGATCGTATACTGAACCTGTTCTGACGAACGTAAAACGGGACTGAAAACTCTTGTAATACCAAACCTCTCCGCTTTCATTTCTACTCACTTCATCAGGAACACCAAAGATCAGATAAATCATCCCCCGATCGGTTTTCCAACCCTCTTTATAGGAATTGAAATAATAATTGGCCAGTTCTACTCTTTTAAAATAACTCCTCATGAAATTTTTTGCCCGGTCTCTATCCTTCGTAATGTCAAGAATTACTTTATCGAATTTTACTTTTTCATTGTTTGCTGCGAGCAGTTCATTGTATTCTTCGCGTGTGCTCACAAAGACCATAGGCTCAGTCAGATCATCCATCCTTGTAAATTTCGGGTAAGTATTTTCTTCTGCCCGAAAAGTAAATCCTTCGGCAGAGTTTGTGTCCTCTTGTACGAGGTATAATCCTTTTCCCTGCAGAAGTAATGACGCTCCTGAAGCAATGGAAAATGAAGAGTCGGCAAACATGAAACGGTCCGCCTTGTTATTCTCTTTTTCTGCAAAAGGTGGCGACCCGGCTGGGAATTTTTGTTTGTAATAGAAAACATTCAGTGTTTTACCACTGCCACTTCCTTCTACTTTATACTGCCGGTTTATCTCAACAAAATTCTTTGTCACTACTTCTGGTCCGTTTCTCAACTGGCCATTCACCGGGAACTTTGGATCAATCAATGTAAAATAAGTCCAGTTACGGCCAGTAGAATTATTCTTTACTTTAGCAATCAGGAGCCATGTCTTTTCAGTGCCCGGAAAGATTAACTTTCCATTCTTTGATGAGGTGCCAGGCAGATCCTGCATTTCAGGGGTGATCGCTTCACCTGTACGCTGAGTATAGTTATCTCTTTTTTCCCAGCTAATCGAATATCCTTCCAGCGGATAAGAAGAGAGTTGAAGAGACAGGCTGTAATAAATCTCTACATTATTCTGAAGCCTGACCGGCTTCAGCTCAAAATTTACCTCGCTTTGCGGATCGTACCAATAATTGACATTCAAGTTTTCTAATGCCTGACTAAAACCAATAACCGGAATGAAGAACAGAAGAAATAAAACACGTTTCATGTGTGAGACAATTTTTGATGATAGACACATGGCCAGTAACATAAGATGGGAACACCGGTAACAAATTTAGCTAGCCATTTCATACTTGTTTCAGTGCCTTTAAAAATACAACGTTAAATCGGATGGTTTAATTTATTTTTGCCCCTTTAAAAATAAGGTAGTATGGCCAAAGTATTCACCACCGAAATTACTTCAGAAGACATTCCTTCAGACAATCCCATTCATCAACGTCTTTTCAGGCCATATGTTTTGGTGAAAGATTGGGTAAGTGGCGATGTACTTGAGGTGGGTTGTGGAGAGGGCCGGGGCATTGATCTGATCCTGGAGAAGTCAAACACCTACACGGCAATTGATAAAATCGAACCCGTTATTCAGAAGCTGAGCAAAAAATATCCATCGGGTAAATTTCTCAGCGGGAACATTCCTCCGTTATATCCTTTTGCAGATAACTCATTTGATTTTGTTATTAGCTTTCAGGTGATTGAACATATCAAGGATGATCATCTCTTTTTAAAGGAGATTAACCGCGTGCTAAAACCAGGAGGAACAGCATGGATCACTACACCCAATCGGCCGTTGTCCTTGTCAAGAAACCCCTGGCATATCAGGGAATATACCGCAAAAGAACTGACTGATCTGGCAAAGGCCTATTTTAATAAGGTTGAAATGAAGGGTATAGCCGGTAACGAAAAAGTGATGCAATATCATGAGCGAAACCGAAAATCAGTTCAGCGATTGATGCGCTGGGATTTCCTAGACCTTCAATATAAACTTCCGGCTTCTATGCTTCGTATTCCTTATGAGTTTATGAACCGGCTGAACAGAAATAAATTAAAGGATCAATCGGATGAGCTGGTAATGAGTATTGCTCAATCCGATTATCTCTTGACAGATAAAGCCGAAAGTGCTTTGGATCTGTTCCTGGTGGTAACAAAATAAAAAAGTCCCATCGGAAAAAGATGGGACTTTTTAATCAAGGGCTATTACTTTTTATTGTTGAAGCGTGCTCACGTGTTTTGTGTACGCTTCTTCATACTTTTTGCCTAGTTCAGGTTCTCCGTTTTCATAGAGAACACGTTGCATTTCTCCGAGAATGTAAAGATTCCTTCTCAGATCCAGAGAAAGAGCCGAGCTCTGCCTGAGAAGATAACCAGTCATCTCATCCGCACGATCGCCCGCAAGGGTTGCAATCTCAAGTGCTTTTTCTTTTTCACCCACCTTGAAAAGCATTTCTACCATCTCTACGGAGGTCTGATCATAAGGGATCGCTGCATCAGGCATTTTCTCCAGGCTGAACAGAAGCGCTTTATGGGCTTTTTCCATTTTGTTTTCAGCAGGTTTTCCTTCTGCATCTATTTTTTCAACTGATCCAGCCTTCTCCGTTTCATATTCGTCAATTAACGCTTTGGCTAATGTATTGATTGAGCTGCGGTGATTCAGTACAAATCCACGATAGTCGTCATTATAATAAACGCTTGGATTGTTCAGTTCCCGATACTGGAATTTGTTGACAACGTTGTCATACATCACTTCTGTATTCACGAAATCCTTTTGCTTGTCAGGATTTTTAATTGGCAATAATCGTTGTGTTAATCCTTCTTCCAATGTATAGTCTCTTAAATCAATTTTGATTTGAGAAAGAGAAGTGAAATTGAAATAGATCGGACGCTCCCAATTGTTGGCAGCAATCAAATCCAGTAAAGCGAGGTCACTTTTATATAAAGTGCTGCCGATTACCCTTATTTGCATCTGGTCTACCAACAGACTATCCATGCCTTTAGGAATGATACCTTTTTGTTTAACATCTTCTTTGTTGATGTCAAGAGTCAGGATTTTGCTTGGTACGAGGTTCGTGTTTTCGTAGCGAAGCTGAGCATAATTTTTACTGATCAGATCGATGTATTGCTTCAGGTCGATGCTTTTCAGTTTCATATCCATGTAGCGCAAATAGTCATTCGGGCCACCCTGAATATACTCTTTGAGGTCAATGGCATACGGAAGCGCTTCCGATTGGTTTTTCTTCACCATGGATTGCTCGATGTACCAGTCAGTGTTGTAATAGCTTAATACCATTACGCGCACATCGGTACGGAAGCCTTCCACTTCCTGAACATACCACAGAGGGAATGTGTCATTATCACCACCAGTAAACAAGATGGCATTTGGTGCACAAGACGATAAATAATTTTTTGCAGAATCTACGGAGAAAAAGCGATTGTGACGGTTATGATCGTCCCATCCTTCCGCAGCCATAATGATTGGTGCAGGCAAACAGATTAGGGTCGCAATAGCGACTGTTGCTTTATAGTTCTTGATAATTTTTTTCAATACATCTGCGATGGCAATCACTGCAAACCCGATCCAGAACGTAAAAGCATAGTACGATCCGGCATAGATGTAATCTCGTTCGCGCGGTTCCTGCGGAGGGGAATTGAGATAAACCACAATGGCCACACCCAGCATTACAAACAGCAGGGCTACCACCGAGAAGTTTTTAGTATCTCTGGTGATTTGAAAGAACATCCCGATCAGGCCAAGTATAAGTGGAATAGCAAAGAAGTTATTACGACCGTGATTATTGGCAATAGCAGCAGGTACTCGTTCGCCCCAGTTCCATGGGCCTAAGATTCCGGCACCTTGTTCATCACTTTCACGGCCTGCAAAATTCCAGAAGAAATATCGCATGTACATGGTTCCTATCTGATGCTGGAACATGAAATACATATTTTGTGCGAAGCTTGGTTTTTGCCCCTCCTTCAATCCCAGGATTTGCATGTATGAATCTTTGTGTTCCGGATTCCATGCTCTTGGTAAGATCGATTGCTGTTCTGGTTCATAAACGTACTCTACCTTATGATCGGTAATCTCATACTTGTCTTTGCCCTTTGTATAAACGGGAGCTCCTTGTTTGATGTCGATAAGCTGCGCAGTGAAATAGGGTCCGTATAAAAGAGGGCGACTTCCATATTGTTCGCGCTTCAGGTAGCGGACGAAACTCATTACATCTTTTGGGGCATTTTCATTGATTGGAGGATCATAATTTGAGCGCACCACGATTGTTGCATATGACAGGTATCCGACGAGGATGAAAGCAGTTGAAAGTATGAATGTGTTGCTGACAACATGGTTGTTCTTCGCGGTATAGCGAACACCGTAAACCAGCCCACCGATAATAAGCAAACAGAAAACAATTACTCCGGAGCCGAAAGGCAATCCGAGACTATTCACAAAAAATAATTCAAAGTTCCCTGCCAGGGAAGGTAATCCTGGTACGATGATATCATTGATGAAGAGAACGAGAAATCCACTGATACCTAAGGTGGCAATAATACCCCATGTAGTGGGTTTATATTTCTTGAAATAGAAGATCAGCCCCAGAGCAGGAAGCGTGAGCAAGTTGAGGAGGTGAATACCAATCGAAAGTCCAACAACGTATGCAATTAATATCAGCCAACGGTTGGCTTTACTTTCGTCTTCAATCACATCCCATTTGAGTATGCCCCAAACTACCCAGGCAGTAAACAGTGATGACATTGCATAAACTTCAGCCTCCACAGCAGAGAACCAGAATGAATCTGAAAAAGTATAAGCCAGCGCACCAACTAAACCGGCACCCATTAGCGTCCAGGTTTTTTCATCAGTCAATTCTGAATCATTTTTTATTCCCATCAGCTTGCGGCCAAAAAGTGTAATAGACCAAAACAGGAATAGGATTGTGAATGCACTGGACAAAACACTCAGGAAGTTGATCCAGTAGGCTACTTTGGTAACATCTCCAAAAGACAGAAACGAGAATAATCGGCCCAGCAACATAAATAATGGAGCGCCAGGAGGGTGAGAAACTTCAAGTTTATACGATACGGCAATGAATTCACCACAGTCCCAATAACTTGCGGTCTCCTCGAAGGTAAGCCAATAAGTAATGAGCGCGATGCCGAAAGTAATCCAACCCGTAATGTTGTTAGCCTTTTGAAAATTCATCAGAACTGCTTTTTTGAAATAATATGAGGGGCGAAAATACAGAATTCGGCCTTCTTGTCTGCCTAACGCCAGGGATTATTTGGATGTTGCCCATGTTCGCTGTTCTTTGAATAATTTAGCAGAAATGAACAAGATCCCTTTTTATTCACTTGGCTATCAGCATCTGGAAATCCGTAAGGAACTGGATGACGCTTTTGCTAAGGCAGTGGATAGTAATTGGTTCATTTTGGGTGAGGAACTCCAGGCATTTGAAAAGGACTTTGCTGCCTATCATAAGGTACGCTATTGCGTGGGAGTTGGTAATGGTCTGGATGCATTGTTTCTTTCTTTAAAAGCACTGGG
>JBGATZ010000326.1:0-5641 GCA_044228905.1 Cyclobacteriaceae bacterium | reverse complement strand
AAGGCCGGATTGTTTCAGTAACATCTACGCAGCAGATTACTAAAGCCATGAAGATGGTGGCAGCAGCCAAGTTGCGTAAGTCGCAGGAGCGCATCATGCAAATGAGACCTTTTGCGCAAAAGCTGAATTATCTGCTCCAGAATCTTTCATCTGCAGGTAGCGATGAGCTTCATTGGTATAACACGCAGCGTGAAGAAAAGAAAATTCTGATCGTAGCTGTGAGTGCTGACCGTGGTCTTTCCGGAGCTTTTAACAGCAATATTTTTAAGACAACCAATCGTCTTATTCAAGAGAAGTATAGCGAGCAATTAAAGAAAGGCAACGTCACTGTTCTGCCAATTGGCCGCAAAGCAAATGATTACTTCCCGAAGAGAAATTATAAAGTAATCGACACGTATTGGAATCTGTTTCCTGGCTTGTCTTTTGAGAAGGTTTCTGTTGTGGTAGAATACCTGATGGACGTTTTCAAAAAAGGAGAGTTCGATAAAATTGAAATCGTATATAACGAATTCAAAAACGTAGCAACTCAAATTCTGCGTACAGAACAATTCTTACCTGTGCTTCCTTCTGAACAAAAAGAAGGTTATGCGGAGATTGATTACATCTACGAGCCAAGCCGTGATGAAATTCTGAGCGGATTGATTCCTAAAGCACTGAAAGTACAATTGTACAAAGCGGTGTTGGATTCGGATGCTGCCTTCAATGGCGCTCAGATGACGGCTATGGACAAGGCAACTGAAAACGCGGGTGAATTATTAAAAGAATTGAAACTGACTTATAACAGAACTCGTCAGGCAGCGATTACGAAGGAAATCCTCGAAATCGTAGCTGGTGCGGAAGCATTGAAGTCTGCGTAAGCAAAAAATATCTGACTAAATTGAAGTCCTGACGATACCGTCAGGACTTTTTTATTTTATATGAAATCATTCACCGCCTTTTATCGCGTCATTAATGCGCTAAGCCTGGACGTGGCAGCAGGCGCGGTGATCTGTGCAGTTTTCTTTGCCCGATTGTTTCACGCGAATGTTTTGCCCCAGGGATTGGCTGCTTTAGGGCTGGCTGTGTGGATTGTGTACACTGCTGATCATTTGCTCGATGCCAGGCGATTGAAAGAAAGTGCCTCTACCTTTCGACACGCCTTTCATCAAAGACATTTCAAGCTTCTTATATTTCTGTTGGGCACTGCCTGTGGACTTGAATTTGTGCTTTTGTTTTTTTTGCGAAGGCCAGTTTTTTTCAACGGATTATGGCTGGGATTGGGAGTGATAGTTTACGTGCTGATTAATCGGTGGCTGAAATATTTCAAGGAGTTTTCAGGAGCGATTTTGTATTGCGGAGGAGTTTTACTTCCTGCTTTATCCCTCAGGGAAAATGAAATAGGAATAACACAATCTCTTGTTATCAGTCAGTTTTTAATCATTGCTCTCACTAACCTGATTTTATTTTCATGGATGGACTATGCCAACGATTTGAAGGATGATCATAAATCTCTCGTGACTTTAATTGGTGAGAAGAAAGTAAAAATTGCTCTTTTGATTTTATTCGCGATCTTTTTTGCTGTCAACTTACTTTCATTTCAAAGAAGCCAATTGCAAGCAATCATCTTAATTGTGATGCAGTTGGTTCTGTTTCTGATCTTCTTGTTTGCTGACTATTTCAAAGCGAACGAACGCTTTCGTTACGCGGGTGATGCTATCTTTTTTATTCCGGCTTTAACATTTCTTTTGTGAAGAGCGGATATAGCCGTATAGCAAAGATTTACGACCAACTTGCCCGATTAGTCTTTGGAGAAGCAATACTTCGATCTCAAATCATATTCTTTAACCAATTAGAGCAGTGTCAGGATATATTGGTTGTTGGCGGAGGCACGGGATTATGGCTGAATGATCTATTGAACCAGTTTCCTCACTTGAAAATTACCTTTTTAGACTCTTCTCCGGAAATGATCTGTCTGGCTAAAGAAAAATTGAAATCAGATTATTCTGTCAATTTCATTTGTTCTTCTATCGAATTGTTTTCAACTGAAGAACGATATGATGCAGTTCTCTTATTTTACTTTCTCGACTTATTTGAGGAAAATGATCTTAAAAGAACACTGGTTACTATCAAACGAAAACTGAAATTAAACTCACTGTGGCTGGTGACCGACTTTGTCAACGAAAGAATCTGGCACCGGGTAATGCTTGGATCGATGTATTTGTTTTTCAGAGTTACCACAGGACTAAGAAATCAACAACTACCAGACTGGAGTACAGAATTAAAAAAAAGCGGATTGTTGAAGCAGAATGAGAGAAGCTTTTACAGGGGATTTATCCGATCGGCAGTTTATCAATTAGATCAATAATCTATTTTTCGCTTGGATTCTTTTTTCCTTTCAGCAGTTTCGCCAATGTGTCTGCTAATCTTTTTTCTTTCGTTTCTTCCTTTTTAGCAGAGCTGATCCACACCGCATACTCCTTCCGGTTAGTAAATGACAGGGTATCATAAAATGTTTTGGCTGTTTTATTTTTGGATAAAAGCCTAACCAACTCTTCCGGCATTTCTACAACGCGCTCCTCTTCGTCTTTCTCTATAGTGACTTTGATGATATCACCCACCTGCTTACCAATTGCGGACCGAACATCTTTTCTTAATCCAATAATGTGACATCCGGTACCCATATTGGCAATCACACCGCGATAAGGGTACCCGTCAAATGTAGCCTTTACTTTAACCTGACCTTTCGTTCCGTACACCTCCTCCACATCGAATGGAATAGCAACATATGCCACATCCATTTTTTTGTCGGGTTTTTCCAGAAGTGCTTCAAAGGAATGTTTTCCTGAGAAGCTTTTTTCATTCGATTCTTTTGCCATACGGAATTCGTTTCAAAAGAAAATTAACTCAACCCTTAAACTTAGTTCAAGTTTTAAATGGAAAGTTGTCCACATTACCTTGTCCCTAAAAGTGATTAACACAAACTCAGGCACTTAGCCAAAGGAAATGCTGTCATTTTTTCCTTTTTCAAAATAATTCTTACCTATTCCTTACCTCGCGCCAAAGTATTTAATCTAAACCTTTATCTTTCCTGTTTCGCCCTAAAACCTATTATGCAATTAAACACCGGGCTGGTGAGTCAGCAGGGTATGCAGCAAGTGATTGATAAATTACCTGCCGTTGTGTTCGAGTATACTGTCTCTCCGGACGGCTCGAGGGATTTCACCTATATCAGCCCGAGATGTGAAGAGATTCTGGGCGTAAGTCATGAAGTTTTATTAAGAGGCGTGTTCCCCATGAAGAATTACATCTATCATGAGGATTGGGAGGCATTTTATCAAAGTTCTGAACACAGCATTGCCGGTTTGCGCGAATGGAAGTGGGAAGGAAGAATTAATACCAGGGAGAAGACCGTTTGGATCGAAGCCAGCGGTGTACCCGAGCGACAAGGAAATGGAACGATCATCTGGAGTGGTCTGATTACAGACATCTCATCACGGAAACAACTGGAACAGCAGCAGCGCGATATGGAGAAACAGTATCGCGACCTGATTGAGCACCTTCCTCTTGGTGTGGGCATCTATGCGGAGAATAAGCTGATGTATGCCAATAGTCATGCATTGAAAATGATGGGTGCCAAATCGGAGGAGGAGTTGATCGGGCGGGATATCATGGACTTTGTTCATCCTGATTATAAGGAACTCGTTCAGCAGAGAGTAAAAGAGGTTGCGGCTGGTCACCCATTGCCAACCGTAGAGCAAAGATATATTCGCCTGGATGGAAGAGTGATTGATGTGGAAGTTACCGCTTATCCCTTTCTGTATCAGGGGAGACCTGCCGCTCAGCTTCTGGTTAAAGATATCTCTCAGCAGAAAGAGGCACAGGCAAGCGCAAAGAAAACCGAAACGTTGTTCGCGCAGCTTTTTCAGAGTTCTCCAATGGCAATCACAATGCTGGACGATAAAGGCAATGTGGTACGGGTGAATAAGGGATTCGAAGAAATGTTCGGTTATTCATTGAAGGAACTGAAGGGAAATGGATTGAATCAATTCATTGTTCCGGATGAACTAGAGGCTGAAGGCAATGATTTAAACTCATTAATTTCAACCTATCAGGTAGTGCGTATCGAATCGGTTCGGAAAAGAAAAGATCAGACGTTACTCACAGTGATTATTTATGGTGTGCCGGTACACATGGATGATAAGACCATTGGCATCTTTGGAGTTTACGTAGATATTACTGAGCGTAAGAAAGTAGAAGAGGAGTTGAAGGTCCGTAATACTGAGCTGGACAATTTTGTCTATAAAGTGTCACATGATTTACGTGCACCATTGTCATCGATATTGGGACTGGTTAATCTTTCGCAGATGCCCAACAATGACGACAATCCGCACATGTACATTGATTTGATTGGGCAAAAAGTAGAACAGCTGGATAATTTTATCAATGACGTATTAAGCCATTCGAAGAACCTGAAGCAGGACGTCAAAGTGGCGAAGGTCAATTTTTGGTCAATTATAGATCAGACTTTCACCAACCTGAATTATATGAAGGGTGCAGGTGAGATTAAAAAGACGATAACGATCGACCCTGTTGATTTTTATAGTGATCCTTGGCGTATTGCGGAGATCTTTCGTAATCTCATCTCCAATGCGATAAAATATCGTAATCTGAACAGTATAGAATCTGTGATCGAGATTAAGATATCGGTAGTGGCTAATCGTTGTCATATTGAATTTAAAGACAATGGAATCGGAATTGATAAAACCAATGTCAATCAGGTCTTCGATATGTTCTATCGCGCCAGCGATCAATCGGATGGCTCTGGGTTAGGTTTATATATCGTGAAAAATGCGGTTGACAAGATGGGAGGAGATGTCACCGTGGAAAGTGTACTTGGTAAAGGCACCATCTTTAGAATATCTTTGCCAAATCTCAGCCACTATCGCTGAGGTAAATTACTATGCAAATTGTTGAAGTAAAGTTGGCAGGGGATATCAAGGAATTCCTCGAATTACCTGTGCGTTTATATAAGAATGAGCCTAAGTGGATCAGACCGTTAGATAATGACGTTGAGGCAGTTTTCGATGACAAGAAAAATAAAACTTTCAGACATGGAGAATGTATCCGTTGGCTCCTGAAAGATGATAGCGGCAATGTGATCGGGAGAATTGCTGCTTTTGTGGATCAGAAAACAATGAACAAAGGGAATGATCAACCTACTGGTGGATTGGGATTCTTTGAGTGTATAAATGACAGTCAGGCTGCGTTCATGCTTTTTGATAAGGGCAAGGAATGGCTGAAGGAAAAAGGCATGGAAGCGATGGATGGGCCGATCAATTTTGGTAATCGTGATCGCTGGTGGGGACTGCTGATTGAAGGCTATGATCGCGAACCCAACTATCAATGCAATTATAACTTTGCTTATTATAGAAACTTCTTTGAAGCCTATGGCTTTCAGGTTTATTTCTATCAGTTTACTTTTGGCCGGCCTATTGAAGGTCCGCTTGATCCGCGACTGAAAGAAAAGTCGGATGTGGTAGAGAAAGATCCAAACTATCGATTTGCTTATCTTCCTAAATCGGAATGGAAAACACTCCCTGAGAAAATTCAATACGTTTATAACAAAGCGTGGGCAAAACGAGGTGAGATTCCGGAGTTAACA
>JBGATZ010000325.1:0-5828 GCA_044228905.1 Cyclobacteriaceae bacterium | reverse complement strand
TGGAGCTGCTACGTTAGCGGAGCTTGAAGACATTTATCTTCCTTATAAGCCAAAGAGAAAAACAAGAGCAAGTGTTGCGCGTGAACGCGGGTTGGAACCCTTAGCTCAACAATTATTTGAGCAAAGTAATATTAGTCCGTCCACAGCTGCGAAAACTTTTGTTGACGCAGCAAAAGAAGTGAATACAGAAGATGAAGCACTGGCTGGCGCACGTGACATTATCGCAGAGTGGGTCAGCGAAAATGTTGACACACGTAAAAACCTGCGTGAGCTTTTCTGGTCAGAAGGTGCTGTGGAATCGAAGGTGATCAAAGGCAAAGAAAATGAAGTGAAGTATAAAGATTACTTCGAATGGAAAGAACCAGTGGCAAAAACCCCATCCCATCGCTTACTTGCTATGCGCAGAGGTGAGAAAGAAGGTGTGCTTACCATGGATATCTATCCTCCGGAAGAAGATTCAATCTTTCAAATTGAACGACAATTCATCACGCAACAAAATGAAGCCGCAGAACAAGTACGTCTTGCGATTAAGGATAGCTATAAAAGGTTACTTCGCCCTTCCCTGGAAACAGAAGTACGCCTTGAAACAAAAGTGAAAGCAGATGAAGAAGCAATCAAAGTATTCTCTTCCAATCTTAAAGAGTTGTTACTTGCTGCTCCGCTGGGGCAGAAGAGAGTTTTAGCTCTGGATCCCGGATTCCGCACAGGTTGCAAAGTAGTTTGTCTGGATGCGCAGGGTAAATTTCTTCATTCGGATGTAATCTATCCGCATGAACCACAAAGAGAAACAGCAAAGTCAGCGGCACTCATCAAATCACTTTGTGAAAAATTTGATATTGAAGCCATTGCTATCGGGAACGGAACTGCCAGTCGCGAAACAGAAAACTTCGCTAAGCACATTGGTCTGAAGAATAGCATCCTTATTGTAATGGTTAATGAAAGCGGGGCTTCTGTTTACTCCGCTTCTGAAGTAGCACGTGAAGAATTTCCTGATAAGGATCTGACTGTTCGTGGAGCAGTATCTATCGGAAGAAGATTAATGGATCCCCTGGCCGAATTGGTAAAGATTGATGCTAAATCTATCGGTGTCGGGCAATATCAACACGATGTAGATCAGATTAAACTAAAGCAAGGACTGGATGATGTGGTAGTGAGTTGCGTTAACTCAGTGGGTGTAGAAGTGAATACAGCTTCCAAAGAATTACTATCATACGTTTCCGGATTGAGCCCTGCTTTAGCAAAGAATATTGTTGAGTATCGTAATCAAAATGGCCCATTTAAAAATCGCGAGTCATTGATGGCAGTACCACGTCTGGGAGAAAAGATATTTGAACAGGCTGCCGGATTTCTTCGCATACGTGATGCCGAGAATCCACTGGACTCCAGCAGCGTGCACCCTGAAAGTTATCCTCTTGTGCAACAGATGGCTGCAGATCTTAACTGCACAGTAAAAGATCTGATGAACAGCGGTGAGTCGCGCAGACAATTAGACCTCACAAAATACGTTACAGAAAAAACCGGTTTGCCAACACTTAGCGATATCGTTAAAGAATTAGAAAAACCAGGGCGTGATCCGCGTAGTACTTTTGAAATTTTTAGCTTTACTGATGGAGTAAATACCATTGCCGACTTAAAGATCGGAGCAAAACTTCCAGGCATCGTAACCAACGTCACCAACTTTGGCGCAATTGTAGACATCTGTGTTCACCAGGATGGATTGGTTCACATCAGTCATCTTTCCGACAAGTTTGTAAAGGATCCCAAAGAGGTTGTTACCGTTCAACAGAAAGTTATGGTTACGGTTACTGAAGTAGACGTGCCTCGCAAGCGAATTGGGTTGTCAATGAAGGCAGATCCATTCGCGGATCAGCAACAGCCGGAGCAAAAACAATCAACGCCTAAACGTAATCAAGGCAAGCCTTCATTTAAAGGAAAAGAAAAACCGAAAGAGAAAGAGGCCACAATGGAAGAAAAACTGGCTATGCTGATGAATAAATTCAAGAAGTAAAAAAAGCCATTTCAATAAAAAAGCCATCCAATTTCATGGATGGCTTTTTTTATAGTTAGTATCGGGTCTAGTTCTTGATGATCTTTCGAACAGAGGAAGACTTACCTGAGCTTACTTTGATCAGGAGCATTCCGGAAGGCAGGTCTTTCGTATTTATCAAAGACCTCTTCTGATTTAGTATTCCATTTAAGAGCTCCCTGCCTTCCACATCGTAGATAACGTAAACACAACCTGTCTCAGAAGTTTCAATCTCCAACTGGTCTTCAATTGGATTGGGATAAATAGTAAGATTGCTGTTCAAGTCTTCCAATCCAAGGATTACAGCTGCTGTTGACGTTTTATAACATCCTCCTTCGGTTACTTTCACTGTATAAGAACCAGGTTCAGTAAAATTCTGTGTTGCACCAGTAGCTCCATTAATTTCTACACCATTCTTCAACCATTGAATATTGGTGGTAAGGCTTGAGGTGAAAGTTGATCCATCCTGAGTTACGATCACATCGGGTACTTTTTTAATTGAAATGGTCCGTACACTATCACTTATACTTTTAGGTGCTGAAGAAACAATTCGTAGTTTGTATGCCTCCCCACCCTCAACAGCATTTGGAATTCTTGCTTTTTTTCCGGATGATGCTATTATAACTGTGTCTTTCATGTTAAGCGGAGCATCAAATTTTCCTGCACGTCTGATAACTGAAGGGTAACTTGTTCCCTTCATCAAAAGATGAAGAAATCATGATAGGCACTTCAATCGGAGCATTTGGACAAAAGATTGCTTCTGTTTTCAGTATAGTTACTTTAGGTCCAAGTGTACGAACACTTCCGGAAAGAGAAGATGTGGTTAAATATTTTTTTCGTTTTCCGCTTCCGTTGTATTCGTAAATCTTATAATAATAAATGGACGATTTTTCCATATTGTTAGTCTGGTAGATATATGTATCACCCACAACATATGTACTGTCTCCTGCAAAAGAGAACCCGGATCCTATGTAAGAATCGTAATAGTATTCCTTGCCATCTACTGGCACGAAGCTCACTTCTTTGTTCTTTCTTGCGAGAATAATTCTCCCCGTGCCATCTCCTGAAACGAAAGAAGGTTGAACTGATTTGTCTGTTATATTATAGAAAGCTAACTGACTTGCTGCCATAGTGGGGGCCGCTACATCAGTAGTGTCCTTAGCCACGGCAGGAGTAGTTAACAAGTAATTGGCCGTTCCTGATCCGCCATTGTATTCTATGGCAGCAAAGTGATAAATAGTATTTTGTCTTAATCCATCAATCACAATATTTTCATCAGCTCCTGCATAGGCAACAAAATTATTGTCACCAAGTTGTGTTCCTTTCGGGAAGAACGATCCATCAACCGGAAACTGATTCACTGCCAATTGTTCTCGGGCAATGATCATTCTTCCTGCTCCGTTACCTTTTGTGGATTTCAAAGTAATTGAATTAGGCGATTTCGCTGTAACAGCCAGTGAAGATGTCTGCTGTGCGGGCTCTGTTGTGATCGTTCCTACACAAAACAATTCGGCTACCCATCCTTTAAAGGTATCGTCCGTTGCAGAAGAATTCAGATTTCTTAGCAGAATAGTCAACTCACCAGAAGGGTTGGTGGCCACAAGAGCACTGGTTGGCTTATTGTTGTTATGAAATTTATTTAAAAGCGGTGAGGAGGTTGAAGGTCCATCGTACACGGAGAGTGAATCAAAAACACCCAGTTCAAAATAGTTAAACAAGATCCCCAGTTTAGTTCCTGGTGTTGCTGGCTTAATAGTTTGTACTGTAGTAATATTTTGGTTTTTATTTCTGGAATAATAACCATAACCACCATCATCAAAAAACTTAACGTTACAAGCCACCGCTGGAGCACTATTCGAAAACAAAATATCCGAGACACCAACAGTAAACGTGTTTGCTAGTGCTCGAAGTGCTCTATTATATTTAATTTTATTATCCCAGGTATTGTATTCAAATATTGCAAAATGGTAATTTTTGCCGGGGGTTAATCCAGTGACGTTTGTTGAATCTGCAACTCCATTGTACACTACAAAATTTCCATTACCTAAATCGGCCCCTGATCCAAAAACAGCATTACCGTTATATGTTTTTTGATCTTCAGGATAAACACTTACCGGCCCATCTTGCTTAGCAACTACGATGCGACCAATCCCGTCTCCCATAGTCCATTTCATTTTCAAATCCGTACGAAACACTTTTACAAATTGAATGTTGGTAGAATACATTTTCGGAATGTAAACGGGTGGTGTAGTGATATTCCATCCGGAAACATTTCCGGCATTTACCGAATTGATGGCATTAAACTGCGCTCCACCGGTTGCATCATTATCCCTGAGTGTAACATACCTGACATTTATAGTACCTTCTGATTTATGGAAATGTGCTGCACTTCCGGGAACAGTTGATGCAATAATTGTACTTCTTGTCGAGTCTCCATTAGAAATCAACTGACCAATTGTAAATGTTGTTCCCGATTCGAAGCGAACTTCCCGGCCCGGATCAATTTGCAGAGAATCAATTGTCATTGTACCTGAAACTCTGGTTTTACTATAGCTACCAACGAAGCTCAGTTTCTTGAAATGTGCACCATGAGCCTCTACTACCACATTACTATATCCGTTTATCAGAAATCTACCTCCATTTATAATCAGGTTGCTTGAAGCTCCGGTGGCTCCTCTTATTGAAGATACTCTTACTTCCGAATCGCCCAGTTCGAGTTTCTTTTGATTAGAGCTATAAATATCTATACCGTTATCAATTGTTAATTTGTGATTGGTAATCAGTGTTCCGGCAGAAAAAGAAAGAGAACTTATACTTAAGTCATTTGAAATAGTCCACTCACTTCCTATCCCGCTAAGGTTCATTCCAAAACATGATGAAATGTTCGTCTTACCAGCCAGATCCAGTACATTCTTACCTGTGCCTCTTAAAATAAGATATCCAAGATTAACGGTTACAAGGGATGACAATTTGATAGAGCCATAAATATAGCTAAAGGTGCAGCTGGTCTTCGGAACGAATACTGCCGCCTTCGTAATTTTAGACCAATCCATGTTTTTGAAGTAAATGTTACCTTCCGTTATAACACTATCTTTATCTGCAGTAAAAGACTTCTCATCAAAGTATACATCATCAGTTGCCTGTGGTGGCGAATTGTAAAATGCGGTTCCTCCGGAGGATGTTGCCCAGTGGTGAGCAAAATCTGACCACTTGCCTTTACCATTTACCCAATAGAATTTTCTTCCAGAAAGTGTGGTTGTACTGGCCGTTGGTGCATTGTCTCTTAAGAAATAATTATAGGTAGTACTTGATCCATCCATAGATGATGCATTGTACTCATATACTGCCACATGATAGGTTGTGCCAGGCGCAAGAGATTTTACCACTACGGAATTGCTCCATTTTTTAAAGACTACGACATTACCACTTCCAAGATCAATACCTTGATCAAAATTATTATAGTATAGATCTGGTATGTTTGTTGAATCTTTAGGAGCAACAGAAACAGGTCCACCTGCTTTCATTACAACTATTCTTCCATCTCCGTTTCCATTAGTCCAGCTCACTTTTATAGAATCAGGACCAACATCAGTAATCGTAATATTCGAAGCTGGAATAGTTGGTGTAGTTTTTAAAGGAGAAACAACACTTCGAAAAGCCTGACTGGCATAGTTGGTTGTTACCCCACTGCCATTGAATCCATAAATCGTGAGATTGTATTGTCCATAATCAGATAGTCCGGTCATGGTAACACCTGTTCCTGTTCCGGAGTTGATTACATATGTATCGGTCCCTATTTTTT
>JBGATZ010000324.1:0-5670 GCA_044228905.1 Cyclobacteriaceae bacterium | reverse complement strand
ACCATAATGTGGGGGGGTTACCTGAAAAGATGAAGCTGAAGATCGTGGAGCCGTTGAATACGCTTTTCAAAGATGAGGTGCGTTTGGTAGGAAAGACCCTGGGACTCGATCCGCTGTTGCTGGGTCGTCATCCGTTCCCGGGACCGGGACTAGGCATCCGTATTTTAGGTGATATCACAGAAGATAAGGTTCGGATCTTGCAGGAAGTCGATAGTATTTTTATTAATGGCCTGAGAAAGCGTAACTTATACGAAAAAGTGTGGCAGGCAGGAGCGATGCTTCTTCCAGTTCAGTCAGTAGGAGTGATGGGCGATGAGCGTACGTATGAGAAGGTAGTGGCCCTGAGAGCTGTAGTAAGTGTGGATGGAATGACAGCTGATTGGGCACATTTGCCACATGAGTTTTTGAGTGAAGTATCTTCTGATATTATTAATAAAGTAAAGGGTGTAAACAGAGTGGTGTACGATATCAGTTCAAAACCACCAGCAACAATTGAATGGGAATGATCAACCATTGGCGATTTAGAAATTCAGGGATTTGGGTAAGCACCTGGATTATTGTACTTCTCATTCTGGGTACTCCTGCTTTTGCTCAGGATTTCAAGCGTCAGTACAAACACGCGAAAGACCTTTTTGAAGAGAAGAAATACAGTCTGGCTATGGAGGCCTTTAAGCCTTTGATCGTTTATGATCAGAACAATCCATATCCGGAATATGCTTCGTATTTCTATGCGCTGTCTGCATTTGAAGCAGGTTATCCTTCTGTGGCCAAAGACATGCTTTTGCAGATCAAAAAACTATACTCCACCTGGGATCAGATGGATGAAGTGAACTACTGGCTGGCAAAAATCTATTTCGATCAACATGAATATTTCCAGGGCTTATTGATGGTGAAGAGCATTAAGTCTTCCTCGTTCCGAGAAGATATTGAATCAATGGAGCGTCAGTACATTTCGCAGATTGAAGACGCGGAAACGTTGAAGATGATTCTGGAGGAACATCCGGATAATAAAGTAGCTGCTTATGCTTTGGTGAAATCACTTTCAAAACAGCCAATTTATCAGCAAGACGCCCGTCTGTTTGATGAACTTATCGAACGCTTTCAGTTCAACAGGAGTGAGTTTGTATCTACTACCAAACCACTTTCCATAAAGAAGGATAAGTATCGTGTTTCTTTACTATTTCCTTTTCTTGCCAGTTCTCTGGACGCTTCACCGGCTACGAAGCCCAACCAGTTCGTGATTGACTTGTATGAAGGAATGAAAATGGCTGTAGATACGTTGGCTAAGCAAGGTATCCAGGTTGATTTGCTGGCTTATGACACAGAGCGAAATACCGAAACACTCAGAAAATTACTGGCGACTGATGAATTGAAATCTACCGACTTGATAGTGGGGCCATTATTTGCGGAAGAAGCAAGAATGGTCCAGGAGTTTTCAATGACTAATCAGATCAATATGATTAATCCGGTATCTAATAATTCAGGCTTTCTTGGACAAAATCCTTTTGCCCTGTTATATCAACCGAGCTTTGAGACGCTCGGTACCAGAGCTGCAGAAATGGTGGCAAAAAAAGTGCGCAACAAGAATACGATTGTATTTTTTGGTGATACACCCAAAGATTCTATCATGGCTTATAGTTTTATGAAGAAGGCCACAGAGTTGGGAATGAAGATCGTATTGGCAGAAGAAGTTCGCAATGAAACATCAGCTCGTATTCAGCCTATCTTAATTACTCCTACTGAACTGGATGAATATAAAAACCCCGTTAACTTTACAATTAAACGTGATAGCATTGGTAGTATTTACGTAGCGTCTGACAATGCATTGATTTATTCTAAAGTAATAAGCAGTGTGCAGTCGAGAAGTGATTCAACACTAATCATAGGTTCTGAAAACTGGTCCGCTCCGGAAAATACGGCTGTCAACTATGAAACTCTCGAACGACTCAGAGTTACACTTGCATCGCCTAATTTTATAATGCCTACCAATGCATCCTATGCAGCATTTCGTAAGAAATTTGTAAAGAGACATGGTCAATTGCCTTCGTTGTATGCACGGATCGGATATGAATTCATGGAGTTTGTAGGCAAAGAACTTTCGCAAAGCGGAGTTTATTTCCAGGAGGGATTGAATCAAAAAGGCTTTGTAAGCGCGCTCTTCGGTGAGGGGTACAATTTTCAAAATTCGAGGGATAATCAATATGTACCCTTTGTGCGCTTCCGTGAGGGGGTGTTAATGCCTGTGAAATAGGCATTTAGCCTGTTAAAATCTCTTTTTTGCTTGAAATTCTTACAAGTTGATCAGGAGGCCTGTTCTTTTGGCTAATTTCGTTTTGGATCACTCTTTTTCTATGAGAAATACGGCTTTAAGGAAGGAAATTCTGCTTCTCGCAGCACCTGGGTTAGTAATTGCCTGCCTGGTGATTTATGTCATTACTTCTTTACTGGCAGGAGACCGACAGAGCCAGCTTGTGTCAAAATTAAGTGCGTCATCGGTGGGGTTGCTGGAGGGGGCAGAAGTGAACTGGACAAAGAAAAAAGAAGGTGAATCAATCGATCTGGAAAAAGAAGTTGTGCCCAATCTCTCTCAGGAAAAAAACATCCTGAATAATCTCTATTCAGGAAAGGCAAACACGCTGGATGGCGAAATAATCCAATTCCCTGAACCTGATTCTGAAAACCGGAAAGTCCTGATTAAGCAATCCATTGTTGCGATTGAAAAACTTCAGGAGCAGATTAAAGCAGGGGATGAAAAAGCCTCGGCTCAATTTGAACATACTCATGACTCCATTCAAAAAGTACTCACGGATTACAGAGAAGAAGCAACTTCTTCCTGGAGTCGGGTGATGGTAACTGCATGGATTACCTTATTCGCCACAGTGGTATTTATTGCTGCCCTGATCATACTTGCTTACCGCAAACTGAATGGATTGTACGAAAAGGTACGAGCTTCACAGGCAAAAGTGGAGGAAGAAGCACAACGCGTGGATCAGTTATCAGGTTTTATTGAAGCAATGGCCAGTGGTAACTATGATATGAATATTGAAGCCAAAGCAGAGGATGAATTGAGTAATACGTTGATCTCCATGCGGGATAAACTCAAGAATAACTTCGTGGAGGAGCAGCAAAGAAACTGGTCAACATCAGGGCTGGCAAAGATTGGTGAGATACTTCGTTCTACGGGAGATTCCACCGAACTTTATGATGGTATAATCAAATTCGTTGTAAAATATACTAATAGCAACCAGGGGGGACTATTTATCCTTGATGACACTGATGAAGACAACCGGTTTTTAAATCTGGTAGCCTGTTATGCATTTGAACGTAAGAAATTTCTTACGAAGAAAGTACAAATCGGAGATGGACTGGTTGGTCAATGTTTTCTTGAAGCAGAACGCATTCATTTGACAGAAATACCAACAGACTATATACGAATTACTTCGGGTCTTGGTGGCGAGAATCCAACTTCATGCCTGCTGGTGCCATTGAAAGTAAATGATAAAATATTTGGTGTAATAGAACTGGCATCGTTTAAAATCTATCCGGATCACGTGGTAGACCTTGTTGAAAAATTTGCGGAAAGTATTGCTTCCACGATCTCTAATGTGAAGATTAATGAGAGTACCCGATTGTTGCTTGCCCAAACCCAGCAACAGGCAGAGGAGATGAAATCGCAGGAAGAAGAAATGCGCCAGAACATGGAGGAACTTTCCGCCACCCAGGAAGAGATGCATCGTAAGGAACGGGAGTATGTAAAGCGCATCAGTGATCTGGAATCTGAACTGAGTATGTCGGAAAAGGTATAGAAGTTAATTTTTATTAATTTTAAGGTTGAAAACACTGAAAATGAGAAAGCTTTTGATTTTAATGGCATTTTGCATGATTGTTCTGCAGTCCTTTGCACAGAACGATCGTAAAGACAAGACAGCCGTTACATTTGAAGAACTGTACGATGAACCGTATTCAGTGAACAAACTCTTCATCGGTTTTCAACCACTGTACGCAGAAGTTTTTGCAACTAATGTAAATGCGGGCTTTGGTGTAGAAGCAAGCTACTATTTAAAAGAAAAGGTCGATTTCAAAGTCAACTTCAGAATGCCTTACAGCGCGAGTTTCTATGACTTATCGCGAGATCTTGCAAAAAAGGATGGCCCTAAATATATCAACAGCGCAGGTGAGGTAGCTGAAATGATTAACAGCAAACCTGTAAATTTTACTTATTTCGAAGTAGGCGGAACATATCACGTGAAAGACTTTGATAAGTCTTCTAAAACCAAAATGGTGCTTTATAAAAATTCGTATAAAGGAGACAAATGGGCGGCACGGGTTCCACTTCGTGCTGAAGTACCTTGTAAAGTACGAAACATCTATGGTGCACGTCTGGGGGTGATCTACTGGCAAAGTGCTACCAACCTCACACGCGTCATGGAGAAACAAGGTGTAAGCAACACCGAACTGGTTAACGCGGAAGGTGTAGGTTTACCCGAAACGTATATCAACCCGGTCAACGGACAATCTGAACCAATGAATGTATACGGAAACATTCACTCCACAAATATCTATGTAGGAGGATCAATGTCATGGATCAGAAACGTAGCAGTAAGCTTTGATAAATACGAAGAAGGTGTGGATGATGGTATGCTTACCGCTTACCTTGACATCATGTTTTCACCTGCATTGAAACTCGATCCGATTTCATTCACCGACCCGAATACAACAGTAAGAATGGATTATTCTGCTGATGCAATCAAAACCAATCCGATTGGATTCCGTCTTGGATTGGATGGTAAATTTAACCGTACCTTAAGCTGGGGCTACGGAGGAGAATTGGGTTACCGCCCAACAGTGAAAGGAAAAGGCTTCTTTGCACTATTGAAGATCAGCTTACCTCTTTATGGTACTAACCTCGACTACAAGGTAGAATCATTTGGTAAATAACAAAGTAGTAAATGGCCTGGGATATTCTGATCATTAATATCAAAGGTCTTGCGCAGGTTCGCGATACGACACCATCATTTCTTGCAGGCCAGCAGATGGCCGATCTTCCGGTATTAGCAGATGCTTTTCTTGCTATTCAAAACGGTTTGATTGCGGATTATGGAAGGATGGAGGATCTGAAATCTTCCGCATCTGAGGTTATTGATGCAACCGGAAGGTTTGTATTCCCTTCCTTTGTGGATTCGCATACGCATCTGGTGTATGCCGCCAGCCGCGAAGAGGAGTTTGTGATGAAGATCAAAGGTGCAACCTATGCTGACATTGCTGCAAAAGGCGGTGGTATTCTCAACTCTGCCCGAAAACTTCAGGCGATATCAGAGCAAGAACTGTTTGAAAGATCATTGCCGCGTGCATGGGAGATCATTAAAACAGGTACCGGTGCAGTAGAAATAAAAAGTGGTTATGGTTTAACTGTTAAGGACGAGATGAAGATGCTTCGTGTTGCGAAGCGTATAGGAAGAGAAACTGGTTTAACTGTAAAGACTACCTTTCTGGGAGCTCACGCTGTTCCTAAAGAATACGATAAAGGAGAATACATTCGTATCGTCACTGAGGAAATGATTCCTGCAATAGCGGAAGAGAAACTCGCTGACTATGTGGATGTGTTTTGTGAGCAGGGATTCTTCACTGCAGATGAAACCGAACAGATTGTAGAACGTGGAAAGAAATTCG
>JBGATZ010000323.1:0-5668 GCA_044228905.1 Cyclobacteriaceae bacterium | reverse complement strand
TTCGTCATCCGTAAGCATACCATATTTCTGTGTCTTACCTGCTTCATGGTAGAGGTGTCGTATTAAATCCGGAGAATCCGAATTGATGGAAGTTACTACACCGTTCTTGGTAAGAATAGCTGCGTTGTACGCAGTAGAGTAATACACTTCCAGTTTGTATTGCCACCAATCAGAGAATACAGAAGCCATGGCACCAGCGGCAGCCAGTTCAGGAGCTACTTTAAATCCTTCGTTGGTGTGCTGGAATACCAGTTTCTTGATTCCGAAATCCTTACATACTTTCAACAGCATATTGATTTCGTCCGCACGATAGCTGTGGCAATGAAGAATGATTTTTCCCTGAATGATATCATACAAGGTTTGCAATCTCAGGCTATACGTTGGCGATGCTCCGCGAAAGCCTTTAACTGCTTTATTCTTGTTATATAACTCCCACGCTTCACCATATTCTTTGGCTTGTGAGAACGCCTGACGAATGACAAACTCCACTCCCATACGTGAGGTTGGTGTTTCATTATTGCGTCTTCCGTGACCGGTTGGATTCTCACCCAATGCAAACTTGATCGTGCGTGGGGCTCCTTCCATTTTCAAATCATTGGCTTCAAACACACCATAGCGATGCTTGAGCGTTTGTGATTGGCCACCGATTGAGTTAGCCGATCCGTGCAATGCATGAGAAACCGTACAACCACCAGCCAATGCGCGGTAAATCCCTACCTGGAATGGATTGATTGCATCACCAGTATACACTTCGGGAGTGATTGCATTCGTACCTTCATTGATCGCGTCCAATCCGATGTGAGAGTGCGCATCGATGATTCCCGGCATAACGAACAAACCGTTGGCATCAATCACCTTTGCTCCGGCCGGAGCAGCAATGCCTTTACCAATCTGGCTAATCTTACCATCTTTAATAAGAACATCCGTATTCTCCAGGTTTCCTTTAGTCACAGTCAATACTGTACCATTTTTAATCAACACCGTCCCTTTTTCAATCTGAGCCATAGCACCAGATAAAAAGAATGAGCTGAGTATGAATATTGAAAATATCTTTTTCATAGTGATTATTTCTTAGGGTCTTTAGTTCCTTTGATCGGGAAACTTCCAAATGAAGCGACACTCATCGTTCCTTCAAATGAATCGCCATCAATGGCTACACTCACTTCAATGGTCATCATCTGGCCACCAGCATCGAAGTCAAAAGCGAACGTCAATGTGCTTCCGTCTAAAGAGGCATTTTTGATTTCTGTCTCTTTATTAGACATATTGTTGGTGATGGTTCCGGAAATATTTCCGTTGTCGTCTTTGAGAATCAGTTTGCCGGTTCCTGTTCCCTGAGGAGTTTCTGTTGTATATGACCAGTTTCCGCCCGGAGCAACCTTTACTGCACCATCTGTTTTCTTTGGTGCTTCTTTCACTTCCAGTTTGTACATCACTCCATCCACAAATACATAACGCACTTTTGCTTTCTCATTGAAGTATGGCTTATCGCTAATTACCAGGTTGGCCATTTTGCCATTATCGATAGTACCCATGCGATCAGATAAACCAAGCAATTGAGCTGGTACCGTAGTCAATGCAGCCAATGCCTGATCTTCGGTTAAACCAGCAGCAATCATTCTGCGAAGGTTAGCCGGAATGTCTTTCGTTTTTGCATCTAATGTAGAGAAGCCGAAAGGAATACCTGCCTTTTGGAAACTGGAAGCCTGACCAGTGTAGTTAGCAATTGCTTCTGCTTTTCTTTTCTCCAATGCTTCTTTTTCCAGATCACCGGCTGTCTTTGCTTTAGGCGTTTCTTTTTTCTCTTCTTTCTTATCGTCTTTTTTCTTGTCGTCTTTCTTTTCTTCCTTCTTCTTCTCTTCCGGAAGATCGATTGACAAGAATACTTTTGCACCTGATGCTTTGATCTTATTGATCATTGGCCATCCTTCTTTCACATCGGCCAATACCAAAGGAAATCCTAAATCAGATTTCAATGTAAACACACGCTGAACGTCAAGAATTTTTTCTGCTTTGAAGAGCACCGGAATCTTCTGGTCGATTACCGGATAGAACGCTTCGAGGATATGATCGCTCGTTGGTCTTTCCAGGCCTGCACGATTGGCAGCATACATTGCCTCATATGATTTTGAAAGACCTGCGTTGCGATACAAATCGCGCCACTTGGCCATTACTCCAATCACTGTTGCCGGATATACATTGTTTGCTCCGCTTAGTTCGGAATATAAAGCAGTCTTTCCTGCAAGTACCATATCATTAGCAGTTTTACCACCCAACAATACAATTGCTGACTGACCAGGCAACAGATTTCCGTAAGGCACTACCTGTGCAACGGTGAAGCCGATGCTGCGCGCATCTTCAACTGACTTATCAGCTGGATTCAGGAAGCTGCGCACATCTACCTGAGGGTTGATGCCCGCTACAGCTGGTGCCGGATTGCCAGGGTCTTTTGGTCTTTCTTTCGTTTCTTCTTTTGGTTTCGTTACGCCCGTACGCGAAAGGCCGTCAATAAAGCCGGCATACACATACATCGAATCGGCTTTGATCACGATGGCATCGGAAGGAACTGCTATTCCTTTTCCCACAGATGTGATCAATCCATTCTTTACAATCACCACACCCTGATCAATCTTACGGCCTGGGCCTTGAATGATGTTGACGTTAGTGATTGCGTAAGTACGGGTAACGGGGGCGAGATCTTTTTCGTCCTGCCCGAATACGATAGCTGGCATCATTAACAGCACTGCCAGCCCTGGAATTACTCTTTGCTGAAAGAGTCGAGTCAATAGGCTCCTCATAGGATTAGGTTTGAAGTTTATACCGGGCCAAAGTAGGCATAAAACCCAACGCCAGGCAAAGGGCTTACAGGAGTGGTAGTATGGCTCAACTAATGAGAAAATCCTCTGTTTTTTGAACTGTAACCTGAATGACTAATCGATTGTCTAATACCCAAATTTCGGGGAATGAATACTTCAAGAACAGCAAATATTGTCCTTATCGCTCTGGTGCTCTTCTATTTGATTATGCTCGGTGGCGGTAATTACGAACACATGAATATCACACCGGTAATCACGAGTTCGCCTCCACAATCGTTGCAAATGCTGCAAGGTCCTTATGCATTCAATCCGGCAAAATTCTGGGCAACTTTCCGGCCTCTTACGATCCTGTTGTTCATTGCTTCTCTTGTGCTTTACTGGAAACGTCCCGGAACAAGTAAAAACCTTTTGATCATCGCCTTTTCCATTGACATACTGATCACGGGCTCTACCTTTCTCTATTTTGCTCCGGAGGCAGGTGCAATTGTAAACACATCTTCAACAATAACAGCAGATTCTTTAGCAGAACGGGCACAACTCTGGAAAAATCTGAATGGGGTCAGGCTGGCTGCATTTTATGTCGTGAGTGTACTACTACTCATTACGTTGAATACAAGCCGGCAGATCAGCACATCAGTTACCTAAATAGTAGTCGATCGCTTTCTTTTGAAGGAAGAAATTGATGGATGCCTGCGCACGGTTTTGTTTAGCCAGCAGCAGATTGTTTTGAGCATTGGACAATTCAATAAAGTTAGCTGAACCAACGGAGTACCTTCCATTGAGCGTTTCAAAAGCCTGTTGTGCAGCGATCAAACCCTTCTCAGAAGTAAGCGTTTGCTGATAAGCTGTTTTATAATTACCCAAAGCCTGCTTTATCTCTGATATGATTTGCAGATTCACATTCTCATAATCCACTTTTGCATTGGAGGCATTGATACGGGCAATGGCAACATTTGTACGTGTTACATTTTTATCGAATAAAGCCCAGCCCAGATTCAACGCTACGATACCATAAATCTGATCACCCAGTTGTGTTCCATACGAGCGCTGTTCGGAAGGCAAACTGTTTACCCCATTGATATAGAGTTTATTGAAGTGTGCACCGATACCATACGCTCCTGCTGCCAATGATACTTTAGGAAGATAACCACTTTTATAGCGCTGCACATAAAGTAATGCCGCGTCCTGATTGCGTTGCGCTGCTTTCAGATCATAACGTTGCGACAATGCCCGGTCAATTAATGCCTGATCATTATTGTATTCCGGTGCAAGCAGAGTTTCATCCGTTGCCGCTGAATCAATCTCGTAGCGTTCGGATGCACTCAATCTCAGTTTTTGTAACAGAACTAATTTATCGTTCAGTAATTTATTTTCCGCATTAATCAAAAATTGCTGATCAAGGCTGGTTTGTGATTGTTGCTGATACAAATCGGATTGCGCCCTTCTTCCTACTTTTACCAACTCGGTCAATTGCTCTTCCCGCTTCAATGAAGTTTGAAGATTTTGATTCGCAAAAGCAACGATCTGTTTGTCGAGGACCACCTGTAAATAAGTTTGCGTAACATCGAGTGTGATCTGCTGTTTGGCCCGTTCGAGGGAAAAGCCCTGCATTTCTTTGTTCAACAAGGCTGCTTTCAAAGATGCCTTGTTTGCAAACCCATTATAGATATTAATGCTACTTACTAATTGATAGGTAATATTTGTGCGCTGTGAGCTGACAAATGTCGGTGCAGTCACAGTCAATAAGTTATCTCCTCCCGTGTAGGAATAACCTCCATTAAAAATAACATCCGGAAGGAACTGACCATAGGCACCGAGTATCTGCGCTCCGGAAATATCCAGTGCGTTTTGTCCTTTGATAATCGTAGTGGAATTGGTAAGTGCAGTTTGAATACTTTCCTCCAGTGTCAATGTCTTCAATGAATCCTGCGCACCTAAATTCATTGCCGAAAAGATCAACAAAATAAAAATCATTCTTTTAACCAGATGAAAATTCATTTTTCTCCGCCAGATCATTGTTTAACAACTACTTTTTGTCCTTCCTCCAGGCTATCGCCCACATTTAAGGCGATAGAATCATCCGCACTTAAACCTTCCACCACAGTGATTTTTTCGCCTGTGTTCTCTCCTATCTTTATAGATTGAAAATGAAGTGTACTTTCCTTTGTCGTAAGCGCTACAAAATACTTACCCTCTTTAATGACCAATGCTTCACGTGGAATCTGAAGGCGCGGCTCACCCGGAGATTGAATCTTTACTTGTACAAAACTTCCCGGAATAACTTTACTATCTCTGTTGTCAAGATCGATCTCTGTCAGCATCATTCGTGTTTTAGGATCCAGTTCTCCGGAGAAGCGTGTCACAGAGGCAGTAATCTTTTCGTCAGCTTTCTCAAACAAAGAAATAGTCACCGGATACCCCGCTTTGATGTACGATGCATCCTTTTGCTCTACGTAAACATAAATCCGAACCTTATCTAGTTGCGAAATCATTACTACCGGTAGAGCTCCGCTTGATGCATTAGTGGCATTCTGCATTAGTGCTCCGGCATCCGCATAACGGGCGGTGATTGTTCCATCGAACGGAGCTCGCAAGGAACGATACTGTTGCTGCTGTTCAATAGATTTCAATCTCGCTTCCGCTACTTTCAATGCCGTTTCTGATGCTTCTTTATCCTGAAACGAGATATAATTCTTTTCCAATAAAGATTTATCACGAGTGAGAATCCGCTCTTTATTTTCCATGTCTGCTTTAGCAGCGAGGTAGTCCTGATCAATCTCTGGTGCAATAATGGTTCCGATCAATTGACCTTTTCTTACTTTGTCCCCTTTATCTACCAGGATCTGTTCGAG
>JBGATZ010000322.1:0-6284 GCA_044228905.1 Cyclobacteriaceae bacterium | reverse complement strand
TCCAGTTCATTCCTGGCAATCAGATCAAGAATCTTTCGTTTTTCGTCTTTAAACAACTGCCAGAGTGTGTACTTATCGGGGCCGAAGTAAGTCTGCATCACTCCAATTACATCGCCTACTCTACCCTCATCAAATGCATGTGTAATCCGGTATTGCATACTTGCGAACTTATCCGGCTCCATATCCAGAGAAATATTGCCAATGATATTATGAACACCGATACAAACTACGGCAAAAGCAAATTTCTTTTCCGAACGAGTCACCAGCGATCTTACTTTCGTAATACCTAATACCAGCTTTTGTTCACCAGCTTCTTTCTTCAGAAAAAATTCATTGGATGCTGCATAATTAAATAAAGGAAGTGATTCCGGTTCTTCTTCAAAGATTGAAGACACGGCATAGTGCATTCCCACCCGCTGCAGGTTAATCTTGGAAGGCGTTACGTATTTTTTGTAGACGTTAGCACCATTCTCCAGGGCAGGCAAATTACTGGGTGCTCCCTGCAGGCGATTGAGAAACTCCTGCTCCATATCCACATCAGTAAGCTGACGGGTGAGCTGAATGGACCGACATGCGTATTGCATGACCTGCGTAGTTTCAATTCCGGAGATCTCATCAAAGAACCAGCCGCAGCTGGTGTACATCAACATCGCGTGTCGCTGCATCTCCATCAGGCGCAGCACCTGCGTTTGCGATACATCTTCAATCACATGGTCACGGAGAAATTTCCGGATCGTTTCATCGCTGCGCTTCAGCACCACACCTATGTATTCATTTCTCGCTTTCCAGCAATCCCTTAAATACTTTTGCCCTTCACGCTCAAACAATTCCGCTATCGAATCGCGAAGCCAGTCCAACGATTCTCTCAATGGCTTTCTCCACGCCTGATTCCATCCGGGTCTTCCACCGCTATTGCAACCACAGTCGTTTCTCCACCGCTCTATACCATGCACACAGCTCCATGAACTATTCTCTATAATCCAGGCTTCTTCTTCCGGCTCAAACTTGGCTGCGTACTCTGCGTAGTTTGTTAACTGAACGTTTTCGTCTTTATCAATATAATCCAGACAATACGCTAAGGCCATTTCGCCATGTGTATGATGATGACCATATGTTTCTCCATCCGTAGCAATGTGTACTAACTGAGGTTCCTCACGTCCATCGAAATGCCCCATCAGATTTTCCGCAAATCTCTTTCCGTCATTGAGCAATCCGTTAAAAGCAACCGATTGGGAAATATCACCATCGTAGAAGAAAACAGTAAGCTGTCTTCCTGACGGAAGTTTGCATAAATAGGATTTCTTCGTATCGATTGAGCGATCGTTCACCTCGTTCCAGTTCTCTTCGCCAATTCTGCGAATAGCTTTCGCCTGACGAGGAGCAAAAATGGTGAACTTGATATCGTGTTCGGCAAGCAACTCCAGCGTTTCATAATCTACTGCCGTTTCCGCCAGCCACATTCCTTCCGGCTGACGGCCGAAACGATAAATGAAATCACGAATACCCCAAATGATCTGCGTTTCTTTATCCCTCTTATTTGCAAGAGGCATGATGATGTGATTATATACCTGAGCAATCGCAGAACCATGCCCTGAGAATATCTGCATGCTTTGCTTATCTGCTTCAAGGATGGCCTCATAGGTCGTGCGGTCATTGGTTTCCATCCACGACAACAATGTTGGCCCGAAATTGAAACTGATCTTCGAATAATTGTTAACAATGTTCCGGATTACACTGTTCTCATCGAGAATGCGCGAAGCGGCATTAGGACCGTAACACTCCGCGGAAATGCGTTCATTCCAATCGTGATACGGATGAGCAGAATCCTGAACCTCTATGACCTCCAGCCATGCATTCTCACGCGGTGGCTGATAAAAATGACCGTGAATACAAATGAATTTTTGGGGGCGCTCGCTCATCTATCGTTTCAAAAAGGATCCAATTCGAGCCCAATATCAGGATAATGTTGCAACTGGTAAAGTGATTTAAAAAAATGAATAAAACAGGGATTTCAATCGATTTTCAAGCTCAATACGGCAGGTAAAACAAAAAAACCGCACACATTATTTGCCTTGCCGAAGTTTGCCGGCAGCCTTACTTTAGGTTCATGAAAATTATTCAACTTCTTCCTTTACTTCTCATAGGCTTATTATCCTGCAAAACCAAAGAACAACCCGGTGCGCCTTATACTGCTTTCACCGGAGCCACGATTATCGATGGTAATGGAGGCGAACCGATTCAAAATGGAATTCTGCTGATCCAGAATGGAAAGATTATATCAGTTGGTACCAGAGAAGAAGTAATCCTTCCGGAGAATACAACAGTTACTGACGTTTCAGGCAAAACGATTATACCCGGATTGATCAATGCACATGGGCACGTTGGCGAAGTGAAAGGAATTGAGGGTGGACATTATACTGAAGAAAACATTAAAGACAACTTATCGATCTACGCACGTTACGGAGTAACTACTGTAGTGAGCTTAGGTGGCGATGGCAAGGAAGCAGAATTATTTCGCGCAGTAAATGATACATTAAATAACTCAAGAGCCCGATTATATATTGCAGGAACTATTCTCAATGGAAAAACTCCGCAGGAGATCGCTTCCCTTGCTGACAGCAACCATGGAATGGGTGTAGATATCATGAAGATCAGAGTAGACGATAACTTAGGCTCTGCTCCTAAAATGCCGGAAGAAATTTATAAGGCAGCAATCAACCGCTCTCATGAGCTTGGCTACAGGATTGCAAGCCACATGTATTACCTTGAAGACGCACGAAAGCTTGCTGAAGCCGGAACAGACATGCTCGCGCATAGTGTTCGCGACTTACCCGTAGATGACACATTCATTCAACTGATCAAATCGAAGAATATTGTTTATTGCCCCACACTTACTCGCGAGCTCTCTACTTTTGTTTATGGAGATACAGCCGACTTCTTTACTGATCCATTCTTCACCAAAGTATACGACAGCACTACAATTCAACCATTGAAAGATCCGGCACGACAGGAACAAATCAGAGAAAGTAAAGCAGCCATCACTTACAAGAAACAATTACCCACAGCCATGGCCAATCTGAAAGCATTGAGCGATGCAGAAGTTCCCATTGTATTCGGAACGGATAGCGGAGTACCTACCCGCTTCATGGGTTACTTCGAACATCTCGAAATGAGCATGATGGCCGAGGCAGGCCTCACTCCTATGCAAGTTATTGTATCGGCCACGAAGAATCCGGCAGCGTATCTGGGATTAAAAAATGTAGGTACTTTGGCCACCGGAAACTATGCTGATTTTATTGTGTTGGATGCGGATCCACTGACTGACATAAGAAACACAAGACAAATTCTGAAAGTCTTCATTAACGGGACCGAAATAAAATAAACCGTATAACATGGGTAAAGGCGTTGCGTCAGAATAAATTCTGAATTACTTTAGCAATAATCTTTCATTAAAAGATTGTAACCCTAAAACCTACCTCATGTCCACATCAAAAAAGTGGTGCTTAAGCATCATCGTCCTCCTATTTTGCTCATGCATCTATTGGCCCGTTGAAGCTCAATCCTGGAAACAAAAGAGTATTGGCCTTGATGGCGGTGACATCAATGCACTGATTAGTAAAGGCAATTTCATTTTTGCTGCAACTGAAGATGGCGGCATTTTCAGGTCGGCTGATGATGGCATGACCTGGAAGTCAGTAAGCGTAGGTCTTACCAACAAAAATGTTTCTTCTCTAGCGGTTAAGGGAGATGTCTTATATGCAGGATGTTTTTTCGGAGGCCTGATGTTGTCCACGGATAATGGCGATACCTGGAAATCAACCACCTACCCACCAAATTTCCAGATTACTTCCCTGCTTGTATTCGGAGATGATATTCTTGCCGGAACAGTCAACGGGCTTTATAAAACAAGCGATGAAGGAAAAACATGGATTCAAATAAATGACGGATTACCTGCAGGCAGTCCTTATCGTTGGATTAATTCACTATGGATACATAAAGCCGAGAACGGAGATGAAATCTATCTTGGTCTGGAATTCGGTGGCGCTTACGTGTCTCTCAACAAAGGAGGAACATGGCTCAAAGTATATGCGGGGCCTGATAATGCTAATGTAAGCAGCTTTGCCGCCAATGACGGACGGCTTTTCGTAGGCACAAACACTGGTTTATATGCTTCAGATTACAATGGAGTATTTTGGGAAAAGGTTGGTATAGGCTTCCCTGAAACTTCATTTTTCATAAACAGTCTTGCCGCGTCTGGAACAAATTTATTTGCGGCCACTTCAGATGGTCTTTATGTTTCTCTCGACAATGGAGAAAACTGGAGTAAACTCACTATTGAAGGAACAAACAACATTTATTTCAACAGATTACTTGTAAAAGGTACAGGCATTTTCACGGGTACCAGTAAAGGCATTTACTATTCCCCAGGGAGCCTGACAGAATGGAATCCACGAAACACCGGATTAATTGCCTTAACGATCAACAAAATTGAATCCCAGGACAACTATCTTTTTACAACAAATCTCAACGGACTATATCGTTCATCGGACAAGGCGAGCACCTGGGAATTAATCAATCGAGGGCCATTTGAAAGAATCAGCTCCATTTTAGTAAAAGGTGATTCGTTGCTAGCAGTGGGGTCAGCGATCTATTATTCCACTGATCACGGAAATTCATGGAATACGCTCGGCAATACGCAACCGCTTAACGCCACTCTATTAAACGTGATTAACGGAGACATCTACGCCACTATCGGAAGCGCAAGACTCTTTGTCCTTCGAAAGGGTGAATCAGATTGGACGAGACCCCTAACAGTGAGTCCAGCTACGTCTTATGAAGTATTTTATGATATGACTTCAGTGGGCGATACGCTTGTTATCGGAACATGGGGAAGCAAAATTCTGATATCACCAGATAAAGGAAATACCTTCACTTATTCAAACATCGGTTTACCTGCCGATTACTCAGTGATGAATTTATCATCACACAATGGAAAAATATTTGCCACATTGAATTCAACAGCCATTTACTCCTCTTCAGATAGAGGAACAACGTGGGTTAAAGTAAGTGGCAATAATTATTTTCAAAGCACTTTCCCGGCAGGCAACCTGATGCATGGGGGGAGGATATTTCACAGGCATGTACTTCTCACCTGACCATGGCAACTCCTGGATAGATACCAACGATGACGTAACAAAATTACTAAGGGTCTTTTCCTTTGCAGCTACAAACGAAACTATCTACGCGGGCACCACTGAAGGGGTTTGGGAAAAATCCATTTCTGGTTTTTCGCCTTCAATATCTTCATTTGCTCCTGACCATGGAGTGGTTGGCACCGAGGAGTAACAATTACTGGTAAAAACTTCAGTTTATCCAGGGAATCAAATCTTGTGAAGATCAACGAATTGGTTGCTCCCGTTAAATCTTCAAGTGCAACCAGCATTATCGTCACTATTCCTGCAGGCGCATCAACCGGACCATTTTCTATCACTATAAACAATGAAACAATTAAAACACAAGACAGCTTTTGTGTTTCCCCGGCTAAGCCAACTATTAGTTCTACACAACCTTCAGGAGAAATTGTCTTGTCATCAAGTAGCCCGACAGGAAACAAGTGGTTTCTTGATAACACTCTAATTGAGGGAGCTACCGCCCAAACGTATAAACCAACTGCACCCGGTACTTATACAGTTAAAGTATCAGGATCAGGTTGCGACAGTGAGCTATCCGAGGGTTATAAAATAATTGTGACGGCATTGGAGTCAGAAGGATTGTCTTCCAATTTCGTTTATCCGATTCCATCAGATAATGAAATCTATATCGATTTAAGAAGCTGGGAATCTTCACTGTCAGCACATATCAGGTTTCATAATTTAAATGGTCAGCGTCTGTTCGAGCACTCTGAATACGGAGGCCAGGTTGTTAAAATTTCACTTGAGCATATTCCCTCGGGGCTATATTTGATGTCAGTGAATCAGAATGGAAGAATAGCGAAAGTTAAAGTCCGCAAAAAGTAGAAGCTTTTTCTTTAACGGGACTCCTTAATTGTTTTAAAATCTCATGCGATCATGTGTGATGGAATTTGAAAGTCCATGTACGTGAACATCAGTAATTGAATTCCACAGCGTAGGATTTGTTAGCGGCATGCAAATAAAAATTAGGCAAAAATTGCAATCTGTTTCAAAAGTTGCGGCTAAGATCCAATCTCAAACTGCGCATCTTCTTCGTTCAATTTCAGCACAATGCATGATAGTGGAGGAAGCGTTACGGTGAACGAATAATCT
>JBGATZ010000002.1:0-41402 GCA_044228905.1 Cyclobacteriaceae bacterium | reverse complement strand
CTTTCACTGTCGGATTGGTATTCCGGCTGTAGATATGACCTTCGGCTTTGCCAATGGCCACGTTGTACCATTCATCTAAATCGTGATAGGAGAAAGCAACCCCATTTACAATAGGTGGAGTGACCGCGCCATTCGGAAAACCTTCACTTTCTCCCGCCCAAACAGATAGTGTACTTTTTTTGTGTTCTGAAAAATCCATAGCTCTTTAATTATAGACAAGGTTAAGAGTTACGAACTTACTGAATTAAGTGAAAAAAACGAGTTGAAATGATGCAGTAGAAAACAAAAATGGCCCTATGCATCATAGAGCCATTTTTTTGATGAAAGTTTTTTTAGAACGTTAGTCCTTCTTCGAAATTTTTGAAACTACATAGATGATCAACGCGACAAACAGAACGGAGATGAAGACCCCCACATAGATTCCGGCACCAAAAATACTCCCGATTACCTGACAACTGGTGAATAGGAGAAGCAGGAATGTAAAAAGGACCACGCTTGTTATTTTCATTTGAATAGTTGAAATGTTAAAACCTGCATCACGAATGACACAGGCTTGATTGAAGATTATTTTTCTTTTTCGATTTCCTGAATGCGTTCCAGGTGAGCTTCGATGGTAGGAAGGTATTGTGAAGCAAACTGTTTCACATCTACATCTTCAAACTTCGTTGCCTTCTTAAACTCTTTCACATCGCGCTTGTGATCAAGACAAATCATCTTTGCGAATTTTTTATCGAACTCAGGTCCTTTTAGCTTTTTCAACTCTTCCAGTCCTTTCGATTTTTCTTCACTGATAGCAGAAGGAAGTTTGATGCTTTTACTTTTTGCTATCGCCTGAATCTCCTGCAGCAGCTTATTTTGATCTCTCATCATCCACCGGCCGTAGCTTCTGATCTCTTCAGTAGTTCCACGTTCTCTGGCCAGTTTGCCTTGTTCTGTATCCATCAGTCGTGCATCTGCCGCTTCACTTAAAAACCGGGCTACATTTTCTGCTGCTGATTTTTTCCGAAAGGAGGAGGTGATCAGTAGTACACCAACTAAAAAACAACTCGTTACTAATAGCTTTTTCATAACATATTCAAAATTGACCTCTTTCAACACCTAAAAAATGATGCCATTCTGCGCATTAAAAACGAATTTCTTTGAAAATCAATGGATTATAATCTTATTAAAACTAAATATATTAGTAAATGATTGGCTAATATATTTAGTAATTATATTTGATCATTCATTAAAGACACGCTTATGAAAACGATCAAAACTGCTTCCGGCATTAAGAAAATTGAGGATGGGGATATTCACTTTGTATCTATCCAGTTGCGATCATTACTTCAGGAGCACCGTGCATTTTTGATAGATAAAATGACCGGAGGACTGGAAAGTTATATTGATTACAAGTTCAATAAGAAGGCAGATCCGAAAACAATGGATCGGTTAAAATTCAGATTGAATGAATTAAAGAAAAGTGGCATTGATTTGCAGACCTATCAATCTATCTTCCAGGCCGTGGAGCGACATGAGTACACTGCAATTGGAAATGCGCTGTTCTATGAAGAGATTGACTCTGTATTAAAAGAAGATCTTACCGATACCTATCTTTTCAACTACGATGGAAGACGTGGACTTTTTCAGTTGAAGTAACTACCAGCTAGCAATCCATTCAGAAATCTGTTGAATGAATAGCGGGATCGCAGCAGGGTAAACCACTATGCAAAATACCAGACCAAACAAGGCTCCATACAAATGTGCCTCGTGGTTAATATTGTCTCTTGAATTTTTGCCCTGGTAGTAAGAGTACATGAGGTACCCCATCCCCAGAATGAAGCCGGGTAAGCAGAGTATAAAATACAAACAGATTTTTTGAAGCGGTTCGAAAATAATAAACGCAAAAATTATCGCAGCCACTCCTCCTGAAGCGCCCAGCGAACTATAGTTCGGATTGTCTTTTTGTTTGAAGTAGGTGGGAAGATCGGAAACAATGATCGCTAACAGATATAATCCTATGAAATAATAATTTCCCAGCGATCCGAAAATAAAACCGAAAATTTGCTCAATGGCAGTTCCAAAAAAATAAAAGGAAAACATATTCACAATCAAATGCATGTGATTCTGGTGAATGAACCCCGAGGTGATGAATCGATAATATTGGCCTTGCCGGATGATTCGGTAGGGAGTCATCATCAATGCACCCTTCACCTTAGGCCGGTCGAATGCGTAGAAACTGATAATTACATTGAGGGCAATGAGAATGAAAGTAATGGGAGTGTCTTGCATGAAGTGAATAGACAAATAGTCGGGTGCAATATTAGCTGAATTTTGGCTGAGAGCAGGCTTGCCCGGATTCCTGGCTAAAAAAATCTTTTAAAAAATCAGGAAATCACTTGACTCTCCCCTTAGGTGATAGCCTAAGTTTGTATAGTCAATGATTAAGCATGGCGGAGAGAAGTAATTATTCGGTAAAGCAACTTGCTGATCTGGCGGGTGTAAGTGTGCGCACGCTTCACCTTTATGATGAGATTGGTTTGCTGAAGCCGGTTACGCGAACGGAATCCGGATACCGTTTGTATGGGGAGACAGAGTTGCTACGATTGCAACAAATTCTGTTTTACAAATTACTCAATTTTCCCTTGCAGGAGATCGGAAACATTCTGGACGATCCTGAATTTGATTTAGTGACCGCATTGGAAAACCATAAGTCGGCATTGAAATCAAAACGCGATTCGATTACTGTACTGCTGACCACCATTGACAGAACAATTTCACAACTAAACGGAAAGGTTATGTTAAGACATGAAGAATTATATGAGGGTCTTCCAAAGGAAGAAGCGCAGTCTTATCGCGAAGGTGCGATCAACGAATATGGAAAAGCAGAAGTAGAACGTTCTGAAAATTATCTACGTTCCCTGAGCAAGGAGGCTTTTGTAAAACTGAAAGAAGAAAGTAAAACGATAGCAGCTGCACTTGTTTCTCTGATGAACGAAGATCCGAAGAGTGACAAGGTGCAGTTGGAAATTGCAAAACATTATCAGAACATTCGTCAGTTTTGGGGAACAGTGGATCTCAAAGACAAACAGAGCCAAGCTTATAAAGGTCTGGGCGAATTGTACGTGAACGATGATCGATTTGCCAAAGTGGATGGAAAACCGAATCAACAGTATGCTTTATTCTTACAAAAGGCAATGACTCACTTTGCGGACACAAAATTGAAGTAAAGTTACCGGGGAACGGTTCTCACCTGATGAAGAAGATTGCTTGACTTCTTTGTTAGTTACTCATTAGCCCGGGAATGAATTCCCGGGCTAACAATACCTGCGTTACTTGGATCTATTAAATTAAATACGATTCTCCCCAATGACACTCATCCTTTTTTGTGATTAATCATTTCATAAAAAGACTATCTTGAAGCGTAAGAATTTTTTCTCTTTAAAGAACTTTTATGATGAATCGCAGAAATGCCATTAAGAGCTTAGGTCTTGCAACAGGACTTGCCTTTTTACCCGAACTTGTTTTTTCAGAGGCTAAGAAGCCATCAGGTAATTTTAAATTTTGTCTGAATACCAGCACAATTAGCGGACAAAAACCAGGATTGCAAAAGTCTATCGATATCGCTGCACGTGCCGGTTTTGACAGTGTAGAGCTGTGGGTGCAGGAAGTAAAGGATTACAAAGCACAGCAGGGTTCATTAAAGTTGTTAAAGAAATTTCTGGATGATAGTCACATTACAGTAGAAGATGCCATTGGCTTTGCCCCCTGGATGGTAGAAGATGAAGAACAACGCAGAAAGGGTTTTGCCCAAATGCGAGAAGAGATGGAACTGATGTCGGAACTGGGTTGCAAACGCATTGCCGCGCCTTCATCCGGAGTGAAGGCAGATGCAACATTGGATTTGTATAAAGTAGGAGAGCGTTATAAACAGTTACTGGATCTCGGACGTCAGACAGGAGTAATGCCTCAGCTGGAATTCTGGGGATCGTCACCTGTGTTTTATCATTTTGGTCAGGCACTGATGGCTGCAGCGGCTGCAAATGATCCGGATGTGAAAATTCTTCCCGATGTGTACCATTTGTTTCGTGGAGGATCCGGTTTTGATTGTTTGAAAATGGTGAACGGAAATCTGATTGATGTGATTCACGTCAATGATTTTTCTTCTTCCATTCCGCGCGAGAAGCAGCAGGATAAAGACCGCATCTATCCGGGTGATGGTGCCGCTCCTTATAAGCAGATCATCACAGACCTGGCAAACATGGGTGGCGTCAAGGTTCTTTCACTGGAATTGTTCAATCTTGAATACTGGAAGCAGGATGCGTTAACCGTAGCGAAGACTGGTTTGGAAAAAATGAAGAAGGTGGTGGCGCTGGGTTCTTAAATACTAATTATAGAAGAATAAGGCAATCAATGTTAGGATAGAAGTAGTGAGGCCGGCAATGTGAACAATCAGCGCAGCCTTGTTCCATTTATTGACAGGATCGGCTTTCATTCCTTTATACCACAAAATCATTCCGATGATTCCAAACGGTAATGAAATTACCAGATTCATCAGGTAAGTCCACAGCCAGGACGTAAGCAGGAACCAGATTCCGCAGAGCAGGGAGGTATTGTTATAAAATGCAATTCTTTTTTTCGTTGCCATCTTTTCTCAACCAGGAATAAGGTATTTCAAATTCTTCGCCTACGGTTTATTTTTTATATCAACGGCTTCCGGTCATCATCATCGACCGCTGATCATATTTTTTCAATCCGCTATGCAACCCTATCAGGTAGCAATTGGTCTTATCACGAGGTTTGAAGCCGCGGAAATTTAATTTTCATCGTATTGAAACCTTTTGATTCTATGCCGGTATTCTAATAATATTTCTGATCATGTTTAAAAATTACTTTCTCGTCACTCTTCGCAATCTGTTGAAGAATAAAACGTACTCGTTTATCAACATTGCCGGACTCTCCATTGGTATTATGTGCAGTCTGCTGATTTTGTTATGGGTATTCGATGAGCTTTCTTACGATCGTTTTATCCCCAAAGCCAACCGACTATACCAGGTTTGGATTAACGCACATTTTGACGGGAAAGTAAATTCATGGACTTCAGTGCCACTTCCTACCTCCGAAGGACTCCGATCAGAGAGTACCTACATCGCGAACACGGCTTCAACTGATTGGGGCGGAGATCATTTGCTTACAGTAGGAGAAACACGCATTACCAAACGAGGATACTTTGCTGGCGGTGATTTCTTAACCATGTTTGAATTTCCTTTGGCGTTTGGCGATCCAAAGCAAGTATTGAGTGAGCCCTACACCATTGTGATTTCCCAAAGCACAGCAAAAGCGCTGTTTGGAGAGGCAGATCCTTTGAATCAAATCATTCGCGTAGATAACAAACACGAATTAAAGGTGGTAGGTATTCTAAAGGATGTTCCGAAGAATTCCAGTTTTGAATTCGACTTTCTCATGCCTTGGAAATTATATGAAACACTGGAATGGGTAAAGAGCAACAAAGACAACTGGGGCAATTATTCTTTCCAGGCCTTCGTGGAATTAACTGATCCGAAGTATGAAACCCAGGTAGAAGATAAAATCAAAGACTTATTGAAGCGTCACGGAGAAACTGATTTCCAAAAGGATTTTACACTACATCCGCTACTGAGATGGAGGCTTCATTCTGATTTTGAAAATGGAAAGGAGTCAGGTGGAATGATTGAATACGTGCAGATGTTTACCGTGATCGCAGTTTTTATTCTGATCATTGCCTGTATCAATTTCATGAATTTATCCACGGCACGTTCAGAGCGAAGAGCACGTGAAGTAGGTATTCGTAAAAGCGTAGGTTCACAACGCAGGGAGATTATCTTCCAGTTTCTGGGGGAATCATTATTCATTTCTTTTCTGGCATTAACCATTGCTGTTTTACTGGCAGAGCTTGCATTGCCTTTCTATAATCAACTGGTGAATAAGCACCTTGTAATAGATTACTCCTCAACTCAATTCTGGATGTTTGCCTCTGGGTTGATTTTCTTCACCGGAGTTGTTTCAGGAAGTTATCCAGCGTTTTATCTTTCTTCTTTTCAACCGGTGAAGGTATTGAAGGGGAAAGTGCAGGTTGGAAAAAACGCGAGTACACCACGTAAAGTATTGGTGACGTTGCAGTTTGGCTTCTCTATTCTGCTTATCATTGGCACAATTGTGATCTATGAACAGATCCAGCTGGTGAAAAATCGTGATTTGGGCTATCAGCAGGAAAACCTGATCAGTGTAGACTATACCGAGGAGATTGAGAAAGACTACAAAGCGATCAAAGAAGAACTTTTGCAATCGGGAGTAGTTAGTTCAGTGACACGTTCCAATAGCCGTATCACTCAAATCAATTCAAATAATTTTCTGGGATGGCCAGGTAAATCAGAAGACCAGCGTGTGATTTTTGCAACCATTGCTACTGAGTATGATTATGCAAAAACAATGGGGATAAAAATATTGATGGGCCGTGAGTTCTCGGAAGATTTCAAAAGCGATACGTCAGCTATTCTTATCAACAAAGCCGCACTTGACCTGATGGGATTAAAAGACCCTATCGGCACACAGTTAGATTTATGGGGAAGCAAGCGTACACTCATTGGTGTATTGGACAACGCGTTGATGGGATCACCTTACACTCCGGTCGGGCCGATGTTTGCTATTCTTAATCCGGGTTGGATCAATGCCGTAAGTATTCGATTGGAAAAGACCAATGATCTTCAGGCATCTTTGAAAAAAGTGGAAGAGGTTTTCAAACGTCACAACCCGGCATATCCATTTCAGTATGAATTTGCTGACGTGGAGTTTGCAAAGAAATTTTCAACTATTGATATGACCAGCCGCCTGGCGCAGTTGTTTGCGTCCTTAGCAATAGTAATCACAGGGTTAGGTTTGTTTGGCCTCGCAGCCTTTACGGCTGAGCAACGCACTAAAGAAATTGGAATCCGTAAGGTGTTGGGTGCTTCTGTTTCCGGGTTGGTTGGATTGATGTCAAAAGACTTTTCGAAACTAGTGATTATTGCCTTTTTGGTTTCTGCTCCCCTTGCATGGTGGCTCCTGGATAGTTTTCTTCAACGATATACGTATCGTATTGATGTACCGTGGTGGGTATTCCCGTTAACGGGCGTTGTGTCGCTTCTCTTTGCATTGCTGATTGTATCGACCCAGGCATTGAAAGCAGCTCAATCCAATCCGGTGAAATCGCTAAGAAATGAATAAATAAAGTGATTGGCGTTTAATACGTTACATCCTGAAATCAAAGCCTCTTTTCGAAAGAGGCTTTTTTGTTGTCAGACATCCGTAAATTTGCCTCGTTATACTCTTTTACTCCGGTTTCCTAATTAATTGTTGCTGTATTTAGCTTTATCCGGATGGTTTTACTTTCGAATCAAAGTCAATCTTCTTTCTCCATTGGCCAGAATCTGAAAATCTGGGCCACGTGGCTTCTTATTTTTTTTGGTATCACGTTTTTGTCTTACCAGCTCCGGAATTTCACCAACTCTCTTCTTTTATATCTCCCCATTGCACTAAGTATAGTTCTTGTGCATTGGTATGGTTATCGGATGCTCTTCATTATCTACCTCAATGCCATTGCGTCTCTTTTTATATGGAGGTCGAAAAGCGAGCCGTTGTTTATTTTATTGGTTGCCACTCATGAGCCGTTAATTGCATTTGTCTCAAAATTGCTGGTCGATATTTTTCAGCGAAGACCTCTTCGGGAATGTCTGAGTTCCGCTAATCAATTTGTGTTTTTCACGTTGATAGGAATAGTAATTCCGGTGTCTCTCAATTCGCTGTATACGTATCACTATTCTTTCGTCAATGGAGATCTTGAAAAAGTAGGTCTTTTATGGCTTTCTGATTTCATTACTACATTTTGTTTATCGCTCCCCATGCTTTATTTTTTTCAAATCAATAATAAAGGCATCCCTGCCCTCAAGTCAATTTTATTTACGTATCGGGGAAAATACCCGCTACTCGAATTCTGGGGAGTAGTGCTCATTTTTGTAATACTTAGTTTCTTCGTTCCATTTGGTCAGTATTGGTTCATTTATGGAATCATTGCGTTGATTATTGGCGTACGCCAGGGTTTTGAATCGGTTATCCTGATTAACGTAATTTTGTTTCTTATCAACTACCTGCTTCCGCTGATTGAACAAACCACTGCGTTAACAACTTCCATGGGTTCAACGCAGCTGATCAATGTTCACTTGGGTAATGCTACAATGCTATTTGTGTCTTCTTTGGTAGGGCGAGTAGTGAGTGACCTGAGAAAGACCGAGCAGGTTCTCATTCTTCAAAAAGCAGAAGTAGAGAAATCGAATCAACTTCTCAATCAAACCAACCAGGAACTCGATCGGTTTGTTTATAGTGTCTCTCATGACCTGAGCGCTCCGCTGAAGTCCATTCAGGGGTTGATTCACATCAGTCGTATGGAAACCAGAGAGCCTCAATCGCTGATTTATCTGGATATGATGGAGAAAAGTGCATTGAGGTTAAATGATTTTATCGGAGAAGTATTGGATTACTCACGAACCTCCAGGAAGGAAATCAGCAATGAACAAATCCAATTGCCGCTTCTGATGAGCGAACTGAAAGAAAAATTCATTTTACATCAGGACGAAAATACTATTGAATTGAATTTCGATTTTCAGACAAAGGAAATAATTACAGATGCCACACTGCTGAAAATAGCGTTGGGCAATTTGTTTTCCAATGCATTGAAATTTCAGAAGAAAATCCCGGACCACACTCCTCAGATAGCGGTTTCATCCTATGAAAAAGATAATGAGATCCGGATAGAAGTTAAGGATAATGGAGAAGGCATTCCGGCTGTTCACGTAGAGAAGGTATTTGATATGTTCTACCGAGCCACAAGTCGTTCACCCGGTTCGGGTCTGGGACTCTACATCGCGCGTGAGGCAATTGGTAAGCTAGGAGGGAACATTACGCTCGAGACAACTTACGGAGAAGGTTCCATCTTCCGTATTCATCTTCCATTATCAAGATAGTCTACTTCAATAATTCAGTAGGTAATTTTGTTTCCACAGTTTTCCCATCAACCAGGTCTACGTAGTATGAAAAGCTTTGATCGTTGAGGGCTACTGACTTGACAAATTTCTCATCTTCAAAATAGACTCCTGCCTGATTGTCGCAGGCATATCCCGGAGGAAGCTCACCTTTTTTAATTAGGCTGTGATAAAGAGGTCTGCGGAATTCTTCGCCATCAAAGTGAGGACAATGTGAGCCTTTAATCCAGCCCATGCACTCTACTTTGGACAATTCAATGGGGCGTGAATCGGTAGTGCCGCTTTGAAACCAGCATAACGAACCGGCACTTCCTCCCGTCATCAGAATTCCTTTTTCGTAGGCTTTGCGAAGAGATACATCAATGCCTTGTGCTTTCCAGATCGCGAGCATGTTTAACGTATTCCCGCCTCCTACAAAGATGGCATCCATTTCCATGATCGTTTCTTCAAAACTCTTTTTTGTGTTATAGGAGCTGATGAACGTTCTGAGAATATAGGGTTGAATGGACAATTCAGCACAAGTGTTATTCCAGGCCGTGACACTTGCCGGGCTATCTCCGGTTGCAGTGGGAATGAAGCAGATTTTTGGATTTTCTTTTTGAGTGTATGGGATGATGTGTTTCAAAAACAAATTGAAATTTCCGCTGCCAAATACAAGAAGTCTTCTTTTCATTGTTGATGTGGTTGAATGGTCATTGCTGATTTTGACTAAAGGCAAGCCCATAGCCAGGGACGCAGACTGAATAAATGCTCTTCGTTTCATAGTTTGTAACTAACACTATATTATTAATCAAACCTATTTAATTCTTATTATGATTATTATTATCAGAACTCCTCCTTATAATAGATCTTGTAATACTTTCTTCCATCGGGCTCTACACCTTGTTCGATTAGTTCCTTACTTCCGTGAATATAGATATGAAAATTTTTATCCAGCTTTAAAACGCTTTTAAAAACACGGACCTGGCGCTTTACCGCATTCTGGGAAATGTCAAACTGATCTTCGAGGTCTATTTCATTTTCTTCGCGGTAAACCTGATCATATTCGCGGAATGATTTAATCAGTTTGGGATCCTGGAACACTTCTTTTTCGAAGTGAGTTTTGTCAAAGGAGTCGTTTTTCTTAAAATAATCCACGGATCGATTAAGAAGATCAATCTGATCCGGGCGACTGAATTCAAACTCCTGTTCAATCTGTTCGGTGAGAAACTTTTTGGTTAGACTGAGAAACTGGTTGGTTTGCCTGAAATCATCATTGACTGGAGTGAGGCTTAAAAAATCATCTTTCCAGTATTGCGCTTCATCCCCGCGACTTTGGCTATCAATAATCAGCACGCGATAACCTTCCTCTTTTTGTGTATTGAAAATCAGGCAGCCTTTATCCAGTTTATTCAAATCAATTCCTTCTTTGAGTGCAATGGAAAACCGGGACTGTTTTTCAGTCACTTCAAAATAATTCGATTTGGTTTCAGTTTTGAAGATCCCAACTGCATCGATTGTTTCATTTTCAAAAATGCAATCACTGAAATGACAAACGTATAATTCACCCCCCTTGATTTTGGCATGAGAAGAGTGTTTGTATAAATGTTGTGCAATCTGAACGGAACTCAGGTGAAAGGAACTGTTACCCGAAAATATCCCTTCGGCAAAATTATATACTTCATTGTATTGCAATGAAGACGGATGATCAAATTTATTTTTTTCAAAAACCGAAACGAATCGATTGAGGAAGTAATCTTTAACTTTTAATTTCAGATCATCTTCCAGCTCCAGGGTTTCTTTAGAGAGCACCATCCCTTCTTCAGCAGATTTATTGCCAATATAGTGGACGGAAAGATTCTGGAGCGCAGCAATGTGAAAATTCATAGGTATCCTGGCAAGGCTGCAAATATAGCCTGCTGTACCTATAGGCGCTATTTTTTATTTTCCGTCTTTTAAAACCTCGTCCAGGCTGAAATAGACTTTCAACCCACGTGATTTGGCAATGCGAACGTCTTCATCAGCACCCTTGGATTCACCAGGAAGCCGTAGTACAGCATCGCATTTAGTCAGCAGGCGCTCCGCAACCGGATAGGCAACTTCATTGTACACCTCATCGCCTACTTTTTTTGACCCGCCTACACGCATCAGGGGAAGAGCCACCCATTCACCAATCATGGGAATGTGACCAGCGCGAAACAGCGGGAGAGATACCTCCTCCAGTTTCTTTAAATTTTTGTCCATCAACTCAGGTTGATCATTTGTACCACTGCGGTAAGGACCTGCAATTAAAATCAGCATGTTATTTTTTTTGACAAAGTAAGGAAATGTGAAAAGCACTCTCACTTAATGTACCTTAAGAAAATCTTCCTGGCAATCGGGGCTTTTCAGTGATGGAAACGACAACACGCTACAGGTAAAATGTTATTTTTTTTTCCGGATTACACTTAGAAACTCAGGTGTTACGCCAACATATGAGGCAATGTATTTTAATGGTACACGTTGCATAACCAATGGGTATTTTTTTATAAAGCGCTGATATCTTTCTTCTGCAGTGAGACTTAAATTCTGTACCATACGCAGCTGTTCACGCACGTATGAGTTTTGCATTAATATGCGGAAGAATCTTTCAAACTTTGGTATTTTAATGTAGAGATCATCCAGTTTTTTTTTGCTCAACTGAATCAAGCTACTGTTCTCGAGAGTTTCAATGGTTAGTAATGCAGGCTGTTCCATTACAAATGCATGCATATCGGTAATCCACCAGTCATCCAGAGCGAACATGATCACACTTTCATTATCATTTTTGTCAACGTAATAAGCCCTAAGAGCACCTTTGTTGACATAACTGATTACCGGGCAATCATCACCTTGCTTTAGCAGAATTTTTTTCCTGGGAATTTCCACTGTCGAAAGAATTGAAATAAAATAATCAATCTCTTTTGAATCCAGCGTGATATGCTTACGCACATTTTTAAGAATCTGATCGTATTCTGTTTTGTTCTTCAAAGGTGTGATGCTGAATTCGTGATCTAAAGTTACAAAACCACATTCGATTCTGAACCCGGGCACGGGATTTTACTGTAAGAAAATACAAATGAAGCATTAAACCTTTCTTTGTTTTGATGATCTAATCAGGAGAATTATGAAAATGATAAGAACTTTTCTTTTCTGTGGAATAAGTGTTCTTGCACTGGGTTGTGCGAGTAGGGCTGTAGTAGTAGAGAGACCAGCAGCGCCCGTAGTAGTCGCTCCGGTGGCGCCTTCTGCTGGTGCTGTGTTAGTGGGAGAAGAGTGGCGATGGAGAAGAGGCCGGTATGTGTATGTTGCACCACACTATGTGCGTGCACATCGCGCTCGTGTTTGGGCGCCTGGTCATTGGCGCGCTGCACCAAGAGGTTATGTATGGGTAAGAGGCGCCTGGAGATAGAATAGATATGATGGCTAAGGGTAAAACGATTTTCAGATTAGGGATAGTTATTCTATGGCTATCCTTTTCCTTCTTTATTGTTGTCAGTAATGAGAAAACGTCTATTTCCTTCCCTTATCAAAAAACAGGATTAACAGAAAAACAAGCGGCAGCTCATCTCCTTAGCCGATTCACTTATGGTGCCACTCCCGGACAGGTGGATGAAGTGGTGAAGAGAGGCCTGGAGAAATGGTTTGATGAGCAGCTTTCGGCTAATCTTCAGGACGATAACCTGGACGTTTTGTTGAAAGGCAATGATGCAACAGACCTGAGCAATTCGGAAATTTTGAATACGTATGTGAAAGGTGGTCAGGTATTGAGAATGGCTATCAGGGACGGAGTAATTGATAAGGAGTCTGTCGATAAGGAAGATAAAAAGCGTTATCGTGATCAGCTGGAGTCTTATATGAAAGAGAAAGGACTAAGGCCAGAGAAGGAATTGATCAGGCAATTTGTTAACCAGAAAGTCTTTCGCTCAGTATACGGGCATAATCAGCTTCAGGAAGTGTTGACAGAATTCTGGTTTAATCATTTTAATGTTTCGTTCACTAAAAATGATTGCGGGTTGTTTATCCCGGTTTACGAGCGGGAAACCATCCGGCCTCATGTGTTGGGTGATTTTGAAGATTTGTTGATCGCCACGGCTCAGTCACCTGCAATGCTTATGTATCTTGATAATTTTAGTAGTGTTGGAGAGAATTCAGTGCAGCAAAAAGCACAGGAGCAAAAGGCCATTCGCCAAAAGAGGCAAGGAGAAAATCCCAAACCGAAACAAACCAAAAAAGTAAAAGGATTGAATGAGAATTACGCGCGTGAAGTGATGGAGCTTCATACGCTTGGAGTGGATGGTGGTTATACTCAAAAAGACGTAACGGAAGCTGCGCGAATCTTAACTGGCTGGACGGTTTATCCTATGAGTAAGGAAGGCTACGGAAGCGGAATGAATAAAATGATTGAGAAAACGGGAGAAGATAAACTCGAAGCAAGGGGTTTCGTGCATAAAAAGGATTTTTTGTTTACCCCAAATCGTCATGATGATAAAGAGAAAATGGTTTTGGGAAAGTATTTTGCTGCTGGTGGCGGATATGAAGAAGGAGAGCAATTATTAAAGATGCTGGCGCATCATTCTTCTACAGCGAAATTCATTTCGCGGAAGATAGCAATACGATTTGTGAGTGATAATCCACCACAGAGTCTGATTGATAAATTATCAAACACTTTTACGAAGAAGAACGGGAACGTTAAAGAGTTAATGATCACTTTGGTCTCTTCTCCTGAATTCTGGTCTGCAGAATCATTGAGAGAGAAGACCAAGTCACCGTTTGAACTTGCCATTGGGACAGTAAGAAGTTTGGATGCAGAAGTAAAGCAACCTGCTGCTCTTTCCGATTGGGTATCACGCATGGGACAGAAGATGTATTACTATCAGGCACCCACTGGTTATCCGGACAAAGGTCAATATTGGATTAATACCGGATCACTGCTGAACAGGATGAATTTCGGATTGGCATTTGCAAACCAGAAAATTGCAGGCATCTCATTCGATTTTTTACGATTGAATAAGGATCATGAACCAGAAAGTGCAACGGCTGCATTAGCGACTTATACAAGACTGATGATGCCGGAACGTGATCCGGATGAAACAATCAAGCGTCTTACTCCGCTATTGAATGACCCTGATCTTGAAAAGAAAATAGATAAAGCGGCTGAATCAACAGTACCCTCATCAGTGATGAATAAAAATGATACTTCAGCTGCTGCAAGAGAAAATCGATTACTCGCAGATGCATATCTAAAAGATAAGAAGACTGTAGCGGATAAATATCAATTGTCGCAGGTAATTGGAATCATTATAGGTTCACCAGAATTTCAACGAAGATAAAACGGTTAGTTATGGGATCGAGGAGAGCATTTTTGAAGGCAGGTGGACTCGCTTTGTTTGGAATAGGTTTGGGAGGGATTCCTGCTTTTGCGGCTCGTGCCGCACAAAGTGTCAAAGCCAATCGGCTCTATAAAAAGGCGAAAGTACTTGTGTGTATTTTTCAACGCGGAGCAATGGATGGACTGATGGCCGTGACACCGTTTACAGATGACTTCCTGAAAAAAGCACGACCTGATCTTTTCATATCAGCGGCAAAGTCTGATTCGGGAAAATCGCTGATTGATCTTGATGGCCGCTTTGGTCTTCATCCTTCGCTGGATGCATTTCAATTATTGTTTCACGAAAAAAGACTTGCTATTGTCCACGGACTGGGTTCACCCAATACAACACGTTCACATTTTGATGCGCAGGATTACATGGAATCAGGTACGCCTTTTAATAAAGGTACATCCAGTGGGTGGTTGAATAGAGCGGTGGGGTTGCTGGGTCATGACGCCAGTCCGTTCAGAGCAGTAAGTTTAACTTCGTCTATGCCTCGTTCATTTTATGGTGATCAGCCAGCCATAGCCATTCGTGATCTAAAAGACTTTGCCGTTCAACTGAAAGGTAATCCGATGGGCGCCAATATGGCTGCAAGGAGTTTCGAGGAATTGTATGATCAGACTTCTTCTGCCCTGTTGAAGGAAACGGGAAAAGAGAGTTTCGATGCAATGAAGATGTTACAAAAACAGATGTACGAAATTATACTCCGGCTAATGGTGCTGAGTATCCTAATACTGCTTTGGGAAATTCACTGAAACAAATTGCACAACTGATTAAAATGGATGTTGGTCTGGAGGTGGCCTTTGCAGAATCCGGGGGATGGGACACGCATTTCAATCAGGGAAAAGAGAATGGTGTATTTGCACGAAATGTGAATGACTTGAGTAAAAGCATTTCCGCTTTCTGGAAGGATGTTGAATCTATGCAGGACGATATTACTGTTATGACGATGACTGAGTTTGGAAGAACAGTGAAACAAAATGGAACGGGTGGAACGGATCATGGAAGAGGTTCATGTTCGTTTATCTTAGGTAATGACGTGAAAGGAGGCGTTGTGTATGGAGATATAAAGCCATTAGCTATTGAAAATCTGGAAGATGGAAGAGACCTTGCAGTAACCACAGATTTCAGAAGTGTCTTCAGCGAAGTAGCCGATACGCATTTAGGAATTCAGGATGACCGGGTTATGTTTCCGGATTGGAATGGAGAAAAAATCGGAATGATGAAATAGAGTTAGTTTTCTACCAGCTGCTGCTTGCACCACCACCACTTGAGCTACCACCACCCCAGCTTCCACCGCTGCTACCTGAAGAAGAACTGCTGCTGCTTCCACTACCAGATGACGAAGAGGCAACCAGAATAGGGATAGTAAATGTTTCCCGCTTTTTATGGCTGCAGTTTTCACAAAAGTGAATTTCTTCACGACTACCGTAATCACTGTAAGTTGCTTTCTTGAGAGTTCTTTCCTGGCTGAGATGCCATGTGATTGCTTTACACTTCGGACACGCTTTATACTTTGTCGTATTTCCCGGATAAGTCAGCACATCGGTCGTAGCACAGGATTTACATTTCCATACGTCATAGTCCATTGATCCCACCTTCTCTTCTGCAATCTGACTTCCTTTAAGAAAGGCATCTTCATCTGCTTCCGTTAGTTTTTCTGAAGCGCCACCACAGCTTTTACACTGACGAGGCATATCTCTGTATTTTTTCAAATTACTACGATACAGAAAATACAGAAACAACATCGGTACAGGGAAGAGAATGGAAGCAAAGATCAACCCTCCGTTTTGAGGCTTATAAAAATTCCACAGCCATTGATTACCATTGGTTTTAATATGAGGCTTTGCCAGTGAATGAATACGAAATCTTCTTTCGATCAGCAGGAGGATAATGAAACCATAGACAACGGGAAGAAAGAAAGAAAGTTCCCACTCTAAATTGTAGGCGAGTCCCAATAATGTATAAGGAAGAACAGCATAAAGGATCAGCCACCACCATACGGATAGCCCAATCCAGTTTGCATCACAGGAAGGCTTAAATCGCTTCCTGGACCTGGCTACGAAGAATGAAATAATTACAACGGGTAATAAAACAAACATGAGGAATAAATAGATGTAATAGTCCTCGTTCTTTTCACTGGTGTTAATTATTTCTGCAGCCGCCTCGGGATTGACGAGAATCTCTGCCACTTTCTCTATTCCATGAAGCAGTCCCTCATCATAATTACTTTCTTTAAAATAAGGAACCATGTACTCGCGCTGAATGCCTTTACAGGTAGCGTCAGGTAAAACACCTTCCAGACCGTCTCCGGTGTGAAACCGAACTGTGCGTTTGTCCATCACAAAGAGAACCAGCAAACCATTGTCATTTCCTCGCTGACCAATTCCCCATTTTTCAAAAAGTTGCTGTGCAAAATCCGTAACGTCACTTTCACCTATTGATTGGAGAATTACCAAACCTACTTGTGCGGTGGTTTTCTCCTCAAGTTGACTAAGAATAGAATCTATTGCCGTTACTGTTGTACTGCTGATAATTCCATCCGGATTACTGACGTAGCTATTCGTCTCAAGTTTCACATTGGGAACTGTTTCAACCGTGTAGGATTGCGGGAAAACAACTGAAGGAAGCAATAGAAGGAAAGCCCAGATTAGTTTCATCATGCTAAGATAGTAACTGATTTTTTTCTTTTTATCACCGCACTTTTAGCCGTAATCCGAAAATGCAATCGATAGAAATAAAATTGTGCTCTGATAGCGATTCAATAATTTTTATAATCATCAACAAGCATAGAAAAAAACAATAAATTAGATCAACCCTAGACCTATGAAAAGACATTTCTTTCCTGTGCTTTGCCTGTTTATTATTTTAATTATTATCGCTACACATTTTTTGTAACGATTAAGGATAATGATTGAAGTTATCTCGGCTGACTGAAATTCAGTGAGTCAGAACTGTTGCGTGTTCTGTAATAGTCGTTATACTTCTTCTTATTCTTCCGGATATTTTCCTGCACTTGCTTCGGAACATTCTTTACTCCAGGTCTTGGGCAGTCCCATTCTTCAACAGTTACCGTTTTATACTCACGACTCATCAGTTGTTTTAATTCTGAGCGTGTAATTTTTTTTGGCTGATTTCGCTGACGGGCAAGTAATACACGATAGTTGACTCCCGCCTTCTTTTTCAGGCGAACTCTTTCTGGCGTAGGACAATCGAACTGACTGTGACTACAACCAAAGGAAACGAGAATAATCAGTAGGAATAATCGTGAAAACATATTCTTTACAGAAGTCTAGTTTACTGAATTATTGACTGAGTACCAACAGTTTTTAGCCTTGAAATTAAGGATGGCCTTAAAATCCCCTAAATCCGGGCAAAGGAGTTTATTCGTAATTATCTAATGAACGGAAAATGGATTGCTTTCATTGTGATTGGTATTGGACTTTCTGCTTTCACTGAGCCAGATAGCCTCAAATACTCGGGAACGGCCTTAGATATTTTGTCCGGAGAGTTCTATTACACGGAAGAGCATGAAGAGTGGCGGGATGGCTGTGAAGTAACGCAAACGCATATCATATTCAGGGACAATAAAGAACAGATTATTGTAAAAAAATTGATTGACTATTCAAAAAGCAGTTCTTCACCTGATTTTTTATTAGAGGATTTTCGCGATGGTTATCTGGAAGGAGCCGAGAAGAAGGGTAGATTTACTCAATTGAAATACCGGAAAAATTCAAGCAAATCAGTGCAGACAAAATTGATTAGCATCCCGGAGCCGGCAGTCATTGATGGAGGTTTTAATCATTTTGTGAAGGAGCATTGGAGTCAGTTGATGAAGGGGGACGAATCGTTTTCCATTTTGCCGTTCCTTCTGCAATGGATTACTTTACTTTTCGTGTTTATAAAACCGAACAAAAAAAGTTGGGAGGAAAAAACGCGGTGGTATTCAAAATGGAGTCCGATCAGTTATTCATTCGCAGCCTGATGACTCCCATAATTCTTACCTACAATACTTCAACCAAACGCCTGATGCAGTACGAAGGAATCTCTAATATCAATGACTTGAAGGGAAAAAGTTATAAGGTGAAGATCAGCTATCCGCTGGTAGGCCCGTAGCTTTAATCAACCCGACTTCTTAGAATCTTTTCCATTTTTCTGCCTTTGGCTAGCTCGTCCACTAGCTTGTCCAAATACCGGACCTGCTTTGTCAACGGATTTTCGATTTCTTCTATTCGATACCCGCAGATTACTCCGGTGATAAGTGATGCATTGGGATTGAGTGCAGCGCGCTCGAAGAACGCTTCAAAAGTTACCTTCTCTTTTATTAGTTCCTGTACTTTCTTACTGCTGAAGCCGGTCAGCCATTCAATCACCTCTTGTAGTTCTTCCTTTGTTCTGCCTTTCTTCTCCACTTTAATGACATACATCGGATAGACTGAAGCAAAAGTCATCTTTGCTATCCGCTCGTTGTGCGTTTTGGAATCGTTCATGCGTTAAGGTAAGATAGGTTACTTATATTTTTCGAGATCGAAGTTAAAATATACCGGATTTAAAAATACTTCTCAAAAATCAATCCGAATGTCAACTGCATATTTTCGCGCTGACTAAGATTGAATTTGTTGTACGTAAGTGAACTGGTAAAGCTGAGCCATTTCTGAAGTTTCACTGAAAGATGAGTAACCGATTTGATGATATAATCATTTTTATCCGAAAGCGAGGGCTGCCAGAAATCCGTTCCATCAAGGATCACCTTGTCTTTGAATGACAACCTGAATTTAAGCCGGAATGAATTCCGGAAAGTTTCGTATTCTGTTCGCCCAAGCAAGTCAGGTATAGTTAAATCACCTGTTTCATAGATTATTCCATCACTTATATTGATCATTATTTTTGAGTTATTCACAATCATATAGCCAATACCCGCACCGGTCTGGAAGCGGTTGTCTATTTTTAATGAATAACTTTTGTCGTATGTAGCCAGGCCCCAATAATAGAAATTGGGAAATGTCGCATATACATTGAAATCCAAAGCAGATGAGAAGTCATTGTTGGTGAGCACGTTCAGCTGCTTACCATAAATCCAGCTATTTGCACTATTCAGTGATGTATTTTTTTTACTTACACTAAAGCGGAAGGAATTATTCAATGCAAAAGAGCTTCCCTCATTGGTCCTGTTAATGATCCCGGTAGAGGAATAATTAGTATAGTAAGAAGTGCTGTCATTGAACTGAGCCAATGCCGACTGAACACAAACCAATAAGAGTAATATTATAAGACGATTCATCGGAGCAAATTAATAATCGTCTTACTAAAATTAGTATTCCACCCAATGCGATTGCCAAAAAGTGGAATGGATTACTCAATAACGATAAGCTAATCGGCTTTAATCTCTATTGATTTGAAATTAAATCCTCCGGACAGCGCCTTAACACGAATAGTGTTATTACCTTTTTTAAGTTTGATTCCTTCTACGGAAACAGACTCCCATTTTTCATCCGTGTCGGGAATAATTACATCTTCCTTTAATTCTTTGGTATTTACAACAAGTTCAACTTTACCATTTGTATTGTCTGAAGAGACAGTTAATACAATATTGTATTTATCATCTTTATCAGAAGCAATAGTGTATTGCAGCCATTCATCCGTTTCGATGTGGTTTACATAGAATTCATTCGGATTATCTTTTTCTCTTGTGATGTCTACGCCGTCGTTGCGATAAACTCCACCTACGTTACCGGCAGTTCTTTCCTTGCCGGTTGAGATATAATAATTGGCGGTATCTTTATCATAGTATGAAAAGCGATTTCTTCCCAGATCATAATCAACGGCCCAGATTGCTTGAGAACCCGCTACATTGTTTTTGAAAGGTTTGGATTCATTTGATCTTACCTGTCGAAACATGGCATCGATCACGTCCTTATGATAAATGGTATTTTCCAGTTTCAAATTATTAGCCAGTTCCATCAGACCTTTATATGCCTCTTCGGACGAAGGCTTAGGCCCTTTGTTTGACCAGAAGTCCAGGATTTTTTGATAGTCAGCAGGTACTTTTACTTCCAATGGATTGTTGAACCCCAATTTCTTTAATGGCCACCATGCCCAGCCGATCTTGTTGCTTTCCATAAGGTGGATAGCATCACGGAACCATAGATTTGAATTCTCACCTGATTCACCTAACCACACCGGTGCGTTGAGCTGTTCACGAATGTCCAGGAATTTCTGAACGGAAGCTTTGTCATTGTAATTCCAGTATTTGTGAAAACTGACTACAGTATTCTTATCCCACAATGGAAATACTCCATTATAATTATTGCCCCAACAATTACCTTCTACAATGATGATGTGCTTTTTATCTACTTCACGAATCGTAGTGGTGATGTCCATCATTAATTTCCTTAGCGGTTCATTCTTTTGTTCACCACAGCCGTTTTTATCTTCTGCTTTTTCAAATCCCCAGTTTGGTTCGTTGATGATGTCGTAGGCTCCGATCCATGGTTCATCTTTATAACGTTCCGCTAATTTTCTCCAGAGTGCAATTGTCTTTTGCTGATTGGCTTCGCTTTGCCACAATGAGGGTTTGGATGGATCACGATCGGAGATGTTCAAGTCATTTCCTTGTCCGCCTGGTGCAGCGTGAAGATCAAGAATCAGATAAATTTTATTCGCCTTGCACCACTCCAGCAACTCATCCGTCATTTTAAATCCTTTTTCAAGCCATGTATTTTGTCCGGCTACGGGCTCCTGTTCAACAGGAAGTGTATATAAGTTATAATGAATAGGAAGACGCACGGAATTGAATCCCCACCTTGCCATTGAATCGATATCAATCTTTCGGGTGTGATTGGCCAGCCATGCAGTATAGAACTCCTCCGTTTTTTCTTTTCCGACAAGCTCTTCAATCTTACTTTTAATTACATGTTGTTGCTGACCGATTCCGTTTACACGTAACATGTAGCCTTCCTGTAGCATCCATCCGCCTAGCCCTACTCCCCGAAGAATAATTTTTTCTCCTTTTTCATTAGTGATCGTCTTCCCTGTAGCGGTTAAGAAACCTTGTGCAGATAAGACGTGAACAGATAGGGCAAGGAGAAAAAACAGGATGATTTTTTTCATTGGGGAAAATTTTAGGGATTAATCGGGTTAGCAGCTTGAGGATATTACTTTTTTCTGTATTCTGAAATGGAGTAACAATTTAGGAATAAAGTGATAATTAAAGAACTGGAGATTGATAATGAATTTGATGAATGGGAGTGCCAAACGGTTTGTGAATGCCATCTGATCCACAGATATTAGCATCCCTTTATTTTATTAAACAATCCTAACATGCGTTTAAACAAACCTATTTTGAGTTTCCTGTTCGTGCTGTGCTTTTGCTATGCAAATGCCCAGGATGCACAGGTGAAAACTCTTTCACTCGAAGATCTTTCTGCGTTCAAACCACAAGCGGGTAACTGGCAGATTGTGGGTGATGTCACAATTCTTCCGGAAGTGGATATTCATGCTGCAGCGCCAATAGCAGAACCAGAACCCGGCAAGAAGAAAAAGAAGTCAAAAGAGGTGTCTGCGGTTGAACATTCAAAGGCAGTTTCCTTTACTGCTGGTAAAGGCATCCTGCTTAACATGAATGATGATGCGAAGAAAGATAATCTCGTTTCTGCATTTGAGCACGGTGATATCGATCTAGAGCTGGAAGTGATGTTGCCAAAAGGATCGAACTCAGGTATTTACCTGCAAGGAAGATATGAAGTGCAGTTGCTGGACAGCTGGGGTGTGAGAGATGCGAAGTATTCTGACATTGGAGGAATCTACCGCAACTGGGAGAAAGAACCCGCGAAAATTTATATGGGCAAAGCTCCGTTGAGCAATCCCGCGAAAGCGCCAGGCTTATGGCAGAAGTTTAAAATCTCTTTTCGCGCTCCACGTTTCAATGCAGCGGGAGAGAAGATTGCCAATGCAAAATTTGTTTCTGTTGAATTGAATGGAGTTAAAATTCATGACAATGTCGAAGTACCACTGCCAACAGGCGGTCCGATAGAGAATAATGAGAAGGCATTTGGTCCATTGATGATTCAGGGCGATCACGGTCCGGTTGCGTTCAGAAATGTGAAGTATAAATTGGTGAAGGAAGCAAATGCGACTTTAAGCAACCTAACATACAAAACGTTTTATGGCAATTTCAAGGTCATTAATGATTTTGTAAACCTGAAGCCTGCTGTAACTGGAACTGTCCCCGAACTTACTTGCGAAATTCTTGATCAGGAAAATGGATATGGTATCATTTATAATGGAACATTAACTGTGCCGGAAGATGGGACCTATCATTTTGCATTGGCCTACACGGGCGGAGGCAGGTTGGTTATTAATAATCAGCAACTGGTAAATATTCAAAGTGCTGACGGATGGAACAGTGGTGCACCGGCAAGTATTGAATTGAAAGCAGGCGCCTATCCAATTGAAATTTATAATTACAAGGATGCCTCTTGGGCACCTCCTCGTTTAGGTTTATTTCTTGAATCGGCTGGAACTCCTAAGCCATTGCATGCATTCAATTCATTCCCTCCGGATGATAACCCGACTTCCCCGATTTTTATCTCGGTAGGAAACTCTCCAAGATTGCTGCGCGCGTTTTTGAATTTCAACAATGGTGGATTTAATCAACGACTGACTCACACCATCGGTGTAGGTGATCCAAGCGGAACACATTATGTATATGATTTGAAATCAGGAAACCTGGTTTGTGCCTGGCATGGCGACTTTGTGGATGCTACTCCGATGTGGCACGATCGCGGAGATGGTTCATTCCGTCCACGTGGTGCAGTTCAGTATCTTTTCAACAATGAACCATTGGCATTTCTCTCTTCCAATGCAGAAGCTTTTCCTGTAATGTTGAAAGAAACAGAATTAAGTAACACGAAGTACAAAGGAAAGGGCTACCGAATTGAAGAAGTCACTGGCCGTCCGGTGTTTTTGTATTCGTATGATGGTATTGATGTAGAAGATAAAGTGTATCCGGATGAGGATAACAAAGTCATTACACATGAGATTGTAATTAAAAACAGAGGAACCAAACCTGGACTTTATTATAAACTAGGTGAAGGCAAAACGATCACTCAATTATCAAATGGATTGTATGCGATTGATGACAAGAGCTATTACATCAAGCCTGCAGGCGGAACAAATCCTACCATTCGTGAAGTAAATGGCAAGAAAGAGTTGATTGTTGCTGTTGAGAACTCAGTGAAGTATTCTATTATCTGGTAAGATTAATTGAGAGAATCATGAACACGAAAAACATATTCAAACTTATTGCTGCCAGTGCATTGATCGCAGGCACTATCAGCTCATCCTTTGCACAAGGAACGAAAACACCTCAGGAGGAAGATTATTATAAGATTATCACTATTCCAGCCCCTGAAGGAGTGTTACTTGAAGCAGGTGGTGTAGCCACTTTACCAGATGGACGCATTGGTGTATCTACCCGCAGAGGAGATGTATGGATCATTGAAAATCCAGGACAAATCAACGGTACTCCGCCACGCTTTACCTTGTTTGCATCGGGCTTGCATGAAGCACTAGGCCTGGCGTATAAAGAGGATGCTTTATATGTTGCACAACGCGGTGAATTAACCAAACTCGTTGATAAAAACGGAGATGGGAAAGCAGACGTATATGAAACCGTGTATGCGTGGCCGTTGTCGGGACATTATCATGAATATTCATTCGGACCCAAGATTGCACCCGATGGAGCTTTCTTTGTAACAGGTAACGTTGCATTTGGCGATGAAGAATGGTGGCGTGGTGAAAGCAGAGTGCCGTGGAGAGGATGGACAATGAAAATTAAAGCAGATGGCACAATGGAACCCTGGGCAACAGGTATGCGGTCACCATGTGGTATTGGTATGATTGATGGAGAATTTTTCTATGACGACAATCAGGGTGACTGGCAGGGATCGGGTGGAGTATTCCACGTAACGAAAGGAAGTTTTACTGGTCACCCGGCCGGTTTGAAATGGACAGGCTTACCAAATTCTCCTCTTAAGATTACTACCGAGCAGTTGTATGCGAAAGTTAGTCCGCGTCAGGATAAGCGTGATGGACGATACATCAAACCTGAGAATATATCTGATGAAAAGAATCCCGACTTCTTATATGAATTAAAAAAAGATTTTCCTGAGACACGTTTGCCTGCCGTATGGTTGCCACACGGAGTATTAGGTATTTCCAATTCGGAAATTATTACCGATGATACGAAAGGAAAGTTTGGTCCTTTTGCCGGACAAATATTTGTAGGCGATCAGGGACAAAGCAAGATTATGCGAGTGGTAATGGAGAAAGTAAACGGAGAATATCAGGGCGTTGCTTTTGATTTCAAATCCGGTTTTCAATCGGGAGTATTGCGCATGAACTGGGGGCATGACGGTTCATTGTTTGCCGGATTGACCAACCGTGGTTGGGGTTCAGCAGGAACGGCAACTGCGGGTTTGCAACAATTAGTCTGGACAGGTAAAGTGCCCATGGAAATGAAAACCGTAAGTGCCCGACCTGATGGTTTTGAAATAGAGTTCACTCAACCAGTTGATAAAGCAACAGCTGATAACCTCGATGCCTATGTAGCAAGAAGTTATGTATATAAGTATCATCCGGTATATGGAAGTCCAACTACGGATGAACAGAAACTCAACATCAAAGGAGTAAAAGTTTCTGATGATGGGATGAAAGTGAGATTGCTTATTGATAATCTCCGCCCGTATTATTTGCATGAGATTGCATTGGCAAGTGTTCGTTCAAAAGATAAACTTCCGGTATTGCATAACATTGCGTACTATACATTGAACAGTATTCCAGAAGGAACAAAACTTCCGGCTAGTGAGTGGAGCACCAAACGTTCGGTAACTGCGAAAGTAGTGGCCGATGCTAAAAAAGTTGTGATCTCAACTTCAACTAAAGTGCCTACCTATGCAGAGATTGAGCCGTTATTGGTGAAGAATACTTGCACGGCTTGTCATCAGGTAAGCAAGAGACAAGTGGGGCCTGCGTTTGCAGATATTGCAAAGCGTAAATACAGCAATGAACGTATTGTGGAGTTGATCTATAAGCCCGAACCCAAGAACTGGCCTGAGCATGAAACACCCATGGCTGCCATGCCACAGGTGCCACGTGCAGAAGCATTGAAAATAGCCGGATGGATTAATTCATTGCAACAAGCGAAACCTTAGTGTCAGCCTGAGCTTGCCGAAGGCTGATTGTGCTAGTCGTCCTATAACTGTATAATTCAGTAATCAGTTGTAGGACGACTTTTTTATTTCCCGCTTAAAATCCTAAACGGAAACATCAATACCGCTCCCACAAACTTGAAGAGCACGTCAATGGTCAACCCCACAATCCGAAAGGGAAGGAGGATAAGCCACACAATTGGAAACAGGAAAATCATAACCAAGGCCAATGGCCAGCATACCACTAATAACAAACACCACACTGCAAGGCCAATAAACGTTCTCATAATTTTCAGATTTGATCTATTAGTCGTCCAACGACCGTTCTAAAGCTGAATTGAGATTACAAAGCAAAGGCCAGATTACAAATCCTTGAAAATAAGGTGGTTTTAAACCTCTAATTTTTAAACTATCCGGATTTGTACAGTGTTGAGTTCAAAGTTGTTCAGTTTTGAAAAATACAGGGCGCCAAATCTTAGCTCTATGCTGTTTACGTATGTCTTTTATGCTTAAGCTTTTCTCTTTTAGTTTTCTCTTTCTGCTTTTCCACCATTTCTGTTTTGCTCAGGCGATTGATAACCAGGCAAGCTTTCGTACCATGAGCACAGACCGGTACGTTCGTCTGCATTACGAAAATGATTACTTCTCCACCACCGATCTTTATTATACCCAGGGAATGAACCTGGAGTTCGTGGCTCCTGCGTTCAATACGTTTCCGTTCAGTAAACTACTGATTACTGCAAAAGAGAATCGACAGTACGGTCTTGCGATTGAACATAATGCCTACACGCCAACAAGCATTAGTCATGCTGGGATTTTATATGGCGATCGTCCGTTTGCAGCTGCTTTGTTCTTGAAATCATTTTCTTCGGGCAGTAATGCAGGCAGGAGGTTGAGAGTTACTTCCAGTGTTTCATTGGGAATAATTGGTCAGGCAGCAGGAGGGCATTGGATTCAGGAAACGATTCACAAATGGATCGGAGATACCGATCCGCAAGGATGGAATCATCAGATCAAAAATGATCTTGTACTTAATTATGAAGCTGCTATTGAGAAGAATTTAGTACATGCCGGTAATTACTTTCTCCTGAACGGTTTTGCCTCTGCACGGGCTGGAACATTAAGCGACAAAGTTTCTGTAGGAACAGTTTTAATATTAGGGAAATTGAATCCGGCAATAACTTCTATCTTCTCTGGCCGGAAATTGAAATTAGAGAAATTCAACTTTCATGTTTATTTCCAACCCATGTTAAACACCGTGTTGTATGACGCTACGCTGCAAGGTGGATTTTTCAGGAGTAATCCGTATACTTTATCGTTCGATCAGGTCGATCACTTTACTTTTCAAGGTAACGCAGGATTGGTCTTTTATATTAAATCCGTTTACCTTGAGTATTTCCAATCTTATCTTACCGAAGAGTTTAATTCAGGGACCGATCATCATTGGGGTGGTGTTCGTATAGGAGTTAACTTTTGATAATCTGTGTCAGGTTGAGCCTGCCTGTCGGTAGACAGGTTTATCGAAGCCTGTATCACTTATTTTAGCGTTTAACAAACTCTAAACATTTCTCAATCACACGCTCATCTCTCAGAATCCGAACATGCCCGAGCCCCGAAGTGGTGATCATCGTGGCGGAGGGATAAACCTCTTTCAATCGTTCTGCATTTTTTATAGAGACTTCCTTATCATCTGTATCATGAATGATCGTCCAGTTAATGGAATGTGTTAATCTCATCACAAAACGATCGGACATAAATTCATGGAAAGGCCCTTCGAAGACTTGTGGAATCCTTGCTTTCAAATATGCTATTGATTTAGGAGAGGCATTTAGCCGTGCACCAAACTCGTGCATGATTTCATCCGGAAGAGTGGGCGTAGCGATAGTAATCAGCTGGGTTGTCTTCAACCCTTCTGTAAGAGCAAATAAACTGGCTCCCCCTCCAAGTGAGTGTGCTACGATTGCTTCAATTGAATTGAATTTTTTCTGTAATTCAAGAATGGTGTTCTTAAAGTCGATAATGGAAGTTTTTTTTCCCTTCGATGATCCATGTGCCGGTGCATCAAAGGAAATGACCTGATAACCTGCCTGTGTAAATGAAGTAATGAAATCTTTGAATTGAGAAGCACGACCTGCCCATCCGTGAACAAAAAGTATCGCGGGTCCTTCTCCCCATAAATAACATTCAACCGACTGATGACCTAATGAAACAGTAAACCGTTTAGCCTGCTCAAGAATATCTTTCTCTTTAGCAGGAATAGGATAACGTGGTGGGGAGAAGAACAGATTCGTAAACCATTCATGCGCCCATTTCGGAGCTAGCGCTTCAGCTTTCGGATACGTCCATTGGATGAATCGCAACGCAAGAGGAATTTTGATTTTCTTTTTTGATTTCAACCCTGCGTCTTTCGTGATGGGGAGAGTAGCCTGCTCTGCGGTAGTCATATGTTTTGCTAATAGTGCCGGAAAATTAAAGCGTAGAGTATAGGCGACTGTCAAGTAAAAAGATCAAATAAAATGCGCAGAAGGATTAACTTTATCTAAGCAGAAACCGTAGAGTACACTCTATGGTCGTTATTAAACTGATACACTTATGTTGATCGGAGAACTAGCTCAAAAAACCAGATTGTCCCGACATACCATTCGTTTTTACGAAAAAATGGGTCTGATTCAGGTGTCTGACGATTCGAGACGTGATAATAATTATAAAGAATATCCGGAGGACACGCTCCGGCAGATTGAAGCCATTCGCCAGATTAAATCTCAAGGATTCACGTTAAGAGAAGCCAAGGGAATTCTTCATTTAGTTAAAACGGATACGTTGGATGCGGAACGGGGAAGAAAATATATCAGACATAAAATCCGTCTCATCGAGCGCCAGATCGAAGAGTTGAATCAGGCTAAGCGAGGACTTTTGGAAGCCTTTGATAAGTGCGGATCAGCAGATTGCGATGTAGTTCAGATCCTGAGTGGTAAAAAGGCCATCGCCTGAATCAGATTTCTATAAAAACCATGTGGGAAGGATTTCGTTACTTTGCGTAATCCTATCTGCCACCACTTATGCAAATCCGAAAAACCCTTCTGCTTGGCATTATTGTCGCTTTAGTAATTGCTGCATGCTCCGTTCTCAAAAAGGAAGATCCTGAAAAAAAGGTTCGAACCTTCCTGAATGACTTTGAGCAAAGCCTCAATCAAAGTGATGAAATAATTCTTGGCTATTTTGATGTGACACAAAGCAAAGATGCTGGCAGCCATTCGCGTTCTGCAAAACAGAGATGCTATGAGTAACCTGTTCAGCAAGCTTTTCTCAGGCAATAGTCACTTTTGAAGATACCGGAATCCATATCGACATTCCTGTGCAGATTAGTGCGGATACCCTGGACGTTACGACCAATGAAAGTACGGTGCTTACTTTCTGGCTTACCCCCAAAGATGATAAATTCAAAATCACCAAACTGGAAGGCGATACTTTTTATAATCAATACATCACGGTGAAAAGCGAAGTAGGACGTGTGATGGATGAGAAGGAAATGTTAGAACATCGTCAGCACTATTTTGAAACTGCAAAAAAACTGCAAAAGAGTTACGACTCCGTGGTATGGGTGGTTACGTATTCCGAAAAAGATTATTACTATGTCGTAAATGGTGAATGGACAGAAGACCGTACTTCAAGTTACACCATGGGATTGGTAGACGGTGACGGAAGAATTATTGTACCGGTTGAATTTGATTTGATTGGTACACCAGGTTTTGTAGGATCTGATATTATCGAGGTGAAGAAGAATGGAATGGCGGGTTATTATCTGATCGATGGCAAACCGTTGATTGCCGCAGAATATCAATGGCTCGTTCCGTATGAAGATAACAATGTGTATGCGTTAGCAAAAAATGATACTACGTATGGCTGGATCAACAACTCGTATGAGTTCAGAGCTGGATTTCCCTCTAAGGATGCAGAGAAGTTTATTCTTAACTATGAATATCTTCCCGATCAACTAACACTTGGATACAACAGCCAGGATTTGTGTGAGATTCCTTCCGAAGAGTATATTGGTTCAGGTATATTGATTCCACCTTCTTATCTGACTTACTCCGGGCTTTTCAAGGAAGTGATCAGTGGATTTTCAATGAGCGGGAACCTGTATCGTGGAAATACGGAGAGCATTGAAGCTTCGCATTCTTTTGTAGAATCGGTCACGAATCACATTAGCGCAGTAATCACTACCGTTACTGAGCGATACCTGGAAGGCCGCGAGGGATTTTATACGCGCAATGAAGTGGCTTTTGTAAATGAACAGAGAGAAGTAGTGGCCTCGGCAGATTTGGGTTCAGGTGAACTGAACTTCAAAAAGATAGATAGTACTTATCTTGAAATCAAGACCACGTACACGGGTGAAAATATGATGGAGATCTACGATGAAATGGATGACTCCGAACGCGACATTCCCAATTACACGTACTACCAGTTGGTTGACGGAGGAAGCCTTGAGCTGATGACCTCCAATCGCACGTTTCCTTTTACCGAGTTTGTGAAGATGGATAGCAGTTATGTAACGGGTAACTTCAGTTATTATGACTCACAGTTACAAGGTATGTCGTCCCGTGATGTATTGAGTGAAAAGACGTTGCAAAGAATGCGGAATGAAATCCTGGCAGAGTATGGATATATTTTTGAAGAGGAAGAGACATCCACCTACTTCACTTATTTTAAATGGTATAGTCCTAAGTATCGAACGGTGGACGAGTTTAGCGATCAGCTCAGTGATATTGATAAATATAACTTACAGTTCCTGGCAAAGATCCTTGGTCCGATTAAAAGGAAAGAGCAGGTTTAGGATTTGATTACCAAAACACTTTCTTTGGTTATCAATGCAATCGGGTTTCTGATTGTCGTATTGGGTATTGCATTAGCGCTAAATGCCCTGACGTACATTAACTTTAATCCTCAATACGGTTTCTTAAAACTCAAACAACAAGCCATTGCTACGGGCTGGTATCTACCGGCTTATTATTCTCATGTTTTAATCAGTGCGTTGATTTTAATCTCCGGATTTTTTCAGGTCAGCGCAATGAGCAGAAAGTGGCCGCGTATTCATCGTATGCTGGGATACGTTTACGTGATGGGTATCTTATTCTTCTCAGCTCCGGGTGGATTGGTGATGAGTCTTTTTATTAACCGTGGCCCCACTGTACTGACTAGCTTCTTTGTTCAGGGCACGTTGTGGTTCATTTTTACAGCAATTGCTTTTAATTGTATTCGTCAGCATGATGTTGAAGCTCACCGTGAATGGATGTGGAGAAGCTTTGCGCTAACGGCAGCAGCCATCACCCTTCGCATTTATATTTTTATTTTTTCTTACTCGACAGATTTGTCGCAGCCGGTTGCTTATTCCGTTTTGTCATGGTTAAGCTGGGTGCCTAACCTTTTAGTAGTAGAGTGGTGGCTCCGAAGAAATAAAACCCGGCAATAGTAATGCGCGTTCTAATGCGTACTACTATTTGCGTGTATGTTCACGTGCAATATCACTTCATCCTACCGAGTTCCGTTTCCGCGGCAATAAACCCAAACGAAGCAAAGTGTTTTCCGTCTGTTACTTTCTGGAAGATTTCTTTAGCCTTAGCTGCATCGCCATTATACAAGTACCAGTTGCCAACACCATACCCCTGTGTTGCCAATGAAAGGTCAGCGTCTTCTACGCCATCTGAAACAATTAGTACCTCTTCAGGCTTTAATTTTCCCTGGTACATTTTCAGGCGATTGTAGTACGAATCATTTTCAATGATCTTCATGTCGTCAGTGATCTTAGCCAGTACTTTCTTCGCCTCTTCATTTTTGTTTTGTCTCCTGTAGATCATGTATAGCCAATCGGTAGTGGCAGTGATCGAATCATCGTTATCAGAAACCTTCAGACATTCCAGGTAAGCTTGTTCCGCTTTGGCGAAGTCACCTTTTAGGTAGTAAGCAAGCCCAAGATGATACCAAACATTGAATTGTGTGTTAGACAACGGAATGTTGAGTTTGTTCGGTGCACCATCGGGTTCAACTTCAATGGGAACACCTTTCATCAGCTCACTTGCTTTCTTCAGATCGATTACTCCGCTGTCAAAATCCCGTAAGGTGATATAGCGATGCCCACGATGACGATACAACCGATACGATGCGGGATACTTTGAGATTCCTTCTGAGAATACTTTTATCGCACTATCGTACTGATATAAGTAAGCCAGTCTTCGTCCCAGCCAGATGTAATTGTCTTCAGAAGCAACTGAATCAAAATTCACTTTAGCAACATTCAGATTGCTATCAAGTTTATTCTTTGCTTCAACGCTCCAGGCAGGTTCGTAGTACGATTTGCCGCTGGGTGAAGTCAGGACTACATTTTTTTGTGATACAGTAATTTCCTGTTCACCTTTTTTCTTTGAACAGGAGAGTACTATTAAAGCGCTTAATACAAACAAATATTTTTTCACGTCAACTAATTTAGTTAATCCATTCCGGGTTGTTTCAATACAAATCCTGATTTTGCTTTTTCTTCGTCCACGATCTTCTTCACATCGGCCAGCAGTTTTTTCGAATCATAAATGATTCCGTCCTTAACCGTGTATTTTACTCCGCCTACACGAACAATTTTGTTGTCTTCTGTTAAACGGATAGCTCCTGTTCCGTAAAGCACCTGTAGATTCTGCAACGGATTTTCTTCAACAATGGCGAAGTCAGCAAGCTTACCTACTTCCACGGAACCGAGATCCTTCTCCATTCCTAATGCCTGTGCTCCATATAAAGTAGCCGATCGGATTACTTCCAGTGGGTGAAAGCCTGCTTCACGTAACAATTCCAGCTCACGCACATAGGCAAATCCGTACAATTGAAAGATAAAACCGGAATCAGATCCTGCAGTTACCCTTCCGCCTCTGTTTTTATATTCATTGATGAAGGTCATCCATAACCGGTAATTTTCTTTCCATTGCACTTCTTCTTCCGTACCCCATGAATGCCAGTATGATCCATGCGAAATTTTACTAGGCTGATAGAATGCCCACAGAGAGGGAAGGGTGTAGTTGTCATGCCATTCTGCTCTGCGCGCACGCAACAAATCACGATTGGCTTCATAAATATTAAAAGTAGGATCAAGTGTAAAATCCAGGCTCAGCAATGTATCCATCACCGCATTCCATTTCTCAGAAAAAGGAGGCGCAGCCTGTTGCCATAACTTTCCTGCCTCGCTGAAACGATGTTGTTCGTTCTGATAATTATAATCCAGTCTGAAATTCTGGATGGTTTGTTTTGTAAATAAAGCCTCAGGTAAACCATACCAGTGTTCCATGGAAGTCAAACCTGCTTTAGCGGACTTCACTACATTCCATCGGGCTACATCCATTTGTGCATGATGACAGGCGGAGCGCAATCCCAGACGTTTGTTTTCACGTAAAGCAGCATCCATGATTTGTGGAGGAGCGCCAAAGAATTTAATTCCGTCTGCTCCTTTCTTTGCGTTGTCCTGTACCCACAGTCGTGCCTCTTCCGGTGTGTTGATTCCATTTTTACTCCCCATACCAAAAGCGGTGTAAGCTTTCAGGCGAGGAGCGGTGATCAGATTTTGTGCGCTTTTATTTTTCTCATCCAATACCCAGTCGAGTCCATTGCCAGCTGATGGATCGCGCACAGTCGTGATGCCATGTGCCATCCATAACTTAAATACGTATTCTGCATTGGGCGCCTGGCTACCACCAATATGCCCGTGCATATCAATAAACCCGGGAAGGAGATACATGCCTGTGCAGTCGAGTTCCTTTCCACCCGCCTCTAGTTTCGGTCTTCGTTCATTATTAATCGCCACACCGGGATAACCTACGGTTTGGATCTGAGCGATGCGATTTTGTTTCACTACAATATCAACAGGACCAATCGGAGGCGCTCCAGTACCATCGATGAGCATAATGCCGCGAATAATCAGTTGAGTATAAGGACCATCACCTTCTTTAATTTCTGGTGCTTTCTTAATACTCTGACCATAGGCAATACAGCAAGTCAAGGTCAGGATGAGTAAACCGATTTTTTTCATGCGAGAATAGCTTAATTATGTAAGCTATACTATTTCGTAAGATTTGAAAATCAAATTGGTAAAAGTGGTAGGCAGACATTAAAAACTAACGAACGTTTCGATTTTAGTCTCCTAACATTCTTCAAACGAATTCGGTAAAATAATTATAAAATAGGTTCATTTTTAACCCTATAAAACTGAAATTGTACCCGGATTTTAAAAAGTAAGATTAAAAATCATGAGTCAACCAAAAAGACGCTGGATAATCATTTTTGCTACGCTCGTTATTCTCCAGTTCATCGTATTATTTGATTCATCACCTCTTCCGGCCGATCTGAGTGGCAATATTGATAAATCAGACACTGCGTGGATGATTGTTGCCACTGCATTTGTTCTTTTTATGACTCCTGGACTTTCCTTTTTTTATGGAGGGATGGTAAGTTACAAGAACGTGATTTCTACCATGCTGCAGAGTTTTATTGCACTGGGCGTGATCAGCTTGCTTTGGTTTCTGGTCGGATTCAGCCTTGCTTTTGGAGATAGCATTGGTGGAATTATCGGAGATCCACGCACCTACTTTGCTTTTCATAATGTAGGCCTCAGCCCCAATGCAGATTTGTCACCTACATTTCCATTTCTTCTCTTCGCATTATTTCAATTGAAGTTTGCTATTATCACCCCGGCACTCATCACGGGAAGTTTTGCTGAGCGCGTAAAGTTTACTTCCTACCTTATTTTCATGTGCTTGTTTTCGTTGTTGATTTATTGCCCGCTGGCTCATGCTACGTGGCATCCACAAGGATTTTTAAGACAATGGGGAGTATTGGATTTTGCTGGTGGAACGGTGGTTCACATGTCAGCAGGTTTTGCAGCGTTGGCCGGTGCATTTGTATTGGGTAAAAGAGAAAATAAATATCACCATCCGGCAAACATTCCCTTTATCATTTTAGGAACAGGTATGTTGTGGTTTGGCTGGTTTGGATTCAATGCAGGCTCTGCATTGGCTGCAAATGGTTTAGCTGTGCAGGCATTTGCCACGACAAACATGGCTACTGCGTCAGCGATGATTACCTGGGTGATGTTTGATGCACTGGTAGGGCGTAAGATCTCCGCGATGGGAGCGTGTATTGGTGCGGTTGTTGGGCTTGTGGCGATCACACCTGCAGCTGGTTTTGTAAACATCGGACAAAGCGTATTCATCGGCTTCGCGGCATCCATCATCAGTAACCTTGCGGTGTATTATAAGAACCGTACTTCACTGGATGATACGCTGGATGTTTTTCCTTGTCATGGTTTGGGTGGAATTGTTGGAATGATTCTGACTTCTGTTTTTGCCAAGGATGTGGGATTGATTTATGGAGAAACTAAAACATTCACTTATCATATGCTTGCGTTGGTGATTGTAGGTGTCTTTACCTTCGGGGGATCTTACCTGATTTTCAAACTTACCGGGTTGATCACACGTTTGCGTGTATCACCAGAAGATGAAAGACTTGGGCTTGACTTAAGTCAGCATTCCGAGACGATGGACACCTCTGCCGAGAAGGCCGGAGTGGCCTGATTGTTTTGAAATAATTATTGGACTAAAGTCCATAAATAAGTAATTCCATTCTGTTGCCACGGTTTAAGTCCGTGGCAATTTGTTTAAATGTAGTAAGTGGACTTTCGCCCAACTACCATTCAGAAAATAAGTTGGAGATTAATTCATTCAATCTCTTAACTTTATTACCAAACCTAAAACCTATGAAGCGCTTATCTAGAATAAGTTGGATTGCCCTCTTGATCCCTGTACTTTCATTCGCACAGAAGACGAAGCAGGAAGTCATCAAGTCAATCGATTCGAAATACGATACCTATTCTGCTACTGCAAAAAAAATCTGGGACTTTGCTGAAGTGGGATTTCAGGAAACACAAAGCTCCGCCTTGTTGCAGCAAACATTGAAAGATGCAGGCTTCACGATTGAAGCAGGTGTTGCAGGAATGCCTACTGCATTTGTAGCAAGTTATGGATCAGGAAAGCCAGTCATTGGAATTTTAGCGGAGTTTGATGCATTACCTGGAGTATCACAGGAGGCAGTGCCTGAATTGAAACCCATTCCAGCTAAAAAATCTGGACACGCATGCGGCCATCATTTGTTTGGTGTGGCTTCATCCGCAGCAGGTATCGCAGTTAAAGATTGGTTAATCGCAAATAAGAAGACAGGTACAATCAGAGTGTATGGAACACCTGCTGAAGAAGGTGGTTCTGGCAAAGTGTATATGGTGCGTGATGGATTGTTTAAAGATGTTGATATCGTTCTTCACTGGCATCCTGGCGCAGACAATGATGCGGGTGCTGGTCCTTCTCTTTCAAACAAATCAGGCAAGTTCCGTTTCAATGGAATTGCTTCTCATGCAGCTGCTTCCCCCGAACGCGGACGATCAGCGTTGGATGGTGTGGAAGCGATGGACAACATGGTGAACATGCTCCGTGAACACGTATCTCAGGAGACACGGATTCATTACGTAATCACACGTGGAGGTGAAGCGCCAAACGTAGTTCCTGCTTTCGCAGAAGTGTATTACTATGTGCGTCATCCAAATCCGGAAGAAGTGAAATCTACGTGGGAGCGAATCGTAAAAGCAGCAGAAGGAGCAGCGATGGGTACTGAAACAAAAGTAACGTACGAAGTAACAGGTGGCGTTTACAATATGCTTCCTTCTGAGTCATTGGGAAAAGTGATGGATGCCAATCTTCGGTTAGTAGGAGGTTACACATACACTCCGGAAGAAAAAGCATTCGCAGAAAAAATTCAAACTACATTCAAAGGCACTATTCCGAAACTGGAATCAACCAATGAGATTGCTCCATTTAAAGTGGTTGAAACAGGAACAGGTTTTGGCTCAACTGATGTGGCGGATATCAGCTGGAATGTTCCCACAGCAGGCTTATCAGCTGCTACCTGGGTTCCGGGCACAGCGGCACACAGCTGGCAGGCAGTGGCAGCAGGAGGCACATCAATCGGTTCGAAAGGAATGATGATGGCGGCAAAGACGCTCGCGTTAACAGCGATGGATTTGTACAATTCACCTGCAACTGTTGATGCAGCATGGAAGGAGTTAAAAAGAAGAACAGGAGATAATTTTAAGTATGAAGCATTATTAGGAAATCGTCCACCAGCATTAGACTACAGAAAATAACATGATCAGCCGCAAACAATTTATTCAAAGCACAGCTACGGCTTTGGCTGGTGCTTCACTTCTTGGATTCAATTCATCAATCAATGCAGCGAATCAGCAGCAACGTTTATTCTTTGATTTTCATACCCATCCCGGATTGTTTCCCGGAAAAGGTATGCCTGGGTATAAAGGTGATGCGGGTGTATTGAAAACGGTAACAGAGATGAACACGGGGCATCTCACTGGCGGATTTTTTAGTTTAGTGGCAGATCTTCCGATTATAAAAATAGGAGCGGAGGGCGTGAAGCCTTCTGGCTCATACGCTGCAGGCGAAGGCTGGAAAGAGTATAAGCGGCAACTTGCAATCCTGAAAGATTTTATCAAGTCAATGCCGGTCACTTATGCTACCAAAGGGAGTGATCTGGAGAAAGCATTGAAGACTGGAAAAGTAGCTGCCTATATTTCGGCAGAAGGTGGAGACTTTCTGGAAGGGAAAGCGGATCGGTTAGATGAAATGTATGCTGATGGTGTTCGCTCCATTCAATTAGTTCATTATCATCCCAATGAATTGGGTAATCTGCAAACAGAAGCCGCACAACACGATGGACTTTCGAAAGAAGGAATTGTGGTTGTAAAGAAGATGAATAAACTGAAAATGGTGATCGATGTAGCACATGCTTCTTTTGATACAGTGAAGAAAGTGGTGGATAATACCGATTCACCGATCATTCTATCACATAGTATCCTGGCAATGGAAGAGACCCGTCCTATTGCCAAAAGAGCAATTAGTGTGGAACACGCAAAGCTCATCGCTCAAACGGGTGGAGTAATCGGAGCATGGCCCTCCGGTTTCAATACCAGTTTTGAAGAATTCATCGAGAACATCAAACGATTGGTTGATGCGGTGGGTATTGATCACGTAGGCCTGGGAACAGACATGGATGGAAATTATAAACCAGTCCTTGATTCTTATCTTCAGCTATCAAAATGGGCTGATGCATTGAAGTCGAATGGATTTTCCGATGCTGAGGTCAGCAAGATTACCGGAGGCAATGCTCAACGGGTGTTGAATAAAGTTTTATAAATATTTGAAGTACATAAATAAAAACCTCCGATGTTCACCGGAGGTTTTATTTAGTACAATGACAGATTACTTGAAGGTTACAACAAGACTGCTGGTCTGCTTAGGATTGTAAGGCGTAAGGGCATTCAGTCTTTCTGTTAATGCATCCCAATCGGCACCAGGAGAAGTTCCTCCTGAAATGAATCCCTTCTTGTTGAAGTAACCGGGTGCAGCAGTATCTTTTAAATAAGCTGCGAGCAAATCCTGGTCAATGCCTGGCCATAGAGCAGTTATTCCAGCAGTAAATACATTTTTGATCGAATAATCTTTCAGTAATATTTTGCGGTCATTTTTATCCAATGAACTTGGAGGCAAGCCTACTTCAGCAACTCCTGTGTTTTTCACATCATTACCTGAAGCAACAAATGCCCAGTTGAATCCAGCTTCACTTGTAAATAGCATTGCATTTGGATGATTGGTATTACCATAAACATCAACTACATCGCCTTTTTTTCCAGCAAACATATGCAGTGTATTAACGGAGAATGAATCTTCGGACGGATCTGCCAATGGTAATCCGGATATGCGCACTTCCATTTGCGCATCATATCCCAACGTGCTGGTTTCGGTGTAGTCAATCCGAAAAACTGCCTCTTTTGCGTTTGCATTTTTTATGCGATCGCAGTTGTAAGGTTTGATGATAGCAATGCCTTCCACCGAAGCAGATTTATTCCAAAAGATCTGCAGCGCTTTTCCTCCGTCTGGATTGCTTTCTGAATCGGCATCCGTTACGGTCATTTCATAGTCCCACGTTTTGCCTTCATAGGTAATGTTGGATAATACCACCAGATTTTTGGTGCGGTTATCATCTTCACCTACATACGTAAGTGTTTGTATCCGATCGATTTTGTATTTACGAATACCATCGATGAAGGCTTCCACGAGTTTTGCGGATTCTTCTCCTACTGCGATAAATGTTCCAAGGTGTAGATAGATAGCATTCCCCCTAAGTGAATCGTCTTTTATACGCCCACCGACTCTCCCGTTGGAGCCGGAATAACTAATAGTCGATGGAATGTCTACGCTGAATGAACTCGGAAGGATGTCCTGTTGAGGTTGTACATCAGTGTTGTTGTCACATCCGATGAGGATGAAGAATGATACTGCAAATGCCAATGCACTCAATGAAAATTTGTTTGAAGTTTTCATGCTATTTGTGATTATAGTTTTAATTCTTTTGCGATAGCAGGGCTCTATAAAGCCCTCTGATATTAAAACACATCAGCAGGTCTGTACCCTTACCGTACGCGATTTTTTTTTACTCTTTATGTAAAAGGCGGCTGTTTTAGGGCTTTTGAGTAATTACTGTCGTATCGGATACCACTGTTGAAACCGCAAAGAATCCAATTGCACCATTACTGAGATTGGTATTCGCGTTGGCCCTATCCACATCAAAGACACCACCACGCCACTCGGTTTCTGAAAGCATGGATCGAAGAAATTTTTTATAAGCTGAACTGGTCGAATATTTTCTACGTACAACAACCGAGTTGGCGGGGAAGGTAAATTTTGCCTTATCGGGTTTAAAGATTTCGTTGGCATCGATCGTCTTCAAATCGTAATAAACCAATCTTCCTTCACAGGATGATGTTGCGTTGCATAGTGTTGTGTTTTTCCAGGAAATGGCGTGATCAATATAATTCGGACTTTGCCCGGTAGCTGAAAGAGTTAATTCATACCCGTTATCTGTTGACAGATAGTCAAGAACCGTTAATGGTTCAACGGGTATTGAGCTATCGCTTGCTGTATATTGTTTGCCTTCATATTGGATCACTAGTGTGTAAATTAATCCAAACGAAGCTCTGAACTCAGGGGTATAATAGCTGCCTGATCCTGCAGGAGATTCTGTCAGCGGGTAGACATTCTCACCATCGCTAATTTGAATACTTGCACCACTGGCAGCCTTTGGGTTACCGTTTAATGTTTGGTAGGGAAGGGTCAATTGAACGCGATGGAGCATTCTTTCATTTGTCAGTACTCCTTCCACGGCCAGCAGATTTATGTTTTCAGGATTTAATGGTTTATCAATTTTTTCTTCCCCACAAGATGTAATTAATAACGTGGCCAATAAAAAATGAATATTGATTCTCTTCATATCCATTTAAAATTGTAGGTAAGAGAAGGAATAAACTGTAGTAAGTAAAATTGACTGGTCACATAACTGCCATCTAGTAAATTGGAAGGAACAACAATAGAGCCATCTTTTTCACTTTGTTTATTGTAATTGATATACAACGCATTTTTTCGTCCATAAACATTAAATACAGAGAATGATAAATGATGTTGAAATTTCTTCTCCGGATTTTTATTCAGCCTTATTGATGCAGACAAATCAAGGCGATGGTAGTCAGGTAGCCGGTCATTATTCTTTTGGCCATAGATGGGTACCTGTTCTCCATTATATTGATAGAAACTGACGGGTGAAGAGTAGGGTGCTCCCGTACTGAAGATCCAGTTTAGTCCAATGTTCCATCTTAACGTAAGATCGTAAGCCAGTACAAGATTGACTTGATGAGGTCTGTCATAAAACGAATTATAAACCCTTCCGTCATTGATGTCTTTAAATTTTCTTTTGGATCGTGAATAGGAATAGCCGGCCCATCCACGCAAACGGCCTGCGTCTTTTTTGAGTATGAGCTCGCCTCCGTATGCATTTCCTTTACCAAATCGCAATTCACTTTCCAGTAATGGATTCATAAACGTCTGTGCGTGAGAAGCAAAATCAATCTGGTTGGTCATGATTTTATAAAATGCTTCAGCTTCGAAAGAAACCCCTGTTTCGGTAAGCATGCGATAATAGCCAAGAGTGAACTGGTTGGCCTTTTGGGGTTTAATATTGATACTGCTGGGAAGCCATACTTCCAATGATGTAAATGGACTAATGGAATTTGAAATTAAGTGGACATTTTGAATGTTATGTGAAGCTGTTGCTTTAAAGGATGAGCTTTCATTTAAGCTATATCGTAAAGTAAGTCGTGGCTCTGCAGTTGCGTATGTTTTATAAGCTTCACCCTTTTTATAGAATGAAGTATCGATCGGGTTTCGATTCTTGTCGAATGTAAATTCAAACGCTTCTCCACTGTTTGTCCAGGATGTTAGTCGCAGTCCATAATTAACCGCCCACTTTTTCCGAATGGCGATCTCGTGATTGGTATATACCACAACCTCGGTCGAATTTTTAACGGATACCGTTGGTTGTGCCGAAACATCAATGTCTGATTTGAAATTGCCTGGATTGAAGTTATATCCTGCAATGGATAAACCAAAGTCGATTTGACTTTCGGGCTTAATAAAATAAGTAAGATCAGATTTCAATGTTCCATTGGAAATCTGGGAATTCCATCTTGTATTGGTTGAAACATCCGTATAAAGATTGTAATTATAGTTACTAAGCGAAACCGTTGTATTCATGAACAAGCGGTCATTAAAAATATGATTCCATCGGAATGTTCCGGCCGTATTGGA
>JBGATZ010000321.1:0-5751 GCA_044228905.1 Cyclobacteriaceae bacterium | reverse complement strand
AGGGCCATGGTTTGTACAAAATTTCCATATCAGGATAATTTCTCTTTCAGAAACTCAGCCGTATATCCTTTCCCTTTCTTCACCATCTCTTCAGGCGTTCCTTCAAACATCAGTTGACCGCCTTTCTTTTCGCCACCTTCAGGGCCAAGATCAATGATCCAGTCTGCGCACTTGATTATTTCAAGATTGTGTTCAATTACAATCACGCTATGCCCTTCATCAACCAATGCATTCATTGCCTTTAACAATTTAGAGATGTCATGGAAATGAAGACCTGTAGTTGGTTCATCAAAAATGAAGAGGATATGATCTTTTGAATCGGATGAGTTCTTGCCCAGGAATGAAGCGAGCTTCACGCGTTGTGCTTCACCACCACTCAATGAATTAGAAGATTGCCCCAGCTTTACATAACCCAGGCCAACATCATTCAGAGGAACAATCTTCTCGTAGATTGATTTTTTTTCTTTAAAAAATGTTAGCCCTTCCTCCACAGTCATATCAAGGACATCCGCGATATTCTTTCCGTTATACTCGATCTCCAAAACATCCTGTTTGAAACGCTTACCCTGGCATACTTCACACTTCAGGTAAATGTCTGCCATGAATTGCATCTCTACCTTGATTTCACCTTCACCCTCACAGTTGTCGCATCGTCCCCCCTCCACATTAAAAGAAAAATGCGAAGGCTTGTAGGCACGTTGCACTGCTAATGGCTGATCAGCATACAATTGACGAATGGCATCATATGCTTTTACGTAACTGATGGGATTCGATCGCGATGATTTTCCAATCGGGTTTTGATCAACAAATTCAATCTGGGTAATTTTTGAAAAATCCCCCTCCAGTTTATCATATTTCCCAGGTGTTTCAGAAACCGATCCATTCAACCGGCCTACAGCTGGATAAAGTATTTTTTTTATCAATGTAGATTTCCCAGATCCACTTACCCCGGTTACCACTGTAAGAATTCCCAATGGAAATTTGACTGTAAGATTTTTCAGATTGTTTTCCCTGGCTCCCGAGATTGTTACAAAATCCTTTGCTTTCCTTCTGAGTTTAGGGACAGCAATTCCTTCTCTTCCGCTTAAATAATCGGTGGTGTGAGATTGAACATCTTTGCTCATCTCCTTCAATGTTCCCTGAAATACAAGATTGCCGCCATGGCTTCCGGCATCAGGACCAATATCGATGATCTGATCTGCAGCTCGCATGATTTCTTCTTCATGCTCAACCACGATCACCGTATTACCCAGGTCACGCAGCGATTTTAAAACCTCTACCATGCGGGCCGTATCTTTTGGATGAAGCCCAATGCTCGGTTCATCCATGATATACATCGAGCCAACTAATGCGCTTCCTAATGAGGTTGCCAGCTTTATGCGCTGGTATTCACCTCCAGACAAGGTATTAGTTAATCGATTCAGGGTGAGATAACCCAAACCAACCTTCACCAGGTATTCCAATCGGAACTTGATCTCAGTAGTGAGCCGATCAGAAACTTTTTTATCGTACTCTGGTAATTTTAGTTTTTGGAAATAATCATACACTTCTTCAATAGGAAGCAAAACCAGATCAGTAATGGAAGTGTCGTTTATTTTTACGTAAGAGGCATCTTTGCGCAATCGTGTTCCGCGGCAATCCGGGCATGTTGTTCTTCCGCGATAGCGTGAAAGCATTACCCGGTACTGGATCTTATGCATCTTCGATTCCAGGTGTTTAAAGAATGCATCAATACCTTCAAAATATTCGTTGCCTGTCCAGAGCAAATCCCGCTGTTTCTGAGTGAGCTCACTGTAGGCGCGATGAATCGGGAAGTCAAACTTGATCCCGTTTTTCAATAATGGCCTGGCCCAGTTGCTCATCACCTCACCACGCCAGGGGGCGATAGCATTTTCATAAACGGAAAGACTCTTATCCGGAATCACCAGATCTTCATCTATTCCCAATACCTTTCCGAAACCTTCGCAGGTCTGACAGGCTCCATATGGGTTGTTGAATCCAAAAAGGTTTACACTTGGTTCAGTGAACATGATCCCATCCAGTTCAAAACGATCGGAGAACTGCTCTTTCTTCTTTCCTTCTACATATACAAGACAGTCGCCATTACCTTCAAAAAAAGCAGTCTGCACTGAATCAGATAACCGGAAAGTCAGGTCCTCATCGGCTGCATTGACGGCTGCTCGATCAATGAGTATCTCAAACTCACCATCAATTTTTGTTTTCTTCTTCTTGCCGGTCTCTTCCGTTGGGTTCAGTAATTCTTCAATGAACTTTACTTCGCCATTCATTAAAACGCGGGCAAAACCTTTGCTTAACAGTAAGTTAAGTTCTTCTTCAATCTTTCTTTTCTTCTCCAGCTTTAAAGGAGCAGCCACCATTATGCGTGTTCCTTCTTTCTGATCGTTGATGAATTTGATAACGTCAGTAACCGTATCACGCTTTACTTCTTTACCACTTATTGGAGAGATGGTCTTTCCGATACGGGCAAACAGAAGCTTCAGGTAATCGTATATTTCGGTAGATGTGCCGACAGTTGATCTGGGATTGCGCGTATTAACTTTTTGTTCAATAGCGATAGCTGGAGATACACCACGGATATAGTCTACGTCTGGCTTCTCCATACGACCAAGAAACTGTCGTGCATAGGAGCTTAAGCTCTCTACATACATTCGCTGACCTTCAGCAAAAAGCGTATCGAAAGCCAATGAAGATTTACCCGAACCGGAAAGGCCGGTCACTACCACCAGCTTATTTCGGGGTATCGCTACACTTAAGTTCTTGAGATTATTAACACGCGCTCTTTTGATGATGATGTATTCCCTTGGATCAAGGTCATCCAGATAAGCGTCAGAAACTTCTTTTGATTTTGAATTCATGCAATTGGTAAAAGTAATCGCTAAGCGATGGAAACAGAAACGGAATCAAAAGAAAACACCACCCGGATGGATGGTGTTCCAAAAGGTCAGAATAATATTTAGTTAGTTGTCAAAATCAGGATCATAGCTGGCCTCTCCTTTTCCACCACCATCTTCATCGTAGTCGTCTCCGCTACCGCCTCCGTCCATATCATCGTCTCCACTGTTGTCGAAGTTGTCATCATCACCCCCTTGACCTCCGAATTCTTCTTTCTCCCCTGATTCTACATCATAACCGCCATCACTATTTTTAGTAACAGGAACTTTAATCAGGTAAATCGAATCGTCTGTTTCCAAAGGGAAAACAAAAATGGGTTCCTTTTTAGGAGTTACGATACGGGTAATACTTGCCTCGTACCCATTCGGATATTGATCTTTTAAAAGATCCTTTAATTCTTCAGATAAGTTATCTAAACTTTTAATAACGCGTTTCTTAGCTGCGGCCATATACAGGTTTACAAATAAATCGTGACAAAGAGGAAAAGAATTTTTATTACTGGCAAGAATTTTCTAAAATTTTTTGCGGTTTATGTAAATCTTTTTACTTTTCTATTCCAAAGAAATAAAATTCACCCAATCTCAGACACTATCGACCAAAAATTCTACGTTACCTTAAAGTAAGACAGAATGATTGACAGCAGATTCAGCGACAGCCAGTTGGTTGCGCTCTATCAGGATGGTAACGAAGAGGCGTTTGAGATGCTACTTCACCGACACAAATCCCGTACCTATACGGCTATCTATTTAATCGTCAAAGACCGCTACGTGGCAGAGGATCTCTTACAGGATACCTTTATCAAAGCGGTGAATACGATTAAAGGCGGTCGTTATAATGAGGAAGGAAAGTTTGCTCCCTGGCTAAGCCGGATCGCACACAACCTGGCCATTGATCACTTCCGCAAAGAAAAGCGGTACCCCGAAGTGGTTCTGGAAGATGGCAGCAGAGTGTTTGATTCCATTCAGTTTGCCGAGGAGAGTTATGAGTCTGTTCAGATGATGAAAGAAACGAAAACGAAAGTTCGCGATTTCATCAAAGAACTTCCTGAGGAACAAAAGCAGGTGCTTATTATGAGACACTACCTGCAAATGAGCTTCCAGGAAATCGCTGACCGCTCAGGTGTAAGTATCAACACGGCACTCGGAAGGATGCGTTATGCGTTGATCAATCTGCGCAAGAAGATGATTAAAAATCAAGTTGCCTATGATAAAAACGTTTACCCAAAACGATCTGATCAGGTTCCTATACCAAGAGACTTCGGTGGAGGAGACGAAGGAGATTAGTAAAGCGCTTTTGCGCGATGCTGATTTACAAAGTCAGTACGCTGAGCTCCTGGCTATTACAAAAGAAGTAAGCCGCACGGAAATGCAGCCTTCTTCTTCTGCAGTGCTTAATATCCTGAGCTACTCAAAAAGCTTTCAGGAAAAGCATACCTAAGTTCAGAGCTTTGTTATTTTAATATTGCGCCAGCGCACTTTTACACCACCACCATCGTGTATCTGTAAGGCTATTTTTCCGGTGATCGATCCGATTTTCTCATCCTTCAGATTGATCATCTCCTGACCATTCAGCCAGGTGGTCACATCATTGCCCTTAACCCTGATTTTCATTGTATTCCATTCTCCTTCTTTCAGGTACTTTTCTTTGGAAGGATCTGGTTTGATGAGCCATTCGCGGCCGTACGATTCATAAATACCACCTGTATTATGATTCAAAGGAGCAACCTCCGCTTGCCATCCGCTCACTCTGGTTCCTTCAATAGACGAGTGAAAAAACACCCCGCTATTTCCATTTGATTCCTGCTTAAATTCTAAAGTCAGTTCAAAGTCTTTGAACTGCTCTTCTGTAGCAAAGTAACCATATTGCTTATCCGGACCGCTTTCGCATACCAGCTCACCTTTTTCCACATACCACTTTTCAGTGCCATAAATTTTCCATCCGGCAAGGTCTTTTCCATTAAACAGGTCCTTTGTCTGCGCTCGACTGATAATGGCTCCAGTCATTAACAGGACGATGATTGAAATTTTCTTCATAAAACTTTAGTGGGAATTTTAAACATGATTTCAAACTACAAAGGTTTGCGATCGAAAAAAAGCGAATTGGGACAGACAACCCTTTAGGGCCACGAATAAATAATGATTTATTTGCAACGTGAAAATCCTCATCCTTCACCAGCATTTTAAAACACCTCAATCGGGAGGAGCTATCCGCTCTTACTACCTGGCGAAGGCGTTGGTGGAGAAGGGGCACAGAGTGGTCGTTATCACTGGCCACAATGGTCTCTATCAAAAAGAGGTTCTTGAGGGGATTGAAATTCACTATCTGGCCATTCCTTATGACAATCGTTTTGGATTTTACGCAAGGGGAAAATCATTCATTCAGTATCTATCCAAATCAGTAAGTATTGCAGGTCAATTCAAAGACTTTGATAGTTGCTACGCCATTTCCGTGCCATTGACTATTGGTATTGCCGCTATGCGGATAAAGACTCGTTATAAAATACCTTTCCTTTTTGAAGTTGGCGATTTGTGGCCCGATGCGCCCATCCAACTGGGATTCATCAACAATTTTTTGTTCAAAGACTTTTTATACAATCTTGAAAAAAGAATTTATAGAAACGCTCAATCCATTGTTGCTCTTTCGCCATCAATAAAATCAGCCATTGAGAAAAAAGTGCCGGGGAAAGCAATAGCCACAATCCCAAATATGGCAGATACTGATTTCTACAGACTGGAAACAAAAGACCCCGAACTTGAAAAAAAATACGGTGTAGAGAAAAAATTTGTGGTTTCATACATTGGCGCATTAGGCATAGCTAATGGTCTGGATTATCTCTTG
>JBGATZ010000320.1:0-5812 GCA_044228905.1 Cyclobacteriaceae bacterium | reverse complement strand
AATGGGATTATAATGATATCGTGATTGACCTTCCTTACGGAGCAGAAGAGGTTTCTTTAACGGGCACGTTTTCCTTTGGTAGGACATTCAGTGGAGCATCACATACACCAACAGTTATTCTTACCAATATGACTACGGGGCAGATAGTAAAAACAATTACAGAGCACGGAGTCGGGACGATCAAGCCAGATGGAAGTATTATACCCGAAGTAAAAAACTTCGATTATCGTTTTCATGATGGTTTGGGAGATGGCACGTATCTCTTAAGAATAAGCGGCAGAAGTTCTGGTCCGGATACTGAAGGACAGAATATTGTAGAGGCAACGTTGTCACTGAAAAAACGCTCTAATCAGTTTTTTATTCCCGTCAAAAAGGGAGGAGGTGTTCGCATCGCTTCGATCAAACGATCTTTTGGTAATGGCAACCCTGACCAGGTAACGTACTACCAATATAAAGTAAATGAAAATGGAAACGAGATCTCTTCGGGCTCGCTGGCAGAAGAAGGAAGAGTGTACGCCCAGTTCACCAGCTATTCAGATCATACTGGTAATTATGGAGGCCTTGTGCGTCAGCGTTATTCCCGCGTATCCAATAGCATGTCTGCCTTAGGTACTACCAAAGGAAGTCACGTTGGATATAAACAGGTCACTGTCCTGCATGGTGAGAACGGAAAGTATGGAAAGACGATACATAAATACACCGCTGCCAACGAATTTCCGGATGATCAGTCATTGCAAATTCCCTATCCTCCGGTAACCAGTTTTGATTACATGCGCGGATTGGAAAAAGAATCCAGCGATTTTGATTCCCATGGCAACCTGGTGAAGAAGATAGAGAATGATTACGATTATATTTTACAGGAGACGCCAGCTATTAAAATGGGATGGGAAATTGCTGGTAGCCTCGTGGGAGCCGAATTTATTACTGCATTTGCGCGTGGCGATTACTCCAACATTCTTGGCTATTCGCGTCTCAAAAGCACACGTGAGACGTTGTATTTTCCTGACCGTCCCGGAATGAGTACCGTGGTGACCAAAAAGAAATTCATTTATGATGAGCAAGGTCATAAGCAACTCAGCCGTACAGTTACCTATGACAGCGAAGGGGATTCAACATTCACACAAATGCTTTATCCGGGTGATGCAAGTACAGTGGTTACTCCATTAATCACAGAGATGCGTACGCGTAACATGCAAAACCAGCTGCTGGAAACGGTATCGTGGAAATATAATTCTTCCGGTCAGCGCCTGTTAACTGGTGGAGCTTCTTCCACTTTTAATTCAAATAACAATAAGATTGTTCCATCGGCAATGCTGAGTACCAAATTGAATGCACCTGTATTAAGCGATGATCCGCTGGTGAAAGCACGTCAGTTGTATGAAAGCAGGTTGATCTATTCTGCGTATAACTATACGTACGTCAACCCATTGGAGCATTCCATGAAAGACGGAGTACGTACTTCCTACATCTGGGGTGAGAGTGGAACGGTTGTTCTCGCTAAGGCGGAGCATGCGCAGTCGAAACAGATTTATCATACCAGTTTTGAAGAAGAAACAACGGGAATATCAACCACTTCTCAGAAAACAGGACGAAACAGTAAAATCATTAGCGGAACATTTACAATACCAACAACGGGCCGTCCTGCATTTGCCGGAAATTATGTTCTCTCCTGGTGGGAAAAGACAGGAAGCAATGCATGGGTGTATAAAGAGAAGACGATACTCAACTATGTGGTAGGGACGGCTATTGCAACAGACGCAATCAGCGGTGTGTTGGATGAAGTGAGATTGTATCCTGAAGGAGCAAAGATGACCACCTTTACCTATGAACCATTGGTTGGGGTGACTTCCATCACCGATTCCAATAACGTCACGTTATATTTTGAGTATGATGAATTCAACAGGCTCAAATGTAAGCGTGATCAGGATCGCAACATCCTGGAGTTATACGACTACCAGTTTCAGCAACCGGTATTTGCTGTCCGATAAAATTTACTGAAATCAATTGCACATTCTGATCTGTTAACAGATCAGAATGTGCATATCCTAATTCATTAATCATGAGAAGTATATTAGTAATACTGGTTGTTCTTGTTGTGGGTAATAATCTTTATGCTCAAACCACAGTCAATTCAGTGAAGAAGTATCAGATAAAACGGGAAGGCATACTGAATGCGAATGAAGTTCCCGGTTTAGGGATTACAGAGGTAACAGAGGTCACTACGTCTTATGACGGACTGGCGCGTCCCTTGCAGGTGGTGAGCAGGAGAAGCTCCCCTCAGGGAAAAGATGGCGTACAGTTTCATGTGTATGATGACAGAGGGAGTGAAGTGAAAAGCTATCTTCCGTATGTGCGCAATACTACTGATGGTCAGTTTCGTTCAGTCGATCCGAACAACCCTGCAGAAGTAAACCAGTTCTACCAGAACAACAACGATGGCATAGCGAACACGATGTTCCCTTACGGAGAGAATGATTTTGAGCTGTCTCCATTGGGAAGAGCAATTGAACAAGGTTCAGCAGGAGAGTCGTGGCGAAAAGGAAGCGGTCATACGGTACGCACAGCGTATGGTTCGAATATGGCAGGCGATGCAGTGCTTCGCTGGAAGAAGACCGGGACCGGTTTTACGGCTTCGTCTGTGTATGAATCAGGATCACTGCTGGTCACGGAAGTAACAGATAACAATGGAGTAGTGAGCAGAGAGTTCACCGACAAGGAAGGGAAGAAAGTAATGAACGACCGCCTGGACAACGGAGAACGCGTGAAGACCTGCTATGTGTATGATGAACTGGATAAACTGATTGGCGTACTTCCGCCATTGACGATAAAGAATGCGGGAAGTACCTTGCCAATAACAATTACCACAGCCACAGCAGACAAGGAATGCTATCAGTATGTGTATGATGAAAGAGGGCGTGTGATCAGCAGAAAGATCCCGGGAGCGGCAGCGGTGTTTACCGTTTACGATTCATGGGACAGAGCAGTGCTGACGCAGGACGGCAATCAAAGAGCAAACCAGAAGTGGACATTCAATAAATATGATGCACTGGACAGAATAGTGCTGAGCGGAGAGGTGGTACTGAGCGGAGATCAGGCAACACTGACCACAGCCGTGAATAACTTTTACGCTTCAGTAGCAACAACACCAGCACTTCGCTACGAAGAAAAAGGTACGGTGCAGCATGGCTATACAAACCGTTCCTATCCTGTCCTGATTGCTTCTTCGGTGATCAACAGTGTGATGTACTATGATGATTACAGTTTTCTGACCACACTTCCGGCCAACCGCTATGCATTTCAGCCGGATGCTTCACTTACCCTGAGCAATTACTTCACGAGAACAAACGGCTTAACTACTGGAGTGAAGAGCCGGATACTAGGCAGCACACAGTACCTGACCGCGGTAACGTATTATAATAAGCGTTACCAGGCGATACAGATATTGTCGGATAACCAATGGGGCAACGTAGATAATACAAGCAGCCAGTATGACTTCATAGGGAAAGTAGTAAAGAGCAAACAACAACACATCGGCAGAGAAACGATTACTCAACTACAGGACTTTGAATACGATCATGCCGATCGTTTGCTTCGGACCTATCATCAGGTAAACGGAGGAACACGAGTGTTGCTGAGCGAACAACATTACAATGAACTGGGCCAGTTGCAGCGCAAGGACCTTCATGAGAAAAACGGAGAGCTTCCATTCCAGGTGCTGGACTATGAATATACGATCAGAGGTTGGGTGAGCGGAATGAATAAGACAGCGAACATTACGTCTGCAAAGTACTCGGACCTGTACACATTTGGATTATCGTATGATGAACCGGTGGCAGGCTTAACCACGACTGCACAATACAATGGAAACATCAGCGCGTTCCGGGAGACGCGTCCGCTGGAGACAGATGGCACAGGCATATTCACGGGTGCATTCACGTACCAATACGATGGCAGAGATCAGCTGAAAGAATCGAAATACGTTCAGCAGAGTAACCCATTGAAGAATAATTTATACAATGAGACCCTGAGCTATGATGTAAATGGAAACATCACTGGTCTGAGCAGACAGGGAACAAATGCATCAAACACCTCCATAGAGATCGATCGTTTGGAATACCTGTATGACGGCAATCAGTTGAAGAGCATCTCGGACAGAGGAAACGTCACACTGGGCTTCAAAGACGGAGCATCACAAACACAGGAATATACGTATGATGCGAATGGCAACCAGAAGAGCGACCTGAACAAAGGGATCGCAACGATCAGTTATAATCATCTGAATCTGGTTGATCAGGTAACGTTCAGTGACAATCGCAAGGTGAAGTATATATATAGTAGTGCAGGAACAAAACTTCGTCAGGAAGTGTACAACGCCAGCAATGTATTGAAGGAGAAGCGGGAGTACAGCGGGGGAGTGATTTATAAGAATGATTCACTGCAGCAGATCACGCATGCAGAAGGACGTATTGTACACCAGACGTATGGACAAGCCAGTTCACCGTGGGTGTATGAATATCAGCTGAAAGATCATTTAGGTAATGTGCGGTTGTCATTCACAACAAATGAGACCACACAGAGCTCGACAGCGACACTGGAGGAAGATAAAACAAATACAGAGTCAGGAAACTTCCTGAACTATGATAAGACTGTAAAGGTCAATTCAGTCTTGTTTGATCACACAAAGACCGGAGCCACACACTATGCGCTGCGGTTGAATGGCAGCGAGAAGGAAAAGTATGGCCTGGCGAAGTCGTTATCGGTAATGCCGGGCGACAAGATCAGCCTGGAAGTGTTTGCCAAGTATGTGGACACGGATAAGAACAGCTGGAAGGCGGCACTCTCTAACCTGATGACGATGATTGCCACGGGAGCCACACCGGCAGGAACGGTGATCGATGGAAGCATGGCAGGCAACAGCACAGAGTCAATTCTTCCACTCGCTAATATATTAGATAAGAGTGGTGAACAGGGAACTGCACCGAAAGCGTACCTGAACTACGTAGTGTTCGATAGGGAGTATAAGATGATTGATGGCGGTTATGTACGCATCACGGAGGCAGCGAAGGAGAACGGGAGTAACAACAATCACGAGAGGATATACAAGGAATTGGAAATTAAGAAAGCGGGCTATGTGTACACATACTTAAGTAACGAAGGATCAGTTAACGGGAATACCACAGACGTATACTTCGATGATTTCACGGTAACACAGTTGCTTTCACCTATTACAGAAACAACAGATTACTATGCATTCGGGATGACCGCGAAGACGGAGCAGAGAGAGAACGCGGTTCCCCAGAGATTCAAATACAATGGCAAAGAAGAACAGGGCAATGGCCTGGAGTGGCAGGACTACGGAGCCAGAATGTATGATGCCACCACAGCACGCTGGAGTGTGATCGACCCGATGGCGGAGAAGTATGCATCGTATTCACCGTATAACTATGTGATCAACAATCCGATTAAGTTTATTGATCCGGATGGAAGGAATGCAGCACTGGTTATTGACTACGACAATCAGGTAATTACAATTAAAGCTAATTATTATACTGGCGAAAATATTAATTGCTTGATTGGTGCAGTGTCAATCTGGAATGAGCGGAGTGGATTACAATGGTCTTACGAAGGAATGGTGTTTACCATAAATTTTGCGTTAACAGCAAATTTCGTTCAAGGGGGCAAAACACATCTGAAGTCGCTATTGGCCAGCGATCGAATTGGTAACTCTTATGAAAATGGCACAGATGAAGATTATGCCAATGTGGGGAAGCCTGCATTAGCCGCGGCTGGTATAAGAGATATTTTTCATTTT
>JBGATZ010000319.1:0-5839 GCA_044228905.1 Cyclobacteriaceae bacterium | reverse complement strand
CCAAATAATTCGGAGTCGATTGTTCCTTCCGGAATAGATCCGCAGTTAATGGCAATGAATTGGCCATGCTTTCTGGGGCTTAGGTGATGGATGATTTTGGAGAAAGATTCTTTTCCACTTCCGCTCTCACCAGTAATCAAAACGGACATATCGGTAGGAGCCACCTGCATCGCCACTTTTACCACATGATTAAGCATGGGTGAAGTTCCAATGATTCCAAACCGTTGTTTTATGCTTTGTATTTCTGAATCGGTAATTGCCATTTTATTCTACAATTTTTCCAAGTAATGTTCCGCCTGTACAGCTTTCCACTTTCACGATAGCATATTCGCCTTTCCGCTTGTTCGCTTTAGGGAACACAACCACTTTGTTTGATGAAGTACGGCCTTGCAGATCTGCCTCTGTTTTTTTGGAATATCCTTCTATAAGTACCTTAAAAGTCTTGCCAACATCCTGATTGTTTCGGGCCGCGGAGTGCAAACGCTGTTTCACAATGATTTCATCCAATCTTCTCTTTTTTGTTTCCAACGGAATATCATCAGCAAATTTCTTTGCTGCCAATGTTCCCGGCCGTTCAGAATAATAGAACATGTATGCAAAATCATAGACTACCTCATCCATCAGAGAAAGCGTATCCTGATGCTCTTCTTCTGTTTCCGAGCAAAAGCCGGCAATCATATCCGATGAAATACCACAGTCATCCCCCAGGATTTCACGAAGACGTTTCACTCTCCCCAAATACCATTCGCGTGTATAATCCCGGTTCATGATATCAAGAATACGAGTACTTCCACTTTGAACAGGCAGATGGATGTTTTTGCAGATGTTTTCATACTTTGCCATGGTATGAAGCACTTCATCAGTAATATCTTTCGGATGTGAGGTGGAAAAGCGAACCCGTAAATCAGGATGCACCAGCGCAACCAGTTCTAATAATTTATCGAAAGTGATTACTTCGTTTACATCTTTCTTTTCAAGGCGTGCTTTATTGTTTTCTTCAGCACTCCACTTGTATGAATCTACGTTTTGCCCAAGTAATGTGACCTCGCGAAATCCTTTATTGTATAAATCCTTTGCTTCGGCCACAATGGAATGAGGATCTCTGCTTCGTTCACGACCACGGGTGAAAGGCACCACGCAAAATGAGCACATGTTATCACATCCCCTCATAATGGAAATGAATGCGGTAACACCGTTTGAGTTAAGTCGTACTGGTGTGATATCAGCGTAGGTCTCTTCGCGGGAAAGGAACGTGTTTACTGCTTTATCACCTTCATCAACCTGATCAATCAGTTTGGGCAGATCACGATAAGCATCAGGACCAGCTACGAGGTCAACGATTTTCTCTTCTTCCAGAAGTTTCGTTTTCAATCGTTCGGCCATGCATCCAAGAATACCCACCATCATTTCAGGTTTCAGCTTCTTGTAGCTATTTATCTGTGTAAGTCTTTGCCGTACGGTCAGTTCTGCCTTTTCGCGAATGGAGCAGGTATTTAAAAAAACAAGATCCGCCTGAGCGAGATCAGAGGTAGTATCAAACCCTTCTTTTTGTAAAATGGATGCAACGATCTCACTATCAGAGTAATTCATCTGGCAACCATAGCTCTCGATGTAAAGCTTACGGGCTTTACCTGTGTTCTGATCTTCCAAAAGCTTTACCGTTTCGCAGCTTTCTGCATCCACATTATCTAAAATCCCCAGATCTGCTATGATGTTTTCCATTCGTTCGTTGAAGTACAAGACGCAAATTTAACACTTTTAGTGTTTTTCAATGACAACTTGTCAGGCAGAATTAAAGTTCGATATTGCATGCAAAAAGCAATAATCAGATCATGGCGATAGTTAAAACAGTAAGAGGATTTACCCCTCAGTTTGGTAAAAACTGTTTTTTGGCTGACAATTCGGTGGTAGTTGGCGAAGTGATTATGGGAGATAATTGCACGGTTTGGTTTAATGCTGTAGTGAGAGGTGATGTGAACACAATCACGATCGGAAATGATACCAATATTCAGGATGGCGCAATCATTCACTGTACCTATCAGAAAGCCAGGACCAATATAGGTAGCAAGGTTTCGATAGCTCACAATGCGATTGTGCATGGCTGTACTGTGGAAGATAACGTACTCATTGGCATGGGGGCTATTGTGATGGATGATGCTGTGATAGGCACAGGGTCAGTTATTGCAGCTGGCGCGATTATTTTGCCCGGAACAAAAGTGGAGCCCGGCAGTGTTTATGCAGGAGTGCCTGCAAAAAAGGTGAAGGAAGTTGGTGAGGAGATGAAGGCAGTTATTGAGCGGACAGCCCGAAACTACCCGATGTATGCCGAGTGGTTTAGGGAAAGTAAATAGTTAGTAACCTATGGATTTTAAAAATCCATTTCTTATATTCAATACTACAATAATGGAAAACGAAGATATAAATGAGATGACCCCGGCATTGGTGGATGAGATGAAAGCAAGAATCAACTCATCGGGTAAAACATTTTTGTTGGTAGATGAGGAGACGGAAGAAAATTCGGAAGAGTATGCTCATTTTAATTTCATAGGTAAACATGAAGGAAAAGAGGTTGTTTTTGATGCCGTGATGTATACGCTGAGGCTGCAGCACGAGAGCGAACTTTTCGAAATAGCGGAGCATCGTGCCGCGAAACATTTTCCTCAATACAAGAAAATTAATTATGAGGAAGATGAGAATGGTAACATGAGCACTGGACGATCTGGAAGAAGAGATTGGATTGTTCATGGCTGAGGTAATCATGGAACTCGAAGAAGAAGAACACATCAAAGTAAAAGAACACGTTGATGTTGACGCTTATCAGGATTATGAAATAGGGCTTGATATTGGGCTGAACGTTGAAGCCATTAATGATCGTGTGATTGAGAAATTCATCAGCGACTACAATTCAAATTCTGTACGGCTGGACGATACCCTGTTTACCTTTCAGACTCACGATCAAATGGCCTGATTGCTGGCCAACTCGAATTGATCAATAAATAATCTGCAAATAATCGGTTTGATTCTTCTTCCGGAAGAATCCTCATTTATATTTGCGGCCCAAACCTGAATTCTATTTTCATGAAAAACCTATCCCTGATCCTGAATGCCGTTCTAATTGTGGCCGTAGGCGTTCTTTATTACTTACACTTTGCAAGCCCTAAGTCAGCGGTAACCGCAGTTGGGGGAGGAAGTGCAGCCAACCTGCAGATCGCATATATCAATGCTGACAGCGTGTTAAAGGACTATGATTACTTCAAGGTTTCACGTGAAAAACTTGAAACTAAAGGAAAACAGCTGGATGCGGACCTTCGCAACCGTGCTCAGAGCATTCAAAATGATTATGCAAATTATCAAAGAAACCTGGGTAGTATGACCATTGGACAAGCTAAAGCAGTAGAAGAGGATTTAACTAAAAAACAGCAAAATTTCCGCATGTACCAGGAAAGTCTTAGCCAGCAATTGATGGGCGAAGAGCAGAAAATTAACCAGGAACTTTACGGAAAAGTAACTGATTACCTTAAGAAATACGGAAAAGAAAGAGGTATTCAGGTCGTGCTCAAGTATGATCCAACCAGCGATTTGTTATTTGCAGGCGATAGCCTTGATATTTCAAAAGATGTGGTGAAGGGTTTGAACGAAGCTTATAAGTTGGAGCAAGCATCGCCAAAAGCAGATACAACTAAGGCCAAAAAGAAATAGAACGAAATAATTCCATTTTGAAAGACCGGCTTATGAATGGGCCGGTCTTTTTATTTTTTTAGTACATTTAGGACTTCGTATGCTCAAAGCGATCTTAGATGGCCTTAATGTAAAACCCGAAGAAAGAGCTCAGGTATTGTTGATGCTGGGTGCTGGCTTCTTCATGGGGATATTCATTGCTACCTATCAGGTTACAGCAGAATCTCTTTTTCTGAATCGCTTAAGCGATCAGTTAAATAAAGCATTTCTGGTTTCCGGAGTATTGGGTATTGTTTCCACCTTCGTTTTTGCTTCAGTTCAGAATAGAGTAAAATTTACTAATCTCACGATCTCCAGTATCGTAGCCATTGTAGCTATTACTTCAGCGATATACATTCTGTATCACTATGGTGAGCAGGCAAATCAGGATTACGTGTTGTTTGGAATGTATTGCCTCACGGGGCCAATCACGGCTATTCTGCTGCTTTGCTATTGGGGTGTATTCGGGCGGTTATTCAACTTTAAGCAATCCAAGAGAATAATCGGATGGATCGATACGGGTCAGCTGATTGCCATCATTATTGCCAATTTCCTTATTCCCTTAACCAGTAATTTCTTTGGGCAAACTGATAACTATCTGATCGTATGTAACATCAGTATTCTGATTACCTCTTCGTTATTCATCATCATTTCCCTGAAATTTCCCCTGACCAGAAATGATCCAAAAGAATTTGATTCAACAGTGATTGAAGAAACAAGATTCAGGAGAATGTTCAAAGATCCGTATATCGTTCTGTTGAGCCTTTTCCTGGTGACTTCAATGGTAACATATATTTTTAGTCAGTATTCTTTTCAGAACCTGATTAATGTTCAATATCCTGATCAACGTGAACTCACTAACTTCCTCGCGTTTTTCAACGGATCCATTTATGCGTTGAGTTTGGTAATGCAGACCTTCGTCAATGATAAAATTCTAAGTAACTATGGTATCCGAACATCATTGTTCATCCTTCCCATCATTGTAGGAATTTTTGCGATAGGATCTGTGATTACCGGCTTTGCTTTAGGATTCGATCCCGTAGAAAATCAGACCACATTCATTTTCTTCTTCTTGTTTGTGGCTTTGACCCGTCTATTCAATGGTATGATCAGAGATTCTCTGGAGAACCCGGTGTATAAACTGTTGTTTATTCCGCTGGACAATCGGTATCGTTTTGGTATTCAATCCAAGGTAGAGGGTGTGGTAAATGAATCGGGAAGATTTATTGCGGGTGGATTGATTTTCGTTTTTGCATTATTTGCCGGCTTTCAGATTATTTATATTCCTATTCTCATCATTCTGCTGGTTGTGGCCTATGTATTTTCTACCCGGAATCTTTATAACGGTTATCGCAATAAGATCAGATCAAAATTGGAGAGCACCGACTATAGTCAGGAGAAGCTCGAGGTGGGTTATGATAAAATAACTAAACGACTGGAATCTCAGCTTGATAATACGCAAACTTCCAAAGCTATATTCTCTTTCAAACTCCTGGAAAAGATCAATCCAGCGCAGGTGCCTGTTTGGGTGAATAACCTGATGAAGAATGAAACTGAAGAAGCAAAAGATTACGCGCAACGCAGAATGAATGAGATCAAAGGATTATCAGTATCTGAAAGATACGTGATCCGGATTGATCAGAATAAAACAGATTCTGCAGAGCGAAACGTATTGACAAAGGCGGATCTTGAATCAATCATCAGCAGTGGGGGAGATATTACTAAAACACGCGTTCAAAGGTTGTCCAGATCTTCACAGGCGGAAGACAGGCAATATGCTGCTGAGTTGCTTTTGCATTCTTCTACTGATGATAATGTTTCCTTCCTGATTGAATTGCTTAACGATCCGGAGCCAAAGGTGAGGCACACTGCGATCAAGACTTCAATTAAGAAAAATAACAATGAGGTTATTTATGGGTTGATTGAAAACCTGGCTAATCCCTTGTATGGTAACCAGGCAATGAACGCATTGGTACTGATTGGAGGAAAGGCACTTAATTTACTTGATAGTTCATTCTATCGATCGGGGCAGTCAACTCAGTCACTACTGAGAATCATTCAGGTAATGGGGCGTATTGGTGGCCAAAGAGCAAAGGACCTGCTATGGAACAAGATCGATTAT
>JBGATZ010000318.1:0-5842 GCA_044228905.1 Cyclobacteriaceae bacterium | reverse complement strand
ATCTATTGATTGCTTAGCCGGATCAACATTCAAAGCCACTGTATAATGGCGAATGTCCATGATCGCCTGTTCGGGTTTAAGCTTCCCTCCTGATTTCAGGTTCTGAGCGGAAAGGGTGAAGGACAATAGTGTGAATAGAATGAATAACGATTTCATAAAATTTTCTCTTCCTATAAATGGCCTAAATAAACGCAAGAAGTTTCTGCGCTGATCAGCAAAATCTGCGGGGCATATTTATTTCAATTCTTTGATTTTGATGCTCCTGAAAGAAACCGCATTGCCATGATCCTGCAACAGGATATGCCCCTTATCTGCCATTCCGAAGTTTTCCCACTGAGCATATTTACTTCTTGCTACTAGCGCCTGATAAATAGGAGTACCTCGCTGATACTCTACAATTTTATATCCGTTTAGCCAATGCTCCACGCGATTATCGGGGAATACAATTACTCTCCCCTGGTTCCATTCGCCTATTTTATGTAATCCTCGCTTGATTTTCAATGATGGAATTAAATCGTAGAGAGAGCCCAATGTTCTGTTTCCAACCGCTCCCATTTTTGCATCCGGATGTTTCTCATCATCGAGAATCTGGAATTCCAATCCGATAGCAGAACCCTGATTATTTTCCTTTTCAGTAACAAAGTACTTCACTCCACTATTTGCTCCTTCGGTCAACTTAAACTCAAACTGAAGGTCAAAGAACCCATATTCTTTTTGAGTTACTATATCTCCTCCGTTTGTTGATTCTGCACCAGAAGAAGGCAACACACTCAGAAGGCCGTCTTTAATCTCCCATCCTCTTTCAGGAAACTTTTCCTTATAAGCGCCTCTCCATCCGTCCGTTGTTCTACCATCCCAAAGCAGACTCACATTGTTTTTCTTTTCCTGTTCAGAAAGGTCGTTGGCCACAAAGTTCATCACGAAAATATCGTCCAGTGGTGTTGGCTTCAGATTCTTCGTCTGGATGCGGATATTTCTCCAATGGATTTCCTTGCCTGCATCTTTGTCTTCTACCGAATGCACCTGCAAAGCGATAAATCCTTTCGGAGTTAAATTATCGACCATGAGCAGTTGAAATTCCATTTTACGAAAGTCCGCAGTGGTGTTTCAATGCATTCAATACGGATAGTATTCCATTCATTTTTGCTTAAGCATTTTTTGCTTTGGTATTAATTCCATCGGGTACAGCCACTCTCTTCTTCCTTCATCATAAATGCCACCCGTCCACGCCCCTTGGCGCAGTATCAATTTCGCATTGGTAACCGTGCACTCTCCCATTCTGATAATCCGGCTTGCTTTCACTGCGAAACTGAATTCCGGAATTGGCTCCTTCATAAATTTTTGAATTCCAGCTCCAGAATAAAATCACCCATTGCGTTTCTTCGGTAACCAGAAACGAATTCAGTTCCATGAGAACAGTTGTCCCTATAATCTCTCGTTCTTATATTCATACTTTGCTTTGCCATTTAATTGTTTCCAGCCTTTCAGATCTTTATTAATAAGATTCACCCATTGTTGGGCGTAAGTGCTTGATCCAATGAAAAGAGCGATTACAAAAAGGGTCTTTGATTTTATCATATTTCATAAAATAGAATGCTGGTAAGATAAAAGGTTTTAGATCGAACATCGTTCCCCACTTATGTAAGTTTATAAAATGATTCGTTTTTAATTTGCCTGTTATATACCTTGCGGTTATGATATCGATAAAAAAACTTCTTCCACTGATTATTCTCCTGATCTGGAGCTGTTCTCCTCAAAAACCAGCAGTCTTATCATTCATTCGGGATCATTAATTGATGTTACCAGTGGTGGTGTTGAAAGTAAAGCGATTGTCGTTCAGGAAGATTCCATTCTGGCCATCATTGACAACGCTGACACTTCTAAATACGAAGCGGATCAAAAAAAACTGTAAATGCAACTGGAAAATTCATTATTCCCGGACTATGGGATATGCACATGCACTTTGGTGGTGGCGATTCTTTGATTCAGGGAAAACAAAATCTGCTTCCGTTATACGTGGCCAATGGAATTACAGCTGTACGCGATGCTGCTGCTGATCTGTCGTCCAGTGTACTGCAATGGCGTGAAGAAATCAATAATGAATTACTGGGGCCAACTATTTTTACTTCGGGCCCTAAACTGGAAGGAATTAAATCAGTGTGGATTGGAGACCTCGAAGTCAAGACCATTGATTCCATGAAAAACTGATGATAGATTCTCTTCAGAGAAGATGAAAGTGGATTTCATCAAGATCACTGACAACACCATGAAGCCGGAGATCTACCTTGAAGCCGTGAAAGAAGCCAAAAGACGGGGATTAAAAATATCGGGACACATTCCATTTGTAATACCATTGGAAGAAATCTCCAATGCCTGGTGCGGTTGAGCACTTGACTTATTTTTCAAGGCTGGCTCAACAAAGATAAGGTACTATCAGAACAAGTAAAGGCCGGAAAGCTGACTTCGCGTGAAGCGATGCCTTTAGTCATTGAAAGTTTTGATTCGGCTTATGCTATGAGTGTCTATCAACGCATAGCAAAAAACGGAACAGCGGTCGTCCCTACTTTAAACATTATCAAACACTGGCTTACCTCGATCAGGATGATCATGCAAAAGATGACTATGCGAAGTATATCGGCAAAGGTTTGAAGAAAACATATGAGGGCCGCGTGAAGCGCGCTGCCGGTGATGATGCCAAAGCCATTGCCAACCAGACACAATCAATATCAGAAAGCAAGCGCTTTGCTTCCGTTAATTCATAGAGCAGATTATAAAGATTATTGCAGGTAGATGCTGGTTATCTCAATTCTTTTGTTTATCCCGGGCTGGCCTTACATCAGGAACTGGAATTATATGTGGATAATGGATTAACTCCACTCGAAGCCCTTCAGACTTCCATCATCAACGGCCCTGCATTCCTGGGTAAATCGAAACGATATGGTGCTGTTTCAGCTGGCAAGTTTGCCGACATCAACATCCTGGACCAGAATCCACTGGAAGAGATCAAAGCAACACGCGCTATTCAAGCAGTTATTATCAAGGGTAAGTATTTTGACCGACAGGCACTCGACCTGTTGTTAGTGGAAGTTGAAAAGAACGCAGCAAAATAACTACTCCCAGAAGTCTGGTTTTATATTCGTGCCTAAGTAGGTACAGTCACAACAATACTTGGGAAGTAATTCAAACAAAGCATTGGGCTCCATCCCCACTGCATCCCAGATTAACTGATCCTTTTGGTGTACTTCCATGTACGCACCCAATTCTGCTGTAGGAACAAAAGTAGGAACCAGGAAAGCACAATTACTCATATACGTGGGTCTTTTGAATCCCAGTGGAGTAAACTGAAATGGAGTAAAAAATACACGCTTCTCACTAACCACACATGCATCGAAATATCCCAGCACAATTTCATTGCTATCATCCTGCGAAAAAAGATTTCCTCTGATCACTCCTGGTTGTGCATCATAAAGTGAGCCCTGGCTCTCGTTGATGATTCGAAGATTATCCCAATACTTAAATCCCTCTTCCGACAAAGAATACTGTTTCAACAACATGCTGTACTTAACGAACAATTCCAGCGAACCTTTTTCAATTAACTTAACCGGGAAACCAGTCACTTTATTTTGTTCAAGGCTTACTGTTGTGGTGACTAAAACATTTCGCGAAGTATCCGAGGGATAACAAACACCCACGGGGATGTCTCTGAATTTATAATCGTTTCCCCCCAGCCATTCATAATTTGAGCCATAGGGCGAATTTACCTGATATGTTTCTATGAAATCCCAACGAAAATTTCTGGTATTTACCTCTCCGGTAGCATCCACATAAATCTGAACTCCCTGTTCTCCGTTGGGTAAAACAGGAATAAACTCCGCATAAATTTTATCGATAGGCGGAGTAGTGCGCAACGTCACTTCACTGGAATAATATTCTCTGCCATCTCCTGTAGTGACCAATAATTGGTATTTCTCTCCCACCACTCCAGCAATCTCAGCCGTTTCATAAATACCCGGCTTGACTTCCGAAAGTGGAATCATTTCTCCACTCCCACTTTTAATCCAAATCAGGGCTCCTTTTTCCGGAAGAATCTTCTTCTCGCTGAGTTGTGTTGTTCGCGAAAGCGTAACCCGATGTTTTTTCACGTCCGTAGAAATAAATCCATCCACCACAAGAAGATTAGTATATTCCACACTCTTGATAGCAAATGGCTCCACACAACACATTAGCGTGATGAACAGAATGTATGCGATATAGCTTAAACTTCGTTTCACTAAAATCTGAAATTATACGTTATGGTTGGAATCGGAGCTCCGAATATCGAAAGCTTATATCCTTTAATATCTCCCTCTTTGGCTATAAAATATACGGAGTACGGATTCTTACGTCCCAACAAGTTATAAATAGAGAAACTCCAGAAGCTATGAGCCAGTTTTTTAATCTTATGATTTCCTTCAATGTTAAATCCGAGATCGAGACGAATGTAATCCGGTATACGATATTGATTTCGATCTGAATAGTTGATCCGATATCCTGAGCCAATATTATAAAGGCCAACCGGATAGGTAATCGGTCTCCCTGTACTGTAGGCGAAATTAAATGACAAACTGTACCTTCTTGTGATCTTGTAGTTTGATACCAGATTAACGTCATGAGGCTTATCGTAGTTAGCCGGAAAATATCTTCCTGCATTCACACTTTCCTGCGGAAACTCACTATCCAGTTTTATGAAAGTTCGTGAATAGGTGTAACTCAACCAGCCATTAAACTTACCTGTCTTCTTACGAAGCAAAAATTCAATTCCATATGCTTTGCCCTGTCCCTGCAAAATATCTTTTTCTATGTTTTCATTTAATAACAACCGTGCTCCTGTTTTATAATCGATAATATTTTGCAGCCATTTATAATAAACTTCCGCTGAGGCTTCGAGGGTTTTATTTCTTAAGTCTTTATAAAAGCCAAATGAGATCTGATCAGCAAGCTGCGGTTTTACTCCCGGGTCTGACAACTTCCATGTATTGGTTGGTGAAACAGAAACGGTATTGGAGAGCATATGAATATATTGACGCGTACGATTGTAGCTGGCCTTCAGAGAAGACTCACCGGGCAACCGATACCTTACAGATACCCGATACTCTGGTCCTCCGTAGGTCTTGATTACTTTATTGTCAGCGTAATTCAGTGTATCAGTTATCGAAGTATTTGATTTAGGAACTCCGTTTTGATAGGAATAGATGGATCGTGGGCCTAATGCAGCAAATAAAGAATATCGTAATCCGAAATAAAGCGATAGATTCGAATTGAGATCAAAGTTATCGGCAACATAAATAGCATTTTCCGATCCTTTCTCTTTTTGAATATCAACTTCTTTTACAATCGATTCTTCAGACATCTTTTGCATACTTCCCGGACTGAGATTATATAGTTTACTCTGAACACCAAAATCAATTTTATGTTTACTCAAATAATAGCTCATGTCCCATTTGAAATTGGATTCCTTGATATTAAATCCAAAATCAAAAGCATTCACCGGAATTTTATTATACTCAAGATTATACTGATACTCGCTTTGAGTTAAACTAATCAGCGAATGAAAATTAGTATTAAAAACATGTCGCCATTGCAATGACCCAAGTGCATTATGGTACGAAAACAAGGAGTCTGAAGATAGCTTGTATTTATCCTTGCTATAATAACCCGAGAGGTAGAGGGTATTCTTATCATTGATTGTATGAGTTATCCTGCCAAAAAAATCATAAAATGAAGCACTGCTATTCTTCAGAGCGTCTACCGGAATTTGTTTCAACAGCCAGTCAGAATAGGTAGTTCTTCCACCAACCATAAC
>JBGATZ010000317.1:0-5861 GCA_044228905.1 Cyclobacteriaceae bacterium | reverse complement strand
TCTGGAGCAGTTGCCAGTTCACCAAGAATATTTGCTTTCTTGGATTTCAAGAACTCGTAGGCCTTGTCGATGCCATGCGATTTCAGTTTCACCGCAAATACTCCGGTATCACCAAGATTAATATCAAAAGAAGCAGGCTGAGGAGTGCGTGAAGTGTACTGCCAGATCTCAAATCCTCCACCACCCTGCATGTTCATAGCGAGGATAGCATACCGGCTTTCAGCAATGCCTTGTGTATAGGGGACCATCAATGATGCAGTTGCCGAATCTTTGAAGATCGGAACGTCCACACCAAAATGCTGGCGATACCATTTCCAGGCTTCGTCTGCCTGATTTACTCCAATACCTACCTGTTGTATCCCCCCGATGATGTAACTCATGTTCTAAAGATAATTTAACATTTGCTGATAAGCTACATCAGACCGATCTGACCTAGTCTCAGCTTCCTTGCAAAGGTGCTTAAAAATGAAATTCAAGTAAAGCCAATTTACCTGATTTAAATCAAAGATAACCTGACCATAACCCACAATGATCTCAGTATCGTTTCTGTAAAACAATGAGACCGATCTGACTCTAAAGTCTGGCTCATCTTGGCGGGTATTTTAACCAATTCTCAAGTCAAAAACTGACTAAACCCAGAATTAAGCTCAAAATCATTCATTTTGAATGCCCTTTTTATCCAAATTCTCAACAAATCTTCCCATTCATTGCTAGTAAATTGTGATGATTTCGCTATTTTTGCACCTCATTTTTAAACACGAATAACAAATGAAAAATTACGAGACGGTATTCATTCTAAATCCCGTTTTGTCTGAAGACCAGGCAAAGGATACTGTCGAGAAATTCGTGAAGGTGTTGACTAAGGCTAAAGCCGAGATCGTCAACAAGGAAAACTGGGGACTTAAAAAGATGGCTTATCCCATCCAGAACAAGTCTACTGGTTTCTATAACCTTCTGGAATTCACGGCAGCCCCTGAAACGATTGCTACGCTGGAAACAGAATTCAGACGAGACGAATCAGTGATGCGCTTTTTGACAGTTGCCCTTGATAAGGACGCTGTATTGTATGCTTCACGCAGACGCAAAGGCGAATTCAACAAGAACAAAAAAGCAACAACAAAAAGAGAGGGAGCTGAAGCATGACACTAATGAACGAACCAATCAAACGCGCAGAGATTAAACCTAAATACTGCCGTTTCAAGAAGAACGGGATCAAGTACATCGACTACAAAGACCCTGACTTTTTAATGAAATTTGTAAATGAGCAAGGAAAAATCCTTCCTCGCAGACTTACCGGAACAAGCTGGAAATTCCAGAAGAAGGTAACTCAAGCTGTGAAGAGAGCTCGTCACCTGGCGATCCTCCCTTACTTAGGCGATTCATTAAAGTAATCTTAACCTGACAAGACCATGGAAATTATATTAAAACAAGATGTAACTGGACTTGGCTACAAGAACGATGTAGTAAAGGTAAAGCCAGGTTACGGACGCAACTATCTTATTCCGCAAGGAGTAGCATTGATTGCCAATGAATCTAACAAGCGCATGATCGCGGAGAACGTTCGCCAGGCTGCTCACAAGGCGGCTAAAGTGAAACAAGATGCAGAAGCATTGGCTCAGAAGATCGGAGATATGACTGTTGAAATCGGAACAAAAGCCGGTGAAAGCGGTAAGATTTTCGGTGCGGTTACGGCTGTTCAGGTTTCAGACGCATTGAAAGCAAAAGGATTTGAAGTTGATCGTAAGAAGATTCATTTCAAAGAACAACCTAAGCAAATCGGAACGTATACTGTAAATCTTGATCTTCACAAAGAAGTGAAGCATGATATTAAAGTGAGCGTGGTAGCTGAGTAATTTCAGTTCAAATCATAAGGAAACGGCTCTGAGAAATCAGGGCCGTTTTCATTTTGTAAGGCTTCGCCAAGCCTGCCAGGGCAAAATGATGGGTTACTTCTCTATCTTAATCACCAATTCATTATACCAATCCTCTCCATATTTACGAATCAAGGGATCTTTCAGGAATTTATAGAGTGGAACTTTAAGCGACTTCCCAAACGAGCAGGCTGCAGAACAAATGCTCCATTTATGATAGTTCACCGCTTCGAAATTTTTCTTCTTAGTAATCCGGATCGGATATAAGTGACAGGATATTGGCTTGCGGTACTTAATCTTACCATCAAGGTACGCCTGCTCGATACCGCACTTTAATACACCTTGCTTGTCATACATGGCATAGGCGCACTCTCTCCCACCGATAGTTGGCGTGGAGTAATCCCCATCCTCATCAAGGATATACGGACCTTGTTCTTCAATGGCTTTGATGCCTTCGGGTGTGAGGTAAGATTTAATCTTGCGCTGGATTTTTTTCATGATTTCAAGTTCATCTTCTTCCAGCGGTGCACCTAAATCACCTTCTACGCAACATGCGCCTTTGCATTTCTCGAGATGACAAACAAACTCAACTTCTTTAATGTCATCAGAAACTAAAATATCCCCAACCTGTATCATGATAATGCAAATTTACATTAATTATCAAACCTGTTCTGCGTCACTCCTACTCTTAATCCTTACATGTATCCTCATAGCAAGATATGAGATCTGCAGGGCGCAGATTCAGACTTTGAATAAATCAAACTGAACATTTCGGGCCGACTCCACATCTTGCAAAATGGTTTTTGTGGCAAATTGTCTGGAGAACAATCCAGTATAGTACATAGGAACCTCCATCAAGCCGGAATCAATCTTATGCACTGATGTGGAGGCATTCAATCCCAAAGACAGCATGTTATTTTCGAAAATCCGAATAATTCGTTTATAGAAAACCGCGTTACTGGTTAGATCTTTCTCCATTCGTTCGATGTCTTTAAACCCTCCAAGAAAGCGGGACACCTTCTCCCGCTGCTCGCGGATATAAAACTGATAATTCACACGATCGTTCAGAACGAAAGTGAAAGGTATTAGAAAACTAAATCCCAGATCATTCAATTTGCTAATCGTACTGAATGGAATATTCAGAGAGAATAAATCACAAAGACAAAACACCGCGACTTTATAATTGCCTTTACTTTGTGGAATATACAATTGCAGTTTATCAATCAGTTCCTCCGGGCGGCCTTCCAGCTGAATTACATTTTTGCCCCGAAAGTGTTTGTTGATTCTTATTTTAAGAATTCCTGATTGCTCATTATCGGCTTCACAAAAAAGGTATCTGTTTATTGGCAAATCAGATGCAAGGGCCATAAGTGCAGGAGCGGGAAAAATCTCTTTTCTGGCACCTAATGAGTATAGGCCATTTCCTGCACTTAGGTCAACAAATACCAGTTCATCGATCCGGCCGTGAAGGTTAATCACAAACGAAGAAAGGTATTGACGAATGATATTGACTTTCTCTTTGATCCACGGTTCTGCAGCAGTAATGCTAAAACCATCGTCAGTGAATTTTATTTGTCCCATTCGGGTTTTAAAATTCAGGATTTAAAAATCAATATTCAAAAATTCGGGCACCTGTTATATTACTTTTTGAATCTGAAATCTACTCCAATACCAATCAGGATAACTCCTATATTGCGCTTTGATTTATGATGGATTACTTAGAAACACTCAATGAACCGCAACGCGAAGCGGTACTGAATACCGAAGGGCCTTGCATGCTGATTGCCGGAGCGGGTTCAGGGAAAACGAGGGTACTTACCTATCGAATTGCATATCTAATTCAAAACAAAGGGGTTGATGCGTTCAATATCATGGCATTAACCTTCACGAATAAGGCCGCGAAAGAAATGCGCGATCGGATTGAAAAAGTAGTAGGATCGGATGCAAAGAACCTATGGATGGGTACTTTTCACTCGGTATTTGCCCGCATCCTCCGCGCTGAAGCGACCCATATTGGATATCCAAGCAATTTCACCATTTATGATACAGATGACTCCAAATCACTGATTCGGTCCATCGTGAAAGAAATGGGTCTGGACGATACTCAATACAAACAAAATGCGGTTTACAATCGCATTTCAGCGGCCAAAAACAGGCTGATCTCCTGGCAGGATTACCTTAGAAATCCTATCCTGATGGGTGACGATGCTTCGAATATGCGGCCTGAGATCGGAAACATTTACAAAGCCTATTCCCTCCGCTGCTTCAAATCGGGAGCCATGGACTTCGATGATATTCTGTTCAATACAGATAAGCTTTTCAAAGAACATCTGGATGTATTGAATAAATATCAGCAGCGTTTTCAATATGCTTTGGTGGACGAGTTTCAGGACACCAACCTTTGCCAGTATCAGATTGTACGCAGGCTTTCTGCTGTGCGACAAAATATCTGCGTAGTGGGTGATGATGCTCAGAGTATCTATGGCTTTCGTGGAGCAGATATCAGCAATATTCTCAATTTCGAAAAAGATTATCCGGATCTGAGAATAGTAAAGCTTGAACAGAACTATCGTTCCACCAAAACAATTGTTGACGCGGCTAATTCAGTTATTGCTAAAAACAAAGCGCAGTTACCAAAGAATGTCTGGACACAGAATGAAGAAGGCAATCCGGTTGAATTGATTAAAGCCGTTTCGGATAATGAAGAAGGAAAACTGGTTGCTTCTTCCATTTTCGAAGAGAAGATGCAGCAGCAACTGAAGTTCAGCGATTTTGTCATTCTGTATCGTACCAATAGTCAGTCGCGTGCAATTGAAGAATCGTTGCGCAGAATGAACATCAAATACAAAGTAGTGGGTGGCCTCTCCTTCTATCAGCGAAAAGAGATCAAAGACCTGCTTGCCTATTTGCGCTTTGCATTAAATCAGCAGGATGAAGCTTCTTTCCGGAGAATTATCAATCTTCCTAAAAGAGGAATTGGTGATTCTACGATTGATAAGATCGTAGTTGCTGCTAACGATCACGCTATTTCCATTTGGGATGTATTACAAAACGCAAGTCCGTTTGTAGGCGGAAGAGCAGCTGGCCCGATTGACGATTTCGTAAACATGATCAAGCGATTCAATATCGAGTTGCAAGCGAAGGATGCTTACGAAGCTGCTTCCGATATTGCCAAAGCATCCGGATTGTTGCGTGAATTGTACGAAGATAAGACGGTTGAAGGGTTAAGTCGTTATGAGAACGTTCAGGAATTGCTCAATGCGATCAAGGAATATGTGGACGATCCGGAAAAAGAAGACAAAAGCCTTGGTGCGTTTTTACAGGAAGTATCGCTGGTATCCAGCATGGACGAAGACAAGGACAAGGATCCGGATAAAGTTACCCTGATGACCATCCACATGGCAAAGGGACTGGAATTTAAATACGTTTACATCGTTGGATTGGAAGAAGATCTATTCCCTTCTCAAATGATGTTAAGTTCGCGCTCTGAACTGGAAGAAGAGCGAAGATTATTTTACGTAGCAATTACCCGCGCTGAATCACGGTTGTTCCTCTCCTACGCATTAACGCGTTATCGCTTTGGTCGATTAAAAAATTGCGAGCCGAGTCGTTTCCTGGATGACATTGATGCCCGCTACATTAAGGTAAGTACCAAGTTTGCAGGCATTGATTCAGTAGCGCCTAATCCGAATTTTGCAAAGAGTTTTGTTTCGGGAATGAAGAAAACGATCAGTTCTCAGCCTGTTGCTAAACCCACGACATATAAAGCTCCGGCTGACTTTGCCCCGAGTGATACTTCCAAGCTACAGGAAGGAATGAAAGTAGAGCATCCGAAATTTGGGTTTGGAACCGTCATGCAAATGGATACCTCTGGGGCGGACCGAAAGGCAAAGATTAACTTTAAGGACATCGGGGAAAAAACGCTGCTTCTCAGCTTTGCCAAGATCCGGATTGTTGAAAACTGATTTAAGATTTGATTTATTGGGCTAA
>JBGATZ010000316.1:0-5904 GCA_044228905.1 Cyclobacteriaceae bacterium | reverse complement strand
AACGACTCGATACCGTTTTACTTGGTTTAAAAACAACACCGGGTACACTTAATCGAACACTGGCCAATGCCAGTGGAAAGATTGATGAACTTTCCGGTTCATTGAAAGGCGTTGCTGATAACCTGAACGGCACACTTACAGAGCTGAAGCCGGCCATTACCAATTTTAAAATCCTTTCAGACTCACTCAAGCGCCTTGAACTGAATAAGACATTGACAAAAACACAACAGACTATTGGCAAATTGAATGAAACGCTGGCCAAGCTGAGTAAAGGAGATAATACTGCGAGCAAGCTGCTTACAGAAGATTCGCTTTATGTGAATCTGAATAAAGTACTGAATGGATTGGATAGTTTATCGTATCATTTGAATCGTTATCCGAAACACTTCCTGGGTCCATTGGGCAAGAGTCATAAGAAAGTGATGCGCGATTTAAAGAAGGACGAAGAAGAGCGTAAAAAAGCTCAGAAGAAGAAATAAGTAACGCGCTTATTAAGCGTTAATGAGCAAATGGGTAATACTCATTTGCTCATTTTATTTTTATAGCTTAGCAAGCAATAAGATACTGATATGGACCTGGAGTTCAATAAAAATGAAGATCAACTCAAACAGCTTTGTTTTCAATTGAAAACAAAAGCAAAAAAAGTAGCATTGGGTGGAGGGGAGAAGAAAATTGAAGACCAGCATCAGAAGGGAAAGCTCACGGCACGTGAACGAATTACTTTCCTCACTGATAAAGATTCCGAATTTCTGGAAGTAGGCTTATTTGTTGGCGAGGGGATGTACAAAGAGCAGGGTGGTTGTCCTTCGGGTGGCGTGATTTGCGGAATAGGTTATGTAAAAGGGAGACAATGTGTTATTGTGGCAAATGATGCTACAGTAAAAGCAGGTGCGTGGTTTCCGATTACCGCAAAGAAAAACCTGAGAGCACAGGAGATCGCTATGGAAAACCATCTTCCGATCATCTACCTGGTAGATAGCGCGGGAGTATTCCTCCCTATGCAGGATGAAATTTTTCCTGACAAAGAACATTTTGGAAGACAATTCAGAAATAATGCAAAAATGTCTGCGATGGGTATCGTGCAGATAGCAGCCATCATGGGAAGTTGTGTAGCAGGTGGGGCGTATCTTCCGATCATGTCGGACGAAGCGATGATCGTAGACAAAACAGGTTCCATCTTTTTAGCCGGATCGTATCTGGTAAAAGCTGCGATTGGTGAAGATATCGACAATGAAACATTGGGAGGAGCCACTACTCATTGTGAAATTTCCGGAGTAACTGACAATAAGTTTCCAAACGATGAAGCATGCTTAACTTATATCAGAAACCTGTTTGATAAAATCGGTCATAGTGAAGTAGCTGGATTTGATCGTAGTAAACCTGCGAAGCCGAAAGAAAAGGAAGAAGAAATTTACGGCCTGCTTCCGTCAGATCGCTCCAAGCCATATGACATGCTTGAGATTATTAAGCGCTTTGTTGATCATTCTGAATTTGAAGAGTATAAATCATTGTATGGTAAAACCCTTATCTGTGGATTTGCCAGAGTAGATGGATGGGCCGTAGGTATTGTGGCAAATCAACGGAAGGTGGTGAAGACCAGGAAAGGCGAAATGCAAATGGGGGGAGTAATCTACTCTGACTCTGCTGATAAAGCAGCACGCTTTATTATGAATTGCAATCAACGCAAAGTGCCATTGGTTTTCCTGCAAGATGTAAGTGGATTCATGGTAGGAAGCAAAGCGGAGCACGGAGGAATAATCAAAGATGGAGCCAAGATGGTAAATGCGATGGCCAATTCAACCGTACCTAAGTTTACATTCCTCATTGGTAATTCATATGGAGCAGGAAATTATGCCATGTGTGGGAAAGCATATGATCCCCGATTGATTTATGCCTGGCCAACTGCGCAGATGGCGGTGATGAGTGGAGCCTCAGCAGCGAAGACATTATTACAAATCCGTGTATCTTCGCTGAAGGCTCAGGGTAAAACAATTACAAAAGATGAAGAGGATTTGTTATTGAAAGAGATCACAGATCGGTACAATGATCAATTGAGTCCTTACTATGCGGCTGCCCGGTTGTGGGTAGATGGAGTGATTGATCCACTGGAAACCAGAAAAGTGATTTCAATGGGAATCGAAGCAGCAAATCATGCATCCGTGGAGAAATTTAATGTGGGAGTAATTCAGACATGATGGAGGAGAAAGAGTTAAAAGCATTGGTTTCATTGCTCGATGATGAGGATACACAAATTGCCTCACACATCGAAGAAAAAATATTGTCATTAGGCACATCTATTATCCCTTTTCTTGAGCAGGAGTGGGAGACGAATTTTAATCCACTCGTACAGAAGCGAATTGAAGAAATTATTCATTCGTTGCAATACGAATTGGTAAAAGAGCGATTACGCGATTGGTACCAATCACCCGATCAGGATTTATTGAAGGGAATGTGGATCCTGGCTACCTATCAATACCCTGACCTGGAGCTTGAGAAATTAAGACAGGAACTGGAGCAAATCTATTATGATACCTGGCTGGAATTTAAACCGGAGCTGTATGCATTCGATCAGGTGAAAATCATCAATGGTGTTCTCTTCAATAAACTCCGGTTTGGTGCAAATACTAAAAATTTTCATTCGCCCGGTAATTCGATGATTAACGTGGTGCTCGAATCAAAAAAAGGAAACCCAATTACGCTATGCGTAATTTATATGCTGGTCGCTCAAAAGTTAAAGATGCCGGTATATGGTGTGAACCTCCCAAACCTTTTTATCCTAACTTACAAAGACGAGCATCATACATTTTATATCAACGCTTTCAATCGTGGATTGATTTTTTCTAAACAGGACATTGAAAACTATATCAACGAACTCCATCTGGTACCACAAAATTCATTCTATGAACCCTGCAACAGTCTTGAAATTGTGCGCAGAGCTTTACGTAACCTGGTGATGAGCTTTGAAAAGATTGGTGAACATGCAAAGGCAGAGGAAGTAAAACTTCTGCTCATCGAAATTTCGGATGGGGGAGATCTAGGAGTTTAAGTTGATATCGTTAATCTCTTCTTCCAGTCCCTGGATGACATGGGCGCAAAGCTCATAAAACTGATTTAATAATTGCCGGCTGATTTCTTTTTTATTGCTGGCTGCTGTCAGTTCTTCTTTTAGCTTCTCTACAATGTTTTCCAGGTCTTTGTCACCCAGCATTCCCAACGTGGCCTTTACTTTATGACTTGCTTTCTTGAACAGGTCATCATCGTTTGCTTCCAGTGTATTCTCCAGCGCCTGTTTGAGTTCTATTACATTCTTGATGAAAAGACCTGCCAGTTCTTTTTTGAAATGAGGATCTCCTTCGCTGTATAGATCAAGTCCGGCAGCAATCGCTGACGGCTGTACCTTCTTCATTTCTTTCGGGAGATATTTACTGATTTTACCTTGTAGATCCTCAGGCTGAAAAGGTTTAGTGACATAATCGTTCATTCCCACTTTAGCGGTTTTCTCCCTGATCTCGAGCATCGCAGAAGCAGTTAATGCTATTATGGGGATATTTTTAAAATACGGATCATCCATTTGACGAATGGTGCGAGTGGCTTCGTATCCATCCATCTCAGGCATTTGAAGATCCATCAGCACAAGATCATATTCTTTCGTAGTAATCATTTCTACGGCTTCTTTGCCATTGTTGGCGATCTTCATGGCTACGCCCCATTTTTTCAGAAAGTTGGAGGCCACAATTTGATTTACCCGATTATCTTCTACCAATAGGATCTTTGAGGAGGAGAAAGGAGCTTCTGAATAATACTGTTTCTCTTTCTCTTTTTGAATGTCTGCACTTTTTTCCAGATCGATGTTAAAATAAAAAGTAGATCCGTATCCCAGTTGACTTTCAACAGCAATGCGGCTTCCCATTAATGCTAAAAGTTTTTTGGTTATGGAAAGGCCTAATCCCGTGCCTCCGAATTTCCGGGTGGTGTCGCTACTTGCCTGGGTGAAACTTTCAAACACCGAACTCACTTTTTCAGGTGGAATACCGATGCCTGTGTCTTTTACAGAGATGCGCAGGCCGAAGGTGTCAGATGAATCATTTTTTTGATTTTCAATGGCCTGAACATTAATCTCAACGTATCCTTTTTCTGTAAACTTAATCGCATTGCTTACCAGGTTATTCATAATCTGGCCAATGCGAACCGGATCTCCTTTAAATGATTGTGGAATATCTTTCTGGTATTGAAGATTAACTTTTATTCCCTTGTCATTGGCACGCGACTCCAGCATGTCAACATGATGCTGCAGTAATTCTTTCAGCTGGAACGGAATGTGTTCCAGTTCAATTTTGCCGGCTTCAATTTTGCTGAAGTCAAGAATGTCGTTAATGATAGTGAGAAGATTTTCTCCGGAGAACTTAAGGAGCTTTAAACTCTCCAATTGATCTTCACGTGGTTTCTCATCAAGCATAATGTTGGTAATACCAATGATGGCATTCATCGGAGTGCGGATCTCGTGACTCATCATTGACAGAAACTGACTCTTGGCAAGTGTAGCTTCTTCTGCTTTTTCTTTTGCCTTCAAGAGCGCTTCCTCTACTCTTTTGCGTTCATGAATATTCCTTAGTGTAGATTGAAATCCGCTAAGTATCCCATTTTTAAAAATGGGCTTGATCGCATTCTCTACCCAGATTACTTTACCTGTTTTTGTAAGCAATTGAAATTGCATTGGCTCCAGAGGTTCGTTGCGTTCCATTTGCTGACGGATGCCCGGAGCAATTTGCGCGATCCGTTCCTTACTTTCAGGAGTCATAAAATCCGTTCCTCTTCTACCGAGTAATTCTTCAGGAGTGTATTCATGAAGATCGATACAGGCAGGCGATACGTACTCAAATCGCCCTTCCAAATCATTCAGGCTGACAACGTCACTTGAGTTTTCAGAAAGCAGCCGGTATCTTCTTTCACTTTCTTCTATTCTTTTTTCCGCTTCTTTTAGCTTAGTGATATCCCTTGCCACAGCATTGACTTTTATCACCCACTGACCTTCAAAAAGCATTCGCACGTTTTGCCCTATCCATATTTCATTACCTGATCGTGACAGCATCATGGTTTCCAGGTAAGAAAGTTCTTTTAGTTCTTTGCGTTGCTTTTTATAAAACAGAATTACTTCCTGTTTTCTGTCCGGGTGAACGATGTCCCAGTAGTGACGTGTCAATAATTCTTCCTTGCTGTACTCCGTAATACTTTCCATCACCGGGTTGACGAATGAAAATTTTCCATCGGCATCCAGTTCATAAATCATATCCTGGGCATTGTTTACCATTTCGCGAAACTGACGTTCACTAGCCTGTAAGTGTTCCTGCAAAACGCTGATATGATCCAGGTTGGCCCTGATTTCTTCTTCGGACGCCTGGAGCTCTTCATTCAATGTAGATAGTTCATTGTTGGATTGCGCAAAATTCTCATTCGACTCCTTCAGTTTTCTGAGCGTGGGGAGGAAGATGACAGCAAATTCAAGAACCAAAACGATGATAGCGATTACGGATAGAATGATTTCTACCACCTTTAGCTTGCCGAGTTTCTCCTCGGCCTCTTGTTGGTAGGTAGCTACCGTTGCTTCCATTGTTAAAAGAAATGGCAACTCGTTTTGTGTAATGATAGCTACTCCTCTTTCTATAGTCGTTGAGTCAGGATTGTCAATGATGGCCTCACATGCCTGTACGGTAGCATTCAGACGTGGTGAGTTAAGTTTTAAGAGGGAATCAATTCTTGCGCTGTTTGCACCCTGACTACTTTTCAGCAAGAGTTGTTCATGAACGCTTTTCCAATTGGAAATGAGCGATTTTAATGTGTCAATTCTGTTATACGATGATTTAATATTAGCGCGGCTGTCATTGTGGATGTACATGATCAGCTTGG
>JBGATZ010000315.1:0-5976 GCA_044228905.1 Cyclobacteriaceae bacterium | reverse complement strand
ACGGTAATGCGGCAGAATTGATCGTCAAAAAAATCTATTCTTCAATATAACCTGTTAGCGTAACTCGTTGCACTGGGTTTCTCGGATCATTTGAGTAGATCGTAATTGCTTTTTGCAAAGTCCCCACTCTACCCTGGGGATTCAATGTTATTTTCACTATCATTTCTTCCCCAGGTTTGAGTTTCATTCTATCTGATCCGACAGTCAGGCAGGAACAGTTAGGTTGAATGGTGTGCAGTGTCAACTCCTTCTTCCCCGAATTTCTAATTCTAACCTCGCCCGATAAATTATTGCCGGATTTAGCTCGTCCAAGGTCCAACGCCATATACTCTGTGATCAGCACAGGTGATTTATCCAGTTCATCTGCCGAAAGTGAAGGAAAATATTCTTCAATGGTTGCGTATACGGCAATAGACTTCCTTGACATCTCCACGTCATCCGTTAATAGCTCTATATTGTCAGATACAAAACCATATTGATTTTTCGCTTTGGCATTATATGCAATTTTTATTCTCCCTTTTGACTTAGGTGATAAGGAATCAGGAACGGTAACGACAATGTAAGAAGGACTTACGGTGTTCTTAGAAAAATGAATTGTCTTACCTGCTGAATTGTAAATTTCATATTCGCCAATAGCGGGTTCCCGGTTGATAAAAATCTTTCCCATATTCAATGAGTTGGATTTCAATCTCAGACTTCCGTTTTCTGATGGGTAAAGATCTTCTGCACTTTTAGCTTCTGCGACCACCTGGCCACGCACGTACAAAGAAATCGCATTACCATCCAGATCGGTACTAACAGTCAATGATTTATTAAAGTAGCCAGGCTTGCCGTGCGGATCAAAACTGGCTTTTACAAAACCCGATTTACCTGCCAATATGGGCTCTTTAGACCAGTCAGGTGTAGTACAACCACACGATGCCTGAACAGAAAGTATTCTAACCGCCCGGCCTGAATTGTTTATGAAGGTGAATTCATGATCAACATTTCCTCCTGTCTCCGAAATATTGCCAAAGTCATGGTTCTTGTCACGAAACAGCAAAGGCTCTGCATGTTGGGCATGACTGGCCATGATAAAACAAGTTAACCCCAGAAAAGCAACAACTATTTTCATATGAATTTTGTAACGCAAAAGTACACGTAAATCGTATAACACTGTTTTCTTTGCAAAACTATGGCCAGAATTTTAACAGGTATTCAGAGTAGCGGCAAACCCCATCTGGGGAATTTGTTGGGTGCAATCATCCCCGCTATCAAACTTTCCAAACAATCGGGCAACGAATCATTCTTCTTTATTGCCGATTTGCATTCACTTACTACCATCAAGGACGCAAAAACCAGAAAAGAAAATGTACAGGCAGTAGCCGCTGCATGGCTCGCTTTTGGATTCGATACAGAAAAGAATTTATTATATCGTCAGAGTCGGATCCCGGAAGTGTGTGAGTTGACCTGGTACCTCAATTGCTTCACTCCCTTCCCGATGCTGGCGAATGCGCACTCATTTAAGGATAAGGCAGATCGGCTATCCGATGTAAATGCAGGATTGTTTACCTATCCGGTTTTAATGACGGCAGATATCATTTTGTATGATGCTAACATCGTTCCGGTTGGAAAAGATCAGAAACAGCATGTTGAAATGGCGCGTGATATTGCTTCTACATTTAACAATCAATATGGAGAAACATTTGTATTGCCTGACGTGCAGATTGAAACACAAGTGATGACCATTCCAGGCGTAGACGGTCAGAAGATGAGCAAGTCATATGGCAACATCATCGACATCTTTCTTCCTGACAAGGACTTGTTAAAACAAATCAAAACGATTGTCACCGATTCAACTCCCCTGGAACAACCTAAGAATCCAGATACAGATAATGTGTTTGCCATTTATAAACTGATTGGTACTCCGGAGCAGACCGAGGAGCTTCGTCAAAAATATCTGGCCGGAAACTTTGGTTATGGTCACGCCAAGCAGGCCCTCTACGAATTAATTATTCAGAAGTATGCGAAGGAACGTGAGACCTTCAACTTCTATATGAATAATCCGGATGAGTTGAATAAAAAACTGGAGGAAGGCGAAGCGAGAGCAACAACTATCGCGCGCGAAGTACTTGCAAGAGTAAGAGAAAAATTAGGATTCAGATAACATGAATAACAATATCATTGCGGCAATCCTATTCTTTGCTCTGGGGATAATTGTATTAATTATTCACTACAGGCAATCCTCCAATAAGGAAAAAGATTCATTTGAAAAGCCTTATCTAAGGAACATTGGGTTTTTCCTGGTCTTCTTTGCGATCTACTTTTTGATCAAAAATTTCAGAAACTGAATTACTCAGCAGTCCACACAACTTGCTGTTTGTCCTTTCCTACATTCAGGACGATACGTGTGGGATTTGGTACAATTACCGTTTTGTTTCTTTACCCGGCATGTTATCTATTTCACAAATACACCTTCCGTAGGCGCAACCTGGAAGTCATTTTTATCAGAAATCTGATAACTCTTGGCTACGTAAGCGATTGGATAAAGAACGTCAGTATCCGGGCAGTACTTATCATGCACTTCCTGTAAAATCTCTTCCATCGGATCACCAAATTTCACCTGAAAAGCGTCTTCAAGGTCGTGTAATTGCTCTTCCACATCATCATACTTTGGATTATTGTAATCCAGTTTCGAAAGTTCATTCCGTTTCTTAGCAATTTCCTGAAGTGCCTTATCGAGAGCTTTTACGTCCATATCCTATTTTTTGCCAAGATTATACAAATGGCACGTATTTTAAAAACAAAAAATTGGCAGATTGATTAATTTTGAGGAGTTCAAACGATTACGATAATGAGCACTGACTTTCTTCCTCTCAATGGTACCGATTACATCGAGTTTTATGTCGGTAATGCCAAGCAAACTGCATTGTACTATCAGCATTGCTTCGGCTTTGAATTAGTGGCCTATGCCGGACCCGAAACAGGCATACGTGACCGCGCATCTTATGTAGTACAGCAAAACAAGATAAGATTTGTATTAACCACATCACTCGATCCGAAATCTGAAATTTCAGAGCACGTAAAAAAACATGGTGATGGTGTAAAAGTGTTGGCACTCTGGGTAGATGACGCGGCTAAATCGCATTATGAAACCACATCGAGAGGTGCGGTATCCGCTCAAAAGCCGCAGACCATCAAAGATGAATTTGGTGAGGTAGTTATCTCCTCAATTAAAACGTATGGAGAAACAATTCATACGTTCGTGGAAAGAAAAAATTATAAAGGCACCTTTCTTCCCGGATATAAAGCAGTAAAGAATAATTTCAAGCCTACTCCTATTGGATTAAAACACGTTGACCATTGCGTAGGAAATGTAGAACTGGGCAAAATGAATGAGTGGGTTGAATTCTATGAGAATGTAATGGGATTCAAACTACTCATCACATTTGATGATAGTGACATCTCTACAGAATACAGCGCGCTGATGTCTAAAGTTGTTTCGAACGGAAATGGGTACATCAAATTCCCGATCAACGAACCTGCCGAAGGCAAAAAGAAATCGCAGATCGAAGAGTATCTCGACTTCTACCACGGTCCAGGTGTGCAGCACATCGCTATTGCTACTGATGATATTATTCATACCGTTTCAGAATTAAGAAAACGTGGAGTAGAATTCCTCTACGTGCCTGAAAATTATTACGATGATGTAAAGGCACGGGTTGGAGATATCAACGAAGATTGGACTGAACTTCAAAAACAGAACATTCTCATTGATCGTGATGAAGAAGGATATCTACTTCAAATTTTCAGTAAGCCAATCCAGGATCGCCCCACTGTATTTTTCGAAATCATTGAACGAAACGGAGCTAAATCTTTTGGAAAAGGGAATTTCAAGGCACTTTTTGAGGCCATTGAGCGTGAGCAGGAATTGAGAGGAAACTTGTAGTCTTGCATCATTACTGGCAGTAAAATTTACTGTCTTATGCAGATGTTGTAGTTTTACATCTGCTTTATTAAGGTTATTCCAAATTATTATTCATGAGTCTCTTAGAACAATCGAAAGCCAGAGCCAACGAATGGCTTAACAGTCCTGCTATTGACAACACTACCAAAGAACAGGTAAAAAAACTCCTTGAAGGTTCTGACACAAAAGAACTGATCAACAGTTTCTACAAGAACCTCGAGTTTGGAACAGGAGGTCTTCGTGGAATTATGGGAGCAGGTTCTAACTGCATGAATAAATATACAGTTGGAATCGCTACACAAGGCCTTGCCAATTATTTAAAGAAATCTTTTCCTGCTGATCCGATCAGCGTTGCCATTGCTCATGATAGTCGAAACAACAGCAGATTGTTTGCTGAAATCACTGCAAACATTTTCTCCGCAAATGGAATTACTGTTCACCTGTTTCCTGAATTAAGGCCAACTCCTCTCCTCTCCTTCGCTATTCGTTATTTAAAGTGTCAATCGGGAGTGGTGATTACTGCATCACACAATCCGAAAGAATATAATGGCTACAAGGCATACTGGGCTGACGGTGCTCAACTGGTTCCTCCCCATGATGGGAATGTCATCAAAGAAGTAAACGCGATCACCGGATACGATCAGGTAAAATTCGAACCAAACCTTTCCCTGATCAAATCAATCGGGCCTGAAGTTGAAATACTATGAAGAAGTAAAAAAACTCATCCCTAAACAAGATGCTATTGAACGACAAAAGAACATTCCAATCGTGTACACAAGCTTGCACGGTGCGGGTATCACTATGGTTCCTGAATGTTTGAGGCGATTGGGTTTTCAGAATGTATTGATTGTAGACGAGCAGCAAAAACCAGATGGTGATTTTCCAACTATCCCTTCTCCGAATCCGGAAGAACATGCTGCCATGGAGATCGGGTTAAAGAAAGCCAAACTTCAGAAAGCTGAAATTCTTATGGCAACCGATCCCGATACGGATCGTGTAGGCATAGGAATCAAAGATGACAATGGAGAATTCTTTCTATTGAATGGTAATCAGGCGTTCAGTCTGATGATGTGGTTTATCTTGCAAAATCTTAAGAAGACGGAAGGCACTTATATTGCCAAAACGATTGTTACCTCGGAGTTAGTAGATGAAATGGCTGCGCATTACCAAGTGGAATGCTATAACACGTTAACTGGTTTTAAGTACATCGCTGAGTTGATGGGTGATCTGGATGGCAAAAAGAAATTCATTGCAGCCGGTGAAGAAAGCTACGGCTACATGGTGGGTGATTTTGTAAGAGATAAAGATGCCGTTTCTGCGTGTGCCTTCTTTGCCGCATTAGCTGCCGCTGCTAAAGACGAAGGTAAAACATTGTACCAATGGTTGCTGCAGATGTATGCTGAATTCAGCTTCTACAAAGAGGGCTTGGTAAATCTTGTGCGTAAAGGCGCGGAGGGCGAACAGCAAATTAGAGATATCATGGAGAAATTCAGAAATAATCCTCCGGCAACTATAGCTGGTGAAAAAGTAACACGGATACTCGATTACAAAATCAGCGAAGAGAAAGATGCATCGAGCGGTGCTAAGAAGAAAATTGATTTGCCTAAGTCAGACGTACTTCAGTTTTATACGGCTGATGGAAGTAAAATTTCTGTCCGCCCTTCTGGTACAGAACCGAAGATCAAGTTCTACATCAGTGTAAATTCAAAATTGAAAACGATAGCAGAGTTTCAATCAAAAAATACGGAGCTGGACGAACGAATCAAAGCCATTGAAAAAGAGATCACACAATGAACGCAGTAATTACTTCCATTCACGATATCATTCTTCGCGATCTCGATAAACTGGAGAAAGAAATTTCTTCCTATCCAAATGAAGAAAGCATCTGGAAACTGGATGGACAGATTGCCAATACAGCTGGCAACCTGTGCCTTCACCTTTGCGGGAATTTACAGCATTACTTTGGAGCTGTCTTAGGAAAGACAGGATACATTCGCCATCGTGATTTGGAGTTCAGTTCGAAAAATATC
>JBGATZ010000314.1:0-5988 GCA_044228905.1 Cyclobacteriaceae bacterium | reverse complement strand
GACCGTTTCTGATTTTGGTACTACCGTGAATGCGCAAACTATGCAGGGTAGAATTGCACGGGTTTGGTTTGCAAAAGAGACAGGCACTGTCGGATCGCTCAAATTGCGTTTTGATTTGTCTGCTGTGCCCGGTGTGGGCAACGTACCTGGTGACAATGAACTGGCAAATGTGCGACTGCTGATCGATGCAGATGGAACGTTTGCCTCCGGTGCAACTGCAGTGGATCCAACTACTTATAACAATACAACTGACATCATTGAGTTTGATTATGATTTTACCGGAGCGACTGGTTTCTACTTTACCCTTGGAACTACCAATATGTCAAATGCACCGTTGCCAATCGAGCTGATAAGTTTTGAGGCAATTCCTACCAGTGAGGGAGCTGTGGTCAGATGGGCTACAGAATCCGAATTGAATAGTGACTATTTTGTAGTGCAGGTTTCCCAGGATGGTAGTACCTGGGCTGATGTGGCTACTGTTCAAGGGCAGGGTACAACAAAAGCAAGAACAGATTATGAAAGTCTTGACCCGAACCCATTCATGGGCAGGTCTTATTATCGACTGAAGCAGGTTGATCTTGATGGAAAAGTAACTTATTCAAAAGTAGTTAGCCTGGACTTTGTGCCTGGTGAGATACAACTATATCCGAACCCGGCTTCGGGAGTGTTTAAGCTGAGAACATCTGATGTAAGCGGTCAGCTGCAGAGTATACTGATACTTAGCTTACAGGGAGTGGAGATGGCTCGTTATTCGTTTGACGCCTCGTCTTCACGTATAGCTGATCCGGTCATTGATGTGAGTTCTCTGGCCGAAGCCCCCTATATCGTAATGATTCAAACCAGCACCCGATCTTATCAAGTGAAACTTATAGTCACGAGATAAACTCCGGTAAAGTGATAGACCAGACAGCAGATCGATTGTATCGGTCATCTGTCTAGTTTATTATTTATATGAAGATTTATAATAGTATAAACCCTGGTTGAATTATAAATTTTAATTGTCATAGTGGCTTATTGATTTACCGAAATCGTATTATGGCCGCGCAGCTTCCTGACATCATCATTATAAATGGAAAGCAACTGGATTTATACAGCAATCCGCTAGAGGAGTACTGGAGTAAGTCCAGGAAAAGGAAACCTTCGTTTTATAAATTAATGTCGTGTCATCGCGGATACATTGCTACCTGGGAGATAAAGGATAAACAACTTTTTTTACTGGAAGTGCGAGGCAGATTCTTAAGGCGCATCCTTTTTTTCTTTAGAAAGATTTCCCGTTTTAGTATTCGAAACCTGTTTCGAAAGGTATCGTCTCAGGGTATTAAAGCAGGATGGTTTTCAGGAAAACTAAGAGTACCCTCAGGGCCGATGACTATGTATGAGGATAATGGTTACGATTCCAGATTTGAAAATGAACTGATCATCACGGTAGAAAAGGGAAATGTTATCAAAATGGTTAGTCTTGATTACACGCAACAACGACTAACTACCCACCCGGCTGATTTTTAATTTTAGACGAAATACTGAATAGTCCTATCAAATTTCATTTTTCGAATACATACGTCATATGCATATTTAATTCAGCGATAAATAGTGTCTGACTTGTGTTTATCGGGGATGAATTCCTCTTCATACATTTTTTTTCGTTCTTCACGTAAAGATTTTGAAAATGACATCACGTAGAGAATTTCTTCAGCGAAGCGGAGCGGTACTAATAGGCAGCGTATTTGCTCACGGTTTATTAGCCCGCCCATCCAATGATATGATTATGACTGTAAATGGTTCGATCTCTCCCTCGCGAATGGGATTTACTTTGCAGCATGAGCATGTGCTGGCTGATTTTATAGGAGCAGAGAAATATAGTCGAGACAGGTATGATGTGGATGAAGTATTTGAAACAGCTTTACCTTATCTCAAAGAGGTAAAGAGCCGAGGTTGTATAACGTTTATTGATTGCTCCCCCGCTTATTTGGGGCGTGATGTGAAATTGTTCAAACGATTGGCCGATGCAACCGGTTTGCAGATCATTACCAATACCGGTTATTATGGTGCAGTGAAGGAACGTTTCTATCCGAAGCATGTCTATTCTGAAACAGCTGAACAGATTGCAGCGCGCTGGATTGATGAATTCAAGAACGGTATTGAGGGAACGGGAATCAAACCAGGTTTTATCAAAACAAGTGTGGATGGCGCTCCGTTGACAGAAACACAACGAAAAGTGATTGAAGCTGCTGCGATTACACATCTGGCTACTGGATTAGTAATTGGTGTGCATACCGATACAGGTGATGCGGCCAATGAGCAATTAGAGATCCTGAAGAGGCGCGGAGTTGCTCCTGACGCTCGTATATGGATTCATTCACAGAAGGAATTAAATATGAACTATCATATTGAAACAGCGAAGAAAGGGGGGTGGGTTGCTTTCGACAACGTGAATCCGGATGCGATCAATGAGTATGTGGGGTATGTTAAAACAATGAAGAAAGAACAGCTGCTTCATCGTGTTTTGATTTCCCAGGATTCAGGTTGGTATAACGTGGGTGAACCGAAAGGAGGGAAGTACCGTGATTACAACAGTATCTTCACACACTTTATTCCTGCGTTGAAAGAAAACGGATTCTCGCAAAAAGAAATAGATGGATTGTTTATCACGAATCCATCTATTGCCTATACGATCAAAGTAAGGAAGCTCTGATCAGATTGATTTCTTCAATTTAGCAGCAGCGGCTTTATCGATGAACCAATGAAGATCACCTGCCTTTGGATCAATGATCTGGGCAGGATGTTGTTCGACATTAGTTGCTCCTTCAATCACCTGGTGAATAGCGTCTGCTTTACCTGATCCATAAACCAAAAATGCAATCTGGTGAGATTGATTGATCAAAGGAGCAGTCAGCGTAATCCGATCCATCTTTACTTTCTCGATGTAAAGGCTTTTTACCAGTGAATCCTTCTCTCTCAACACAGAAGTATGAGGGAATAAGGAAGCGGTATGTGAATCGTCACCCAATCCCAGGATGATCAGATCAAAGCGAATTGGTTTATCTGAAAAGAAGGCAAGAATATCCCGTTCATATGCTGCTGCGCCTTCCGCAGGAGAAAGAGCTGTGTTCATCTTAAAGATCTGACCCGCAGCAATCTTCAATGGATCGAATAACGTGTTCTTAGCCATCAGGTAATTGCTGTCCGGGTGATCGGCCGGAACGTAGCGTTCATCTCCAAAGAAGAAGAAGACCTTACTCAAATCTACCTGGTAACGATAGTGACCAGAAGCCAGCAGCTCATGTAGTCTTTTAGGCGAGCTTCCTCCAGATAATACCAATGAAAACCGTCCATGGCTTTGAATAGCCTTTTTCGATTGATCCACCACAAATTTTGCAGTTGCGTCAATCAATTCATCAGGTGTTTCGTAAACGTGAATCATTGACTACTTCTTGTTTTTCAATGGAAGAGTAAACCAATGGAATCCGTCTTTCGCGATCAATGCCTCCGCTACTTCTGGTCCCCATGAATCAGCAGAGTAATTCGGGAAGCTCAGGCTCTTCTTGGCAGCCCATGCATTCAAGATAGGCATCAATAGATCCCAGGCAGCTTCTACCTGGTCACCACGCATGAACAAGGTCTGGTCGCCAATCATGGTATCCAGCAATAACGTTTCGTATGCTTCCGGGGTATCATTGGTGTACGTACCCTTATAATCAAAGATCAGATCTACCGGATTCAGAATCATATCCAGCCCCGGACGTTTTGCCTGTACCTGTAAACGGATACTCATCTCAGGTTGAATACTGATGATCAATCGGTTTTGTTGCCAGCCTTCCATCGCCTCCGAAGGGAAGATCAGGTGAGGCACGTCTTTGAATTGAATGGTGATCACCGAAGAAGGCTGATGCATACGTTTACCTGTTCTTAGATAGAATGGAACTCCGTTCCATCTCCAGTTGTCTACGAAAAATTTAATTGCAGCGAATGTCTCTGTATTGGATTGTGGATTTACTCCACCTTCCTCACGGTATCCGGGCACTTCTTTTCCTTCAATCCATCCCTTGCTATATTGACCTCGAACAGCATTTTCCTTTATCGATTCCGTGTGGAACTTGCGCATGGAGTTCAATACATCCACTTTGCGGTTACGCACTTCATCCGCTTCAAAGCTTACAGGCGGTTCCATGGCTACCAGACAAAGTAATTGAAGGATGTGATTCTGAACCATGTCGCGTAATGCTCCCGATTCATCATAATAACCACCACGATCACCCACACCGAGCTGTTCGGTTACGGAAATCTGAACGTGATCGATGTAGTTGCGATTCCAGATCGGTTCCAGTATAGAATTGGCGAAGCGAAATGCAAGAATGTTTTGTACCGTCTCTTTTCCGAGATAATGATCAATGCGATAGATCTGTTTCTCGAGGAATAATCCGCCCAATAACGCATTCAATTCTTTCGCTGACACCAGGTCGTGACCGAAAGGCTTCTCAATTACAATTCTGGATTTGTCCGGATTGCTGGCCAGGTTATGCTTATGCAGATTCTGAGCAATCGTGGCAAAGAAACGTGGAGCCACAGCGAGGTAATAAATTACGGTTGGCTCAGCGCCAGAGTCTTTTGTGAATCGGGCAATACGATCTGATTGATCCTGGTAGGTCTTTTCATTCTTAATATCAGACACCTGGAAGAAAATATGTTTCTCGAATTCGTCCCACTTCTCTTTCACTGCTTTGCCGCTGCGGGAGAACTGGTTGATGTCATTTAAGAGTTCGCCTCTGAATTTTTCATCGGTGTACTCGGTACGTCCCATCGCTACGATTTCAAAATGCGGAGGCATCCATCCATCGAGGAAGAGGTTATATAATGCAGGTACAAGTTTGCGTGACGTTAAATCTCCGGTACCACCGAAAATAAAAAATATGGTCGGTGTCTTTTTTGCCAGGTCAGTTGCTGAGCTCATTATCTGTAGCTGTTTGTGTAGAGGTTCAAATGATTTATTTAGTCCAATGCGTATGGAATGTTCCTTCTTTGCCGATCAGTTCATAGGTATGCGCGCCAAAGTAATCGCGTTGTGCCTGAATTAAATTCAATGGCATGCGCTCGCTACGGAAGGCATCGAAATAACTTAATGATGCACTAAATGCCGGAACAGCAATTCCCACCGCTGCAGTTCCTGAAATGATATGGCGTGTACCGCCTATGATCTCATTTACTTTTTTAGCGATGGATTCATCGAGTAATAAATGTTCCAGACCACTGTTGTTTTTGAATGCCTGATAAATGTCTTCCAAGAATGTTGAACGGATGATGCAACCACCACGCCAGATGCGGGCAATGCGATCCATTTTCAGATCATAACCATATTCTTTTGAGGCTAAAGAAAGTAAGTGCATTCCCTGTGCATAAGCGATGATGGTGCTGAAGTACAACGCTTCTTCCAGCGACTTCAATACTTTTTGCTGATCATCTTTCAATTTAGGATCTGCCTTATACAATGATGCCGCTTTCACACGCATCGCTTTGTATTTGGAAAGATCACGCATGGATACAGCGGTATCAATCGCAGTGATCGGAGCTTGTAAATCCATCGCTACCTGTGATGTCCATTTACCCGTTCCTTTCGATCTGGCTTCGTCTTTAATCTGATCGAGCAGGAGAGAACCGTTTTCTTTATGAGCAAAAATATCTCTGGTAATTTCAATCAGGAAAGATTGCAGACGTCCTTCATTCCATTGCTTGAAGATATCGTGGATTTGTTCGCCTTTCAATCCTAATCCCTTTTGCATTACCTCATAGGCTTCGGAGATCAATTGCATGATGGCATACTCAATACCATTGTGAACCATCTTCACAAAGTTTCCGGATGCACCGGGTCCGATATACGTCACGCAAGGTTCGCCTTTTACTTTCGCAGCAATGGCTTCAAATACAGGCTGCACTACTTTATAGGCTTCCGGATCACCACCCGGCATCATACTTGGACCATTACGTGCTCCTTCT
>JBGATZ010000313.1:0-6118 GCA_044228905.1 Cyclobacteriaceae bacterium | reverse complement strand
AGGCTCATTCAATCTGGACAATAGCCATCCGGATTCATTGATCTATACCGGTACGCTTACGGTAGATTATGGTGATGGTTCGAATTGCGCTGATTCAGTAAAAAGGCAAACCGGAAAAATCGTGGATGCATTCACGTACACTTTAAGTACGAAAGACGGAATCCGTTTTACTTCATCAGAAAATATTTCCTTTCAAGGTTACCGAAAAGATACGCTGGCACTGGACGGAACATTTCTTGTGAAGTCATCCACCAGGCAACCTACCACACTGGAGTCGCAAAATGCAAAAATTACATATAGCGATGGTACAGCCGCTACCTGGAATGGATTGCTTACGTTCACGTATGATAAAGGAGATTCACGCGATTGGAAAGACAATTCTGTGAATGTGACGGGGTCATTATCCGGCACGAGTCGTGAGGGTGCCGCTTTCACCGCGGCTATCACCAAAGACATTGAGTATCGGTACAAGTGCTTTAAGAACAAATCATTTCCAGTAAGTGGAACAATTGACGTTACAACCAATGGCACTCTTTCAACGGTAGATTATGGTTCAGGTGCATGTGATAAGAAATATACCATTGTCACCAGCGGAGCAACCACTGAGTTCAATTTTGAATAATTTAGGATTTATAAACGTTGAAAAGCTCTTCTTCATCAAAAATGGGGAAGAGTTTTTTATTGCTGGTCATTCGCGTTAATCAATTAACCGTTGATAAGTCAATATTATTTCTTAAAGAAACGAATGAAGCGTTTCTCGTTCTTTACAGTTAATAGTGCTGTGTATAATCCTTGAGGAATATCTTCAAGAGCAAACTCAATATTGCTGTCTTTAAAATCAGGCCAAACCGACTCGCTTAAAACGATGCCGGTTGGGTATTGAATAATCCGGACTCTGATTTCTTCTTCTTCTGACAATATAATTCGCAAACTAAATCTGCCATGATTCGGATTAGGTGACAGCTTGAATTCCTGTATTAATTCCTCGAAGCCCAATCTTCCACTATTTACGCCTTCTGTTTCCGTGCTTAATACAGTTATTGTTTTTTCTCTGAGCTCCCTGCATTCAGCTAAAAAAGAGTTCATACCCACAGAAAATGTTCCTGGCTCAGAAAGTTGTGCATATAAAACTCCATGGTGTGATGACGAAAGAGGCTTAAATGAAGACGGGTAACTCCATTCTATTTTCTCAGGCAATGGCCATGAAATATCTATTGCAACTAACGTGTCTCCAACAACAGCATTCGGTTCCATTAAAAATTCGGCCTTAAGAATATCCAATGACGTCTCCAATTTAAAAGTATCCAATACAATACAATCGTTATTGTCTACTCCCTTAAAAAAATAGGTTCCAGGATCTTTTATAAGAATTTTACTTTCGACACTACTAAATCCAAAAGAAGAGGTCCAATTAACACTTCCCCAATCAGAGCCTGGATCTAACACTTTCGATTGGCCAACACATACAGTTGCATTCCCCCCTAAATCAATAGCTAAAGGTTCTCCAGCAGGCACGTTAAAATTTTTATCCACGCTACAATCGTTGCGATCAGTTAAAGTAATTGTGTATTCTCCAGGGCAACTATTTGCTAGCTGAGGGTTAGTTATCCCATTTTTCCATCTAAAATTATAAATACCATTTCCTCCTGAACCAGCAACGCTAATTTTTCCATCACATCTTCCCAAACAAGTAGGCTGCTCGACAAAGCCTTCAATTTGCAAAGCGGTGGGCTCATTCAACTTAGTTTCGATTCTCGATTTACAACCTTTAATATCTTCAATATTTAAGGCGTATGATCCGGCAGGCAGTTCATCAATTTGTTTGGTTATGTTTTCTGAATTATCCCATTTATACGTATACGGTGCCGTTCCGCCTGAGACTATTGCATTGAGAGACCCGTTTCTCTCACCAAAACAAAGGGGCTGTATCTTTATAAATTCTGACTGAATTGGCTCCGGTGAAGGGACTGTCACCTGCCGAATGACTTTGCATCCATATCTATCCTCAACGGTAACAAAATATTTTCCGGCTATCAGTTGAGAAGCATATTCTGCCTCTTGTCCATGAGACCACCGTACACGATAAGGTTCTATAACATTTTGAATAGCTATTGAGGCCGATCCATCGTTATAGCCAAAGCATGTTACTGGCCTGATCTCCGCAAGTTCAAAAACAGCACCACCTACGTTTGAAATGAAAGTATTATCTGAAACATTGCAGTTTTTTGAATCAGTAACATTAACTCTATATAGTCCTGAAGCAGCATTGATTAGTTTTTTACTGGTATTTATAATATTACTATCATTTAAACTCTGCCATGAATATTTATAACCACCATTACCACCGCTTACAACTGCTTCTATCGACCCGTCTGAAGAGTTACAAACTGTGTTTATTCTATTCTCAAAAGATAATTGCAGACTTTCAGGTTGAGTAACGCTAATTCTCTCTTCCAATTCACAATTATTCGCATCCTTCAAATAGAATATCTTATCTCCGGAGACAACTGAACTCCTCGGATAATTGCCACACATTATAATCATCTGAAAATGTATATGGAACTACACCTCCCTGACCTCGCACAATAACTACGCCATCAGCACTCCCAAAACAACTAACCGGATTAACAAAATCCAGATCTATGGAAACCCGCTCCGGCTCAGTAACTTTGACTTGGCTTGAATTTTCGCAACCATTGGAGTCAATCACTTTGACGGAATAGTAACCAGACACCAGTCCGGAAGTATTTGACAAAGTTGATCCATTGCTCCATTGATAAGCATATACTCCAGTACCACCTTTAACCTTTACATTTACTTCTCCGTTGCTATCTCCATAGCATCTCAAATCGTAACCATTAAAATTATAAACATGACCAATTGTAGATTTTAATAATGGAGGACCTTTAACAGTAACAGTACTATCAGCTACACATCCCTTTTCATCCGTTACGCTTACTGAATACACACCCTCCGTCAATGATTTGATATCTCTCGTTTTTGCATTATTCGACCAAAGAAATTTGAAGGCTTCTTCTCTTCCCTGCCCATTTTCAATCTTTACTCTTACTTCTCCATCGCTTCTTCCGAAACAACTTACATCAAAACCATTATAATCCGCCTTAAAAAAATGAAATTTCATTTCGGATGGGTCAGTTATCATGATGTTATCACTTGCTGAACATCCATAGTCATCAGTAACTATTATATTATAACTCCCCTTGGACAGATTCTGAACAAGTGAAGTTGTAACCGAAGAATTATGATCCCATTTATAGCGATAAGACCCATATCCATTAATGGGAATAGATTGCAATTTACCGTCACTAAATCCAGGACAACTAATCTGCCCATCAGGGGGAATTTGTAGCTGAGGTTTAATTGGTGCAGGAGATGTAATGACTACATCGCTTTCATAAACACATTGATTGGCATCTGTTACCTTAGCGTGGTATGTTCCTTTGGGGAGATCAAAAATAGTTCGGTTTATTGCTCCGCTAAGAATGATGCCATTATACGTCCATTCATACTTAAGCGTTCCAAATGCGTTGTTAACAGACACGGTGGCCGTTCCCTCATCGCTAAAAGCGCATTTCGTGCTAAGTCCGAAGGACCAAATTAAATTACAAACAAAGAAATATTTGTTCAGCTAGTCCTATTCAGATAACTCATGATTATCCTTCATTACAAAGAATAGATAAACGCTACACTTCAGTTTCAGGTGAAGGCATGTCGATTTCACCATTTAATGTTACCTGGCCTGAATGATGTTTAATCATTTATAATTTTGGCGGAGATCCTTGTGGCAGATGAATTCTACCCGAGCAAAAAAAGGACGAACAAATAAAAAAAGATTTGCCCGGTTCAGTACTTAGCTAATTTCCCCTCACTACGAAAACGAAATCACTGCCAATCTGATCGCTCCCAAACTTTCCATATTGAGGAGCGGTCTTGAGTGTTTCTACATAAGTCATGATTTCATTAAGTGTGAGAATACCATCACTACCCATTCCTTTTTCCAGCGCTTCGATAAACTGCTTCGCAAACGGAGAGTGACGCCCCGCAATACCATCCGATACATATTCTTTGCCCCCGCTGGTCAGGTACTTGCGTGTTTTCAATTTAAGTTTTCGCATGATGATCTCCGATTGCGAAGGAGCTCGATAGGTATCGTCATCTAAAGCGCGAGCGCCTACGTTGTCATCAAAGGAGCCACCAAAGCAAACGTCCATGGTTAGAAAAATATGCTGACACGGATTGTTATTGATGGTTGAACGGAGCACACTGTGACGTAAGTAGGAGTTTCTTCCCGGATCATCAGGTAATGATTCGCGGGTGACTACAAATCCTTCCTTGAATGTTTCATCGTAAAAGCCATGCCCTGCAAAGAAGATGAACAGTTGATCCAGTTCACCATATTTTTTTTCTGCGTACTCACGCAACTTGTCGAGCACTTGAGATTGATTGGCGTTTTCCACCACTTCCACATTGAATCCATACGTCTTCTTTAGATCATCACCTATTGTTCGCGCATCAAAGATCGGATTCACCAGTGCTTTCCAGTTGTCGTATTTATCCGTTGCAAAGATCAACGCATAATCTTTACGGGATAATTTAGCGGCATCGGCCAGCGCAGTAGCTCCTACATGAATCTGCCGGATGGAGCTGGATTTTACGCCATCACGATTTTGCGCAATGACTATAAGTTCATTAACTCCATCATTGAGTACAATATTTTTATTCACCGTTACAAATAGTTTTTTCTCATCGGTAACAGGAATAGAAGATGTGCCCTTTACTTCTTCCGTAGCTTTATCGCGTACAATGAGTTGAACCGTGTGGAGTGGCGTCTTTGATTCTATAGTTAACTCAATTGTAATTTTTCCTTCCTTCAGAAATACAGTTTCATTGAGTGGTGTTTGCCAGGTAATTTTAGGCAAAGTAGAGCTGAGCGTTGTTTTTGAATCACTGTAGTCCAGCGACATGGTATTGGTTCGTGAACTGAAGTTCTGGGCAACCAGAGCCACACTGCAACCAATAAATAACAATAGAAATAAAAATCTTTTCATCTTGAATATTAATTAGGTGGAGCAAGCGGTCCGGAATAGGGTTGATCCTTGCCGGAGGATTCCCCTCCACCGCTATTCGTTATAAGCACTCCGATAACTGCAGCGATTACTGTTATACTTCCCGCTTTCACCATGAAAGGAATTTTGGGTTTGATAGCGAACGGCCTCGAATACACCACATCGTTGCGGTCTTTGACATTGGTAAATTTCAACCGATAGCCGTTTCCTTTCCGTACATTATTCTCTATATACCAATCAAACTTACCCACATTGGCCACATTGTTTTCCCCCCAGATCCGTTCGTTGTCAGCATTAAACAATTCAATATTCACTTGCCCGCTTAAGTTTCCGGAAGTCCAGTTGATTGGATAATTTTTTCCGCGTTTAAATATCCTCCCCTCGCTCATCTCCATAATTTTCACAAAGGGCACATATACTCTTCCCCGAAGTTCCAGAGACACATTGCCTTTAAAGCTGCCAAGCTCTTTAGTGATCTCCCAAACAATTTTCTTATCCACACCGGATAATACCTCCGATCCTACATCGCCAGTGACTTTGGTAAGCGGCACACTAAAATTGTCCTGTGAAGAATAAAGCTGCACCAGAAACTGGCGGTTGCTGTTTGCACCATCATCTAATGTATAATGAACAATAACGTTGCGATCTGCGAATTCAATGAAGTCAATGTCCAGATTTTGCGCAACACCTGTGATGTGCACCATCATCATGAAATAAAAAATAAATGTGGCTATTCTTAGGTAGTGCTTCATTGCTTTATCATTTTTCCGGTGTACACAGTTGAAGTTTTCTCATTGCTGATAGCCAGTTTGTAGAGATAGATTCCTCCGTTAAGTGAACCTGCCAGGCTGAACTCCAGCGGATGAATGCCAGAGGTAAGTTTTTTATTCATTGACCCGATCGCAACACCCTGACCATTGTACAGTTGCAGATTAACTATATAATCGCTGCCACTTTCCGGTAAGGCAAGATTGATGGTTGTCTTCTCATCACTGATTGGATTAGGGTATGGTGAGCCGGCCATAATTCGT
>JBGATZ010000312.1:0-6382 GCA_044228905.1 Cyclobacteriaceae bacterium | reverse complement strand
GATTAAGAAGACATTGGGTGTCTCACTCATTAATCTGTTCAAAACAACTTTTACAGAAGTCGTCATTTATATCACCACTGCTTACCTATTGTCACTAGTTCTTACCTCTTCACTCTTGCCGTACTTCAACACTGTGCTCCAGACCACGCTTTCATTTGATTATCTTTCTCGTATAACCGTTCTTTCTTCTATCGGGCTAATCGTATTTATTCTTGCAGGTATTGTAGTAGTGACGGCTGTGGCTAATCAATGGCGTATTAAACCGATCAGCCTGATGCAGAATCAAACCAATAAAATTAGTTTTAACAGATTGCTGTTCACTTTACAGTTTGTCATATCCATCACAATGGCAATTTGTTCCATTACTATTATTAAACAAATGAATTTTATAAAGAGTGAACCACTGGGGTTCAACAAAAATATTATCGAATTAAATTCACCTGACGATGAATCAAATAACAAAATGCCATTGCTAAAAGAAAAGCTGATGCAACTTTCATTTGTGGAGAATGCCACAGTATGCAGTGGCAATCCCATCTCTGGCAATATGCTCGCCCACTTTAAAACAGACAAGGGTGAGGAGTTTATACCTTATATCTATAACGGAGATGAAGACTTCTTTAACACCCTTAAACTTACGCTAATCGAAGGAGAATTGCCTTCCGCGAAAAATCCGGGTGCCATTGTGAACGAAAAACTGGTTAAGCTTTTAAATATCGAAGACCCGATTGGAAAGACAATCCCGGGCCCTCAGTCTACTATTATTGGAGTGGTTAAAGACTTCACCAGCGGATCATTTAAAGTCGAAACACCTCCGGTTATCATCAATTACACGTCTGCAGATCGTTCCTTGTTGTTAAGCGTCAAAGGCTCCGATCTATCTTCATCTCTTCCACAGATTGAGAAAGAATGGAAAAACGTATTACCCGGTTTTCCATTCTCTTATAAAATTCTTCAGCAGGAATTGATGAACAAATACAAAGAAGAGAATTCTTTTTTTCGAATTGTCATTGCATTTTCATTTACTACGATGATTATCTCCTGCTTTGGTTTATTTGCTTTATCATGGGCCGTGGTACAAAGTCGCGTGAAGGAAATAGGCATACGTAAAGTATTGGGAGCACGGCCCAAAGATATTATCACCATACTCAGCGTTACTTTTACTAAACGAATTCTGATTGCCTTTTTAATAGCCGCTCCTGCGGGATATTACCTGATGGCTCTGTGGCTTGAATCATTTGTAAAGAAAATTTCTCTGGGTGCAGACATCTTTATCTGGTCAGCAGTTGTAGTTACTTTGATTGCTTCGCTTACACTCGGAATGCAAACGGTAAAAGCTGCGTTATCCAATCCCGTAGAGGAACTTAGAAGGGAATAATCAAATCTGAGATTTTACCCGCTCCGAAATCTCTTTTGATTTATTTACAATCATAAAGTGTCCTCCACCAGGAATTATTTCATCCACTCTCCCAGCGGGCAAAATCCGATCAGCGTTGCCATGAATATGAAATGTATTTTTTAAGATTGTTTCATTCTCCCATGAAACAATCTTTCGAATTGCCCATTTCAAAAATACGGAGTCTGTCTCTTCTACAATTGTTCTGAGTAATTTTTTATCGGAATCTGACTCAACTCCGAAAAACCAATATAAAAGAACATTCACTTTCTTTAGAAAGCAGGCTGGAATAATTTTATCCAATTGCGCTTTTCCTATCAGACGATAAATGAGTGGAAGATCTGATTTAATCTTTACGGATGATACCAGAATTACTTTCTCAATTGGTATCTGTTTGCTTATCTCAATAGCAATCAGACCTCCAAAAGAAACTCCAAGGAGCAGTGGAGATTTGCTTTTAATCTGAGACATCAATCTGGAGGAATAAGATTCAATGGGTTCATTTGGAAGCGGATCAATCCATTGAATATGATAGACATTAAAGACGCTTAAGTCCAAAAAATCGAATACTCTTTGATCTGCACCCAGGCCACTAATCAGATAAATGTCCTTTCGCATTTAATCAACGGACCAGTTCTTCCTTTCTCACATATCGCTCATGAAGTTCCTCCACCATATCAGACATGACGGTTTTCAGTTCTTCCGGTTCTTCAATCTCCACGTTAGGGCCATACATGAGTAACCATCTTCCCATAGTAGCCAGGCTGTCCATCATGAACTCTGCCCGAACACGATCACCCAAGTCAACCTGTGAGGTACTTCCGTAAAGCGGGCGGCCGCGTAATGAAGATTTTTCAAACGTTACTACTACTTTGATCAGATTCTTATTGGACTGAAACATCGATTGATAATACTCCTTCAATGAAACGATATTCCGTGAATCGAATGTTTTCTCTGTGTTCACCAATTTCCTGATACGATCAGACCGAAAATCGCGATAACCATTGCGTAAGCGACACCATCCGATCAGGTGCCACGCCATACTATAATAAAAAATACCAATGGGTTCGATTTCGCGTTGAGTCAGCTCTTCTTCAATATTGCTATAGTCGATTTTCAATACATGCTTCTTCGCCACTGCACGTTGAATTTCTGTCATGAAGTGATCGGGGAAATCTTCACGCTCCTTTGTCTCGTATTTAGAGCGCATGAATATTTCGATCTGCGAGTCCAGGCTCTGAAGATGATCCTTTTCTGATTCATTCAATACCGACTTGATCTTATGCATAGCCGATTCGAATGCAGTTCGAACTGATTTATCAGCCATCTTCTCAACCAATTTACCTGCTACCAGCATAGAACTTGCTTCATCCTGTGTAAACATAACAGGAGGAAGATGGTAACCATCTACAATAAAATAGCCTTTACCTGCTTCTGATCCGATCGGCACACCCGCTTCCATCAACGACTTTACATCCCGATACACGGTACGTAAGCTGATTTCAAACCGGCTCGAGATCTCCTCCGCTTTGACAATGCGCTTAGTCTGTAATTGAATAAGAATGGCAGTGAGACGGTCGAGGCGATTCATGGTGAAAGATAAAAAAGTTACTAATTAAAATTTAATCGTTCATCGATAAATCCTGAATGTTTGTGAATCATTGGATTCACCATAAAACAGAAAAGGGACATATCGTCCCTTTTCTTACGGTATTTATATGATTATAGTTACCAGAAGATCGTGTACAATGCAGCAATAATTCCGGTGATCAACAATGCAATTGCGGTAAATGACGCAGAAGGTTTGAACATCGAGGTATCCACTTCCAATCCGTTTGGCTTTGCTCCCTTCTTGATTTCAATCGTAGTGATGATGTACATACCCACCACACAGAAGATGAAGTCAAAGCCCATCCGATCAAGGAAAGGAATTTCGTAAACTCCTTCTCCGTTTGGAACTGCAAAGTGGAGTGGCGCAAGGAATGACAGATCCATCAATTGAGGCAATACTTTCAATACCAATGAGAAGATGAATCCTCCGATGGTTGCAAAAAGTGCTGCGTTTGAAGTAGTCTTCTTCCAGAAGAAACCAAGAATAAACATGGCAAAGATCCCTGGAGAAACAAAACCGGTATATTCCTGGATGTACTGGAATCCCTGTTTGCCTTCACCCATCAGTTTTTCACCGATGAGCAGGGAAAGAATTACTGCAAGAATCATCGAAACAATAACCGATGCTTTCCCTAATCCAACCAGGCGATTCTCAGATGCTTCTTTGTTGATTGCCTTTTTATAAATATCCAATGTGAAGATGGTAGCAATACTATTTGCCTTTCCTGCCAAAGAAGCAACGATAGCTGCTGTCAGTGCCGCGAATGCCAATCCTTTCAATCCCATTGGCAACAGGTTCAATAAAGAAGGATATGCTTTGTTTACATCAATGATTCCTTTTGAATCGAGCATCTCTTGCTGGAAATATCCTTTCTGATGTAACACGTAAGCTGCAATACCTGGCAACACTACAATGATTGGCATTAATAATTTTAAGAATGCGGCAAACAGAATTCCGCTTCGGGCAGTTTTCAAATCCGCACCCAATGCACGTTGCGTGATGTATTGATTACAACCCCAATAATTTAAGTTAGTAATCCACATTCCGCCAATTAATACAGTCAATCCCGGCAAGTCGATGTAGTTTGGATTACCGGGTTTAAAGATCATGTGGAAATGATCATTGGCCTCTGTCGTGAGTAAGCTGAATCCATTCAACACTCCTTCCTGCCCTGCTTCTTTCGCAACCAGATTCAATGCGAGATAAGTAGCGACCAATCCACCCAATACCAGGAAAAACACCTGAATTACATCGGTGAATCCACCTTCATTCCCCCCAAGGTGATGATGATCGAGAAGATAGCCAAGAAGAGAATACAGAGATAAATATCAAAAACTTAGTGATGTCGACGAAGCAGCGCACCCAGATAGAGAATTGACATCAGGTTTACCACGATATAAAGTAGTAGCCAGAACACAGCCATGATCATCGCTACCGTACTGTTGTAGCGTTGATGCAGGAACTGGGGCATCGTATAAATCTTGTTTTTTAAATAGACAGGGATAAAGAAGGTAGCAACAATGATCAGGCCAATTGCAGCCATCTGTCTAGGTAGAGATCGCTAACTACTTTAAATCCGAGCCCGCGATATACCGATCATCTGCTCGGCTGAGATATTAGAAGCAATTAATGAAGTACCAATCGGTCACCACGTTGGGGTGATCCTTCGGCAAGGAAGAAGTCTTTTGAATCGGCACTTGCTTTTTTCTTTCGGTTGTAAATCCAATAGCCATATCCGGCTACAATGACAAAATAGACCAGGAATACAATGTAGTCCAGACTTTGAAGTTGCTGCATGGTTTAGAGTAGGTTAGGCATTAATCTTTCATCTGATGAACACCTTGAGAAATGTTCACCGGATAAAAATCAGGTTCTTTTTCGAAAGTAGCAACATATTTAGCCCTGACTTTCTCGGAAAATGCACCGATTCGATCGGTTGCAATAAGGTTGATCGTACATCCTCCAAAGCCACCGCCCATCATGCGCGAACCGATTACGGACGTTTTCTCCTCTTCTGCCAATGCGACAAGAAAGTCTAATTCCTCGCAGCTCACATCATACGCCTGACTTAGTCCCCAATGCGTTTCATACATTAGTTTTCCAAAACCTTTCAGGTCCCTGTCCTTCAAAAGTTGTGCTGCACGCTGTGTGCGATCAGTCTCTTCTACAATAAAGAGGCATTTGATAAACACTTCTTCACCCAACTCATCCTGGTGTTCGTGAAGCATTGTGCGTGTTACATCCCTCAATGACTGAATCTGAGGATACCTTTTATGCAACAACTTTACTCCTTCTTCACAAGATGCTCTACGATCATTGTATGCAGATGAAGCTAATGAATGCTTCACTTTCGTATCGATGAGCAGCAAGGAATAATCTCCCAATTCAACAGGTAACAATTCATGTTTCTGAGATCTGCAATCGAGTAACAGGGCTGAACTCTTTTCTCCAAACAAGCTGGCATACATATCCATGATGCCGCACATCAAACCGGCAAATTCGTGTTCAGAATACTGAGCAATCAATGCAAGTTCCAGCGTGGTAAACTTTGCCTTGAACAATTGATTCAACGCAAATCCAAAGCCGCTGCACAGTGCCGCTGAAGAGGAAAGGCCAGCACCTGCCGGTATGTTTCCTCCAAACACACAATCCACTCCGTGAATTTCTGCTCCTCTCCGTTGAAAGCCATCCATTACCCCCATGAGGTAATTCACCCAGGTCTCGCCCGGGTTGAGATCATGAATGGAAAACGTTACACCCTCATCGAAGTCCATGGCGTAAATATTACTCCGTTCGCTGCCACTTGGCGCAATAGCAAATACCATATGCTTGTCAATAGCGGCCGGCATAACAAAACCATTATTATAATCGGTATGCTCACCAATCAGATTAATGCGACCAGGAGCAATGATAACGATAGGATTGCGATGAAATTTCTGCTTAAACAGTTCAACGACTGAACTAATGGAATTCATTTGGTGTAACCGGTCTCCAATTGGAGCAGGCCGGATATCAAAGTTATCTAAAATCTTTTATTGAGGAAATCGTTTCCTGTTCAATTCAACTATTAATATAAAATCTACTTTTTCAGACTCTCCAAAAATAAAATGACTTCAGTTGAAAAAGCTTTCGACTGCATGGTATCATTATGTTTGCCTGGCACTCTTTTATAAACGGACTTCGGCACCATTTCAGATAATTCTTTTGACGAGCCATTGTCCTCGTCCTGATCTCCACAAATCACCAATACCGGCTTCTTCACTTTTGAGAGCTCCTCAGGTGTTGTAGTGGGCTGCGCTTTTTGTAAGTATGCCAAAGCCAATTGATCGCGTCCGGATTCCTGAACATACTTCACCATTCCCGCCAACTCCTCC
>JBGATZ010000311.1:0-5986 GCA_044228905.1 Cyclobacteriaceae bacterium | reverse complement strand
TGCGAGAGACAAGGCAAGGAGGCCAGTCGTAGAAAAGAGAAAAATCAGCCCGCTGGCATTCCTTGTTGAGAAGCCATATCTGCATACCGACAGGTCGTACTATTATCCTCATGAAATCATCTGGTTTGAAGGATATATGAATTATTTTTCATCGGCATTGAAAGATTCGTTGAGCCGGGTGATCTATGTAGATCTTGTTAACAGCGCTGAGCAGATTATGACTACCAGAACCTTTCCTATAATTGATGGAAAGGTGACAGGTAATTTTCCATTGCCTCGCGGAATCAATAAAGGGGATTATACACTGCGGGCCTACACACGCTGGTTGTTGAATTTTGATAGGTCTTTTGTATTCACTAAACCAATAAAAGTATTGGACTATCTTGAATTAGCCAGACCAAGTCGTGAATATTCAATTGATACAGCAGCAAATGCTGTTAAAATCTCATCCAATAAGGAACAATATGAATCGAGGGAAAAAATTACCTTATTGGTTGATGTGAAAGATTTTTACGGGTATTCAAAACAAGCCTTTTTATCCGTTTCGGTTACCGACATGCAAAGTGCTGTGCCTGCAGAAAACGAAAAGAAAATTGTAAAGGATTTCTTAATTCAATCTGCTGCGTTACCTGATTCACTGACCGTCAAACCAAAACATCTGATTCAATATGGAGTGGAATTGAGAGGCTCAGTTCAATTTAAAGGCAAAAAGATGAAGGGCATTATTACCGTAGCCCAGGAAAATTCGAATGACCGGTTTGATATAACTACAAATGAAGAAGGTGATTTTTATGTTCCCAACCTGGCATTATATGATACTTCAAGATTATATGCAGAAGCAAGAAGTGTGAAAGGCAAGAAAACAGGAGCCCTGGTATTGGATTCAGGCAGGATTGTTCCACCCGTGAAAGAACAGGAACTATTAAAACTGGAAGTGTATAAATCCGAGACTGTCGTAAAAGATAGAAGAACGGAAATGCCATCTCAATTGCCAGCGCATTTGTTGCAGGATGTAACCATTACAAGTACACGCCTTAAAGATCAGGCAAAACCGAAAGAATCTATAATTGATGCCGATGTGGTATTGGATGACGAAAGACTTAGAAAAGCGGATAGTAATGACGATATACTGTCAGTTCTTCAGCGCAGTGTGTCTGGCCTGAGAGTGACCTATGTAAATGGACCAACCGGACCAATGAAATTTATCATTATGGGCGGTCCATCTTCTTTTAGCGGGATGATGGAGCCTCTCGTTTTAATTAACGGAGTAGCGCTGCCTACCAATGAGGAGACGGCTGGCGATCAGCTTTCGCGAATGCCGGCTTCCACTATTCAAAGAGTTGAAGTAGTAAAATTTGGTATGGGTGCCGCTTATGGCGCAAGGGGTGGAAACGGAGTGATACATGTTTTTATGCGCAATGAAATTTCATCCGACAACAAAATACAGCCATTGGATAAAACAAGATTTCAAAGTGTTAAAACGATATCTTACAGCACAGGTACTCAATTTCAATCACCTGATTATTCTAAAGTAAACGAAGGAGAAAAAAAAGGTGACTATCGGATAACTTTATATTGGAATCCACAATTGACAACTGACGGAAGGAAGCCAGCTGAAATCACCTTCTATGCGGCAGATATACCTACAAAATATCGCATCGTGGTGGAAGGATTAGAAAAGGATGGAACTCCAGTTCGTGGTGAAAAAATAATCAGCATAAAGTAATACTGATCTGTACTTGGAACTCATATACTACCCGTTCTTGCAAATTCTTTTATTACATCAATTTCGATACGATCAGTAAGGTTTTGAGAATAATGTAGTTTTTTGATTTTTAATCCTTTTTCGAGTAGAAATTCTGCCGGAAGGGTAGAGAACGATTCTCCGTCTGCCATCATATGCATAGGTACATTAGTGGCTTTCGCCCTAAGTGCAGTTTGTACAAAAGAGGTGATGTGACTAATGGTTGACTTCATTACAGAACTTTCAAGTCCATAGGTAGCATACCATTTCTTCTCGGGATCAGCTATGATAGGAATAGGAGAAACACCCTGGTGAAACGAGCTACGAAGAATAACCTGATCCTTCGACTCAAAAAAGAAAATCATCTCGAACCCCAGAGACTTCAATTCCTCGTGTGCTTTGGAGAGCGCATGAATACGGAGATTACAAAATGGGCAACCTGCGTGCCGGAAGAATCCTAGCATTACGCGCTTGTTTTGATAGTCCTCCAGATTTACAATCCTGCCATAGATATCTTTGACTCTGAAAGATGGAGCTACGGTGTTCGTTTCTATTATCATATAAAATAGTTCGGAATAATCTACGCAGAATCGTGCCGTTTGGATTTAAGTGATTTAACTTGTGGCACTTTTACCAATAATTATGAATGTTCCTTCTACTGTGAAGATCGGTACACCCTTCACGCCTTCTTCCATTAAAGTGATGATGCTTGGTTCCGGTGAATTAGGCAAAGAGGTTGTAATTGAGTTTCAGCGATATGGCGTAGAAGTAATTGCAGTGGATCGCTATGAAAATGCGCCCGCGATGCAGGTCGCGCATCGTTCATACGTGATCTCTATGCTTGATGGAAATGCGCTTCGTCAGTTAATAGAAAGGGAGAAGCCGGACTTTATCGTGCCAGAGGTAGAGGCGATCGCTACACCTACGTTGGTGGAATTAGAAAAAGAGGGTTTTCAGGTTATTCCAACGGCTACAGCTGCAAGGCTTACTATGAACAGAGAAGGAATTCGCACGCTGGCTGCGGAAAAATTGAAAGTAAGGACTTCTCCTTACCGTTTTGCGAATACCAAAGAAGAATTTAGTGCCGCCATCAGGCACATAGGAATTCCTTGCGTTGTAAAACCGATCATGAGTTCCTCCGGAAAAGGGCAGAGCGTAGTTAAAAGTGAATCAGATATTGATTCCTCCTGGCAATATGCACAGGAGGGAGGAAGGAGTGGCGGTGGAAAAGTGATCATTGAAGGGTTTGTGGACTTTGACTATGAGATAACCTTGCTAACTATTCGTCATGCCGGTGGGGTCTCGTTTTGTGACCCTATTGGGCATAGGCAGGAACATGGTGATTATCAGGAATCATGGCAACCACATCCAATGAATGAAAAAGCACTTGCTGAATCAAAACGAATTGCGGAGAGTGTGGTGAATGAATTAGGCGGTTACGGAATTTTTGGAATGGAGTTTTTTATGAAGGGCGACACCGTTTATTTTAGTGAAGTCTCGCCACGTCCTCATGATACGGGCATGGTTACGATGATCTCACAGGACCTCTCTGAATTTGCATTGCATGTGCGGGCAATATTAGGGTTACCTATTCCGGTTATTCGCCAACTTGGGCCATCCGCATCGTCTGTCATTTTAGTGAAAGGACAATCTAAAGACATAACCTTTTCAGGATTGGAAACAGCATTGTCTGAACCGGATACCCAACTTCGTTTGTTTGGTAAACCAGAGGTGAACGGTGAAAGACGGATGGGGGTATGCCTGGCCAAGGCGAATTCAATTGAGGAAGCCAGAGCAAAGGCAAACAAAGCAGCGGCTGCAATCAAATTTACTCTTTAAGTTTTTACTGCACCACTTCCCACTTGCCGTTTTTGTCTTTGGCGTAAGAAAGCCCATTGCTCATCACATATACTTCACGACCATTGGCGTCAGTAATGTTTTTTCGTTCATAAACGTTGATTCCATTGTTCTCTTTTGTGAGGAAAGAAATCAGGGCGTTTAACGAAGGTGGGATATCGGATAGCCACTGGTCATCTCCTTCTCTTATAAATGCGCGACTCATACATTTTCGGATGATTAAAAGTAAACAATAAAACCTAGATGGCAGTTCACTGTACTGCAATCTGATAAAATCTTATTTTTAGGTATGACAAGTTTACGGCCTATTGATAATTATTTTATTCAGAAGGAAGAGCCTGTAAAGAGCTGCCTCCAGTTTATGCGCGAGCATATTCTGAAACAGGACATTAACATCACAGAAGCGTGGAAGTATGGAATGCCTATGTTTTGTTATAAGGGAAAAATGTTCTGCTACCTGTGGGTACATAAAAAGCACCTCCAGCCTTACATCGGCATTGTGGAAGGGAAGAAGATCAATCATCCTGATCTGATACAGGAGAAAAGAGCACGGATGAAAATTCTGCTGCTTGACCCGAATAAGGATTTGCCTATGCGGAAAATCAATAGCATACTTAAAGAGGTTATTGGTTTTTATAAGTAACATAATTGCGTAAATTGATCGCCTCAACATTTATGATCACCATGAAAAATTCGCGTAGAGACTTTATAAAAAAATCAATGCTGGCGACAGCGGGGGCTTATGCAGGTTCGTTTGCATTCAGCCCTAAGAGTTATGCCAATATTATTGGTGCCAATGATCGCGTCAGGGTGGGGGTTGTAGGATTTTCAGATCGTTTCAAAAGTTCGTTATTACCTTCATTTACCAATCATCACAAGGAATTGAATTTCGATATCGTGGGTGTTTCTGATATCTGGCGATTGAGAAGAGATGAAGCTCAGGTTCATCTGAAAGAAAAAATAGGTCATGACATTAAGACTTATCGTAATAATGATGAATTGTATGCTTCCAAAGAAGTGGATGCGGTAATTATCAGCACAGCAGATTTTCAACATGCACTTCACGGTATAGAGGCAGTGAAAGCGTCATGCGATGCATATATAGAGAAACCATTTGCTGAAACGATGGAAGATAACCGTGCGGCATTAAAAGCAATCAAGGAGTCAAAGAAAATTATCCAGATCGGATCGCAACGAAGAAGCGGAACTAATTATCAGGCTGCCGCTGAATTTATCCAGCAAGGTAAGTTTGGAGACATTACGATGGTTGAACTGGTGTGGAACGTAAATCAGCCAGGTCGTTGGCGCAGGCCTCAGACTGTTGCTTTAATGAAAGAACAGGATACGGACTGGAAGCGATTTCTGATGAATCGTCCATTTGAAGCCTTTGATGCACGCAAGCACCTGGAATTTCGCTTATTCTGGCCATACTCTTCGGGGCTTCCCGGCCAATGGATGAGCCATCAGATTGATACCGTAAACTGGTTCTCGGGTTTGAAGCACCCACGAAGTGTAGTAGCCAACGGGGGAGTGTATTTCTGGAAAGACGGCCGACAAAATTGGGATACCATGACCGCTGTATTTGATTATGGCCCTGAGAATGATCTGAAGAAAGGGTTTCAGGTAACATTCGCTTCGCGTATGCACAATGGAGTTGAGGATCCAAAGGAATTGTACTATTCAAATGGGGGTGAGTTAAATCTGAATACCAATAAAGTGTCTTCGCGTGGAGGGCTAACGGATCAATTCGCGAAACCAATGAATATGCAAACAAACCTGTTACCCGATCTGGATCTGACAACTATCACTGAAAAAGTAGTCACCTCAGCGAATACGGGTGGAGATATTCTGACATCCAACCATATGCGCAACTGGATGGAATGTGTGCGTAGCCGTAAGGAAACCAAAGCACCTGTTGAAGCTGGTTATTCACATGCTATTGCAGTCATCATGACCAATGCGGCTGCACGTACGGGCACAAAGGTCACATTCGATGAAACACGTCAGGAAGTAATGGCCGGCAACAAGCCATTCGTTTTATAGCCAATCGACCTCTCGTTAGTTAGGTAAGGGGTATTATTTCTTGTTTTGACTTATATTTGTCATACTAATTATTCGTATGGCCATGAATGATGACGCTTACAGCTCCTATTCTTTTTTGCTTGATCGCACGGCACGTAAAGTCAAGCAGTATGCGCAGCAGCGATTTAAGGAAAAGGGCTTCAATATAACTGTTGACCAGTGGCTCGTGTTGAAGCACCTGAGCGAACACGAAGAAATGAAGCAAAATGAGCTGGCAGAGTTGTTATTCAAAGATAACCCTACCGTAACACGAATAATCGATTTGCTCTGTAAAAAGGGGCTAACTGAACGAAAACTGCATCC
>JBGATZ010000310.1:0-6042 GCA_044228905.1 Cyclobacteriaceae bacterium | reverse complement strand
ATTGAATTGATCAGCCATTGTCCTCGAAACCGGGATAGAGTAGCATCCCTCCGTCCACGAATAAGGTGATGCCGTTTACATATTCCGAATCATCGGATGCGAGCCAAACGGCAGCACGGCCAATATCTTCTGATTCACCAATACGCTTGGCCGGAATTCATTTGAGCAGTTGGTTGTAAGCTTCCGGAGTTTGCCATGCTGCGTGATTGATTGGAGTGCGTATCGCTCCCGGACCGATGCTGTTCACCCTGATCTTCTGAGGTGCATATTCCTGTGCGATACTCTTCATCAACATCATCACGCCCCCTTTCGATGCTGAGTAGTTGGCATGACCTGCCCAGGGGATTACTTCGTGAACGGAGCTCATACAAATAATCTTCCCTGCCGACTTTGACTTCTCTGGCACAATACCTCTTCTTAAAAATTCTTTGATCGCTTCCCTCGAACATAAGAACTGACCAGTAAGATTAATATTAATTACATGATTCCACTCTTCCAGAGTCATGTCATGAAACTTTGCATCTTTCTGAAGGCCCGCGTTATTAACGAGGATATCAACTGTACCATATTTGCTCAGGGTGGCCTGAAACATACCGGTGACCTCTTTTTCACTACTTACATCTGCTTTAAAAGTAAAGCCTTCGCCTCCCGTCTTTGTGATTTCCGTCAATACTTTTTCTGCTTTATCCGGACTGCTCGAATAATTCACTACTACTTTGGCCCCTTCAGCGGCCAGCGCTTTGGCTACTCCGGCTCCTATTCCTGAACTGGCACCCGTCACTATGGCTATTTGCCCCTGTAGTTTCCCTGTTTTTGTTGTCATGATCAAGACTGGTTAGATGCGAATTGTGCGAAATCCGATCTAAAAGCTACGAAATTGAGCGCAATTATCCAGCGTTGCAGGTGCTGCCAATAGAGGATATTGAAGGACCCGTAGAAGGAGCAACATAAGCGGTCACTTATCCATATGAGTTACTGGCGATCTGACACAAAACATTTCTCTTGCTTTAATGCAATTGTCAAATGAATCTTTTGTGTTAATGTATTTCACAAGAATTATTCATACCCAAAGGGCTTATTTACTTTAAACATTCCACGCTTTCATTCAACGGAAGATGTGCGACTGTTTGTTTATTAACAAAAAATTAAAATTCTGGCGAAACGAAACGAAGATGAATTCCGTTCCAAACGGATAATCAATTTCAGAAGGCACACTTGGTGCTGGTAGTACATGAAGCAGCGTGAGTTTTGTTGAGATCAGTTCATTATCAAAAAGATCAAAAGTTAAAATTGAGAAAGAGGTTTACGATGCCGTAGTAAGCCTCATTCATTCTTCACTTGAAGAAGAAAAAGAAATTTCTTTGCAAAGGTTAATTGAAATCGGAGAAGAGCAAATCGACTTTTACGACCGCACTGACCTTCCCTGGGCCATTGTACAGATTAAGAATCACTTGTTGGATACGCAGGTACTGAGTGTGAAAATTGAAAAAGACAGAAGTCAGGTGATTTGCCTCAACAATCAAAAGCAGGCTTCCAAACTGAGTCATCTGCGTAAAAAATCAAAGCAGTAATTATACAATTGTCTGCAGCTCTGATGAATTACAAAACTGATTCATCCGGCTCAATGTGTTGATTTTTTCAACAGCGGTGCCCGTATTTGTTGGATCACAAGAGTTGAAAATGCTCACAATCAATCATTTCCACTATCAACCAGCACTCCTCCTTTTACGGCATGAATTTGTTGCGTCTCACTACAACAAATTCTGACTAAGATGAAAACTATTCTTTTGATTACCGGTGTAGTTGCAGGTATCGCTACTTATGCTCAAACCTCATCAGACACAACAAAAACAAAAGCATCAGATAATTCCGCATACATTACTCCTACTGATGAGGCTTCAGTGGTTCCGCGATCGCTCTCTTCTGCATCTATTAAGGATTTAGAATATGAAAGCTGGAATAGTTATTACACTCTTTTGCCGAGTGAAAATTTTCAACGGGATCCGCTCACCGCTCAACAACAGCCTGCCAGTAGAAAAACTCACCCACCAAAGGTGAGGGCAACCAGAAAAGAATAGTAATCGATCTCCATTCGTTTCGTCTTATTGCGGAGTGATGTTCGTGTGGTATCTTTCGTTGAAGAAATACCAAATCACACTGTAAACATGAAACAACTTTTCATTTTCACGATCAGTATCATTTTACTGGCTTCGTGCTCTACCAAGAAAGAAGAGGCAAAAAAGGCTTCCCTTGACAGCCTGCTTACTTCTTATCATGAAGAACGTCTCAAACTATTTCCTTTGGATGCAACCGGAGCAGGAGATAACCGGTACAATGATCTGCTTCCCAATACCATCACTCAGGAGTACAGAAAACAAGTTGGTGAATTTTACCAACGTTATAAAACTGCCTTGAACAAAGTAGATAAAAACACACTCGGAACCGAAGATCAGATGAGTTACGATGTGCTTACCTGGGAATGCGACATTAATCTAGAAGGGTTGAAGTTTAAAGATTATTTGATTCCGGTTAATCAGTTCTACGCTACGCATTTGATGATCAGCCAGCTTGCCAGCGGAAGCAGCATCCAGCCATTCAAAACACCGAAAGATTATGACAATTGGTTATCGCGACTTAACTCATATGTTGAGTGGTGCGACACGGCTGTTGTTAATATGAAAAGAGGAATTGAACAAAAATATGTACTTCCTAAAGTGCTCGCTAAAAAAGTGGTAACGCAACTGGGAAATCTCGATCATGGTCCGGCAAAAGATCACCTGTACTACGGTCCGATCAAAAATCTTCCTCAGGATTTTTCACCAGAAGACAAAGATCGTATCACCAGGGCGTATGAAGATATCATCGCTTCCAAAATTATTCCCGCGCACAAAAAGCTAAAAGATTTTATGGTAGCTGAATATATTCCAGCGTGCCGTGAAAGCTCTGGCATTGATGCGTTACCAGAAGGAAAAGAGTATTATAATTTTCTCATCAAGCAAAACACCACTACCAATTTAACTGCTGATCAGGTTTTTGAGTTAGGTAAGCAGGAAGTAGATCGGATTACCAAAGAAATGGAGATGATTAAAGAACAGGTTGGATTTAAGGGCGATATCAAATCCTTCTTCGCTCATCTACGCACCAAAAAAGAACTTACACCATTTACGGAAGCATCGCAGGTGATCGCCAATTTCAATTCTATTCATGAAAGAATGAAGCCTCAGTTGGTGAAGTTGTTCGACAAAACGCCAAAGACTTCTTTTGAAGTAAGACGTACGGAAGCGTTTCGTGAGGCCACTGCCGCTGCGGAATATGTTCAAGGCTCACAGGACGGCTCACGTCCGGGTATATTTTATGTTCCTATCCCCGATATCAAAACCTACAATACACTGGCGGATGAAGATTTGTTTCTGCATGAGGCTATTCCTGGTCATCATTACCAGGTGATGTTGCAAATGGAGAACGATTCACTTCCTGAATTCCGCAGGCTGATCGGTTATAGCGCCTATGCAGAAGGATGGGGATTGTATGCAGAATCGCTGGGCAAGGAATTGGGATTATATACGGATCCCTATCAATACTTCGGCATGCTTTCAGGAGAAATTCACCGCGCTATTCGATTAGTGGTTGATGCCGGAATGCATTCACAGGGATGGACTCGCGAACAGGCCATTCAATATTCCAAGGACCATGAACCCAGAACAGAAGAAGGAATCATTTCCGAGATTGAACGATACATGGCCATTCCGGGCCAGGCATTGTCTTATAAAATTGGTCAGTTAAAGATCATAGAACTAAGAGCGAAAGCTGAAAAAGAATTAGGTACTAAATTCAAGATTGCTGAGTTTCACAACCAGGTACTTGATTCCGGTTGTATTCCTTTAAAGGTTCTTGAAGAGAAAATCAACCGATGGATTGAAGAGGTTAAGAAACAAGCGGCATAAGCCATTCTCTTTTGATAGATGTAAAAAAGTCGGTCTCATAACCGACTTTTTTTATTGATGAATTCAGCGGTTATCCCAATCCACTTTGACAATACGGTTTTTGATCGCATACATGACCAATCCTACTCTCGTCTTCACATTCAGTTTTTCAAATAAGGAATTCCTGTATCCATCAATCGTCTTCGGGCTAAGGAACATCTTACTTGCAATTTCATTGTAGGTCATCTCGCTACAGGCAAGCTGCAGAAATTCTTTTTCTCTATCATTCATCTGATCAGCGCCCGTTACTTTCTGTTTATCTCCTCCATCGTGCTGAAGCGAATGAACCAGCTTTCCGGTTATGAAATCGGTATAGTAATATCCTTTATTTTTTACCGCAATGAGTGCTTCTCCGAGTTCTTTGGGTTCCACGTCTTTGCACAGATATCCTTTCACACCCAATTTCAGCATGCTTACAATGGTCTCTTCTTTTTCAATCATGCTTACGATGAGAATGTTGACCTGAGGATAGTGATTTTGAAGCCACTTCACACTTTCAAATCCATCCATTCCCGGCATATTTACATCCATGAGGATAATATCCGGCAGGTTGTTTTTGTCCAGTTTTTGCTGCAAATCAATTCCATTATCCGCCTCGAAAAGAATAAGATAGCTGTCATTTACCATTTCAATAAGACTGATCAGGCCTTTACGGAATAGCCGGTGATCATCTACGAGACCCACTTTAATGGATGAACCAAGTGACATTTATTATAGAGGCAGTTCTATTGCAATTGTAGTACCGTTTCCCGGCTCGCTGTTTATCACCAGCCTGGCATTAATGAGTTTCGCCCTGCTCTGAAGGTTCAATAGCCCTGATCCACCACTTGCTATTCGTTCACTGTAATTAAAACCTACCCCGTCATCACTGCATACTAAGGTAAATATATTTTCTACAGTAATTAAGGAAATATTTATCCGCTTTGCTCCGCTGTGTTTAACCACGTTATTGATTACCTCCTGTACCATACGGTAGAGAATGGTGGTCTTATTCGCTTCAAGCTCGGGAGTATCACCCTGCTCGGTTAGTGACACCTCGAAATATCCGATTTTGTTTATGCGCTCTACTTCACTCTTCAATCCGCGCGCGATACCTAATTGTGCCACCCGATCACCATTGAGACTGGTAGATAGGGTTTTGAGATCTGCTATTAAATCGCGGACCAGCTCTTTGGTATCTTCTATCTTCTGTTCTGCTTTTTCCTTGTCATGAAGCTGGAGGGTGTTCAGATTTATTTTGATCAGGCTTGCTACCTGACCCAGATTGTCGTGCAGCTCGTGAGCAATATGCTGAAGGGTTTGTTCTTTTATTTCCAGCTGTGACTGAAGGAGTGTTTGCATCAATACCTTCTTTTGCAAAAGATGGGTACGGTGTTTTTTCTGGTATTGCAAAACAAACACCACTATTGAAATGCCCAGTAACAGCAATATCAATGTACCCCAGATAATAATCAGATAGTATTCTTCTTGAATGACTGACATATAAAAGCCGTTATGAAACAGGAATACAATATGATGTTGAAGATATTCATTAATATAAGGAACAACTCCACATACTTTACGGCAGTATCTGTAGATACCAATTCAAAAAAAGCATAATAGGTAAACATACCCAGGTAGAAGAACAGCAACCCTACGCAAATCCAGAAGGCAGGATAGCGAACCAAATCGATGTACTCTTCGCTATTAAATAGTTCGTAGAAAAAGAAGCACACGTAGTATACCATGAGCAACGAACCCATGAGGTAAGAATAGGAATGAAAATTTGTGACTCCCTGAATAACCAGAATGTTGAAAAGGGCAAAGACAAGATACACCGAAGTGAATGTCAGAATTCTTTTTTATGACTTGCTGACCCTGTAGTGCGATACAGAAACCAGGAATAGAAAGCAAACTCGATATTTGTAAACGTATTCAATGAAATCATGTTACTTCCATTGATGGAAAGATATCCCAAATGACTGCCCCATTCCTGAATATTCGTAAGCACAAGGAAAGGAACGAAGTAAATCAAATGTGAACCCGATAGTCTCCTGATGAAGACCAGGGAAACTATCAG
>JBGATZ010000309.1:0-6011 GCA_044228905.1 Cyclobacteriaceae bacterium | reverse complement strand
GATATTGGTATGTACTCTATCCGGTGCTGAGCGGATGTCTTATCTTATTAATTGTAGCACTCTTTTTTAATAACATAACCGCTAAAAGAAAATATCCCGTTAAGGGTCATTATGCGCAAATGATCAAGCGAATGCTTTTTGTAAAGGATACACATGGCAGTAATATAACTGAATAACAATCACCACTTGCTTGTTCCTGGCTGGATTACTCAGAGGGTAGCGTAATTATAAATTCAGAACCTACACCGTACTGAGATGTCAAGGTAATTGTTCCACCCAATCGTTCCACTACCTCCTTCACTAAATACAACCCAAGTCCGGACCCCGTTGATCGGGACGTAGCACGATGAAACATCAGGAAGACCTTCTCCTGATGTTCCTGCACAATGCCTTCACCATTATCCTTTACTGAAAAAATAATTTTTACTGCCTCTTTACGCGCACTGATTTCTATAAACGAATTCTCCTTACCGGGATCACTATACTTGCATGCATTTGAGATCAGATTGTTTACAATCACCCGAAAACGCATCGGATCTGTAAGCATTGTGAGTGTTTCAGGAATGTTCACATTGATTCTGATCCGGCTTGTGCCTTCAATGTACTTTATATCACTCAATGCAGGCTGCACTATTTCCAGAACATTCACTTCAACTTTTTCTATATCCAGCTTGGCATTTTTGGAATAATGCATGATATCGTTCAGCACCTGCTCCAGCTTACTTAAACGACCACGCATTAGCTCGTGATACTTTTGGATGTCTTCCGGATCAGTCGCACGTTCGCTCAGATTGATCAATCCTTGTATCGAATTGATGGGAGCCCGCAAATCATGAGAGGTACTGTAAATGAAACGATCGAGCTCTTCATTTGTCTTCGTTAATATTCTGTTCTTTTCAACGATTTGGTTTTCCCGTTGTCTCAGGGAGGCTTCGACAGAAAAATTAATGGTAACGAGGAAGTAAACGGTAAGAATGGATAAGGTGTAAACAATCAAAAAATTATTATTGTAAGCCCGTACAAGGTAATCGGGGTCAATAGGCCGGCTGGGAACCAGGCTGAACGAAGTAAATCGGGCTATGAGGTATAGTGCAATAGAAAACGCTACAAAACTAAAAGCATACTTCTTTTCTTTTGCATCAAAGATGGCCAGAGGAATCAACGAACCGGCAATAAAAAACAAAAACGCAGCTGATACTTCCGGCTCACGGGAGGCAAAAGCAAATACAACAAGGTTGATGCAGCTTAAGAAAATGATCTTTGCAGCTCTATGTCTTCCCGTGCGATTGAGTAGAAAAGCAACAAGCGCTACGGCTATGTAGATATAATAAAAATGAAGGGAAGGATTAAAATTAACAAACCAATTGACCACTACATAGTAGACACTGGTCAATATTGAAACAAGAATACTAAATGAAGTAAGAAGGGCTCTGCGGTAGTCCGACAATGAGTCATTGCTCATATTGCCGACCAAAAAATTCCTAAACTGTTTTCGCATGCCGATGTAATCTAACGACCAGTGCAAATTTAGGTTTTAAACGTCAACCAAATGGCACCAGAGGCACAAGCAATTTACCATTTAAGAGTGGGCTCTGGCCAGTGGTGCCGCCAACCCGACTTCCCTATTCCTTGATCACTGCTATGCACTCAATCTCTACGCGGGCATCCAGTGCAAGGCCGCTTCCGGCTACAGCACTTCTTGCCGGAAAGTGTTTCAGGAAATAAGTCTTGTAGACTTCATTCATCTTTGGCCATTCTTTGATATCTGCCATGAATACCGTGCATTTTATCACATGATCCAGATCGGAGCCATTGCGCTCAAGTGTTGCTTTGATGTTCTCCAGGGTTTGTCTTGTTTCGGCCTCAATACCACCTGGTACTAACTTCATTGTCTTTGGGTCATTGCCCAATGCCCCTGACAGATAAAGCATATTGCCAACCCTCACTGCTCCTGAAAAAGGATAGGTATTTGGTTTAGGCTGATCAAGATATTCTACTTCAGTTTTCGTCTGGGCATAAGCAAATCCCATTGATAATAGGATCAGGATGAAAGTTATTTTTTTCATAGTGGTTTGGATTAGGAATATCGTGCATCAAAATACGATTTTCAGCTGACTATTTCTTAACCGCCACAATAATACCTGTTGCCCAATGTTGCTTGGTCAGCGTCAGGTCAGTTCGTGCTTCAAGATCCTTCACCAATTGAATTGCTTTTTCCTGATGGCCTTCCGGCCAGTTGGGTTGAGGTAACATGTCGTCAATGATATAAAGCGCTCCTTTATTCAGCATGTTCAATACTTCATCCAGCAAAAGGTATTTTCCATGCCAGGTATCCGCAAAGATGTAGTCATATTTTTCATTCTTGTTTTGCACTACCCAATCTGCCCCATCAGTTAACACCAACTCTAAGCGATCGTCTTTTTCCAAAAACTTCTTTGCGATATTTAAAAATTCTTCCGCATTGTCAATGGATGTGAGCGTAGAGTCTTTATCCATTCCATCCAGAATCCAGGAAGTAGAAAGTCCGGTGCCTGTGCCAAGCTCAAGAAATTTACCCGAAGGCTTTGATGCTGCAAGCGTACGAAGCAACGAACAGGTCAATGCATCAGATGCCATTGTGAAGCCTGAACTTTTCGTTTCTTCATCAATAGGTGAGTACGCTTCCGGAAAGGATTGATTGATTTCTTCAGTCATAATTATTATTCAATAATGAGATCGTAATATAGAAGAGAGTCTCAGAGAAGAATAACAATCTTACTTCTTAATGAAAATATTTTCAATTAGCGCACAAACGTTCGCAATCATTTTAATAATGAATGCATCTTTAACAAAGATTAGTTAGGCAATTAATTGAGAATTGAGTGGAATGCAACTCATGATTTACCATTTACCAATGGAGATACTTTCATACCGATCAACTCAATGGCTTTCATTAAAGTAGCATGCGGAAATTCCGCGCCATCCATTTGAAAAGTAAATCGGGTAATTCCCCCCAATGCTTCGGAGTGGCGCAGAATTTTTTCAGCTACTTCTTCGGCTCCGCCAATCACCAACGCTCCTTTCGGTCCGGTCTGTGCATCAAACCTTGCACGGGTCATCGGAGCCCAGCCACGCTCTTTGCCAATGTTGGTCATTGCCTGTGCATAGCCGGGATAAAATTCATCCAGTGCCGATTTTGTATCAGCACTCACATACCCCATTGAATGCAATCCGACTTTCAGCTTGTCAGGAGAATGTCCTGCACGATGTCCCGCTTCTCTGTATAAATCAACCAGTGGACGAAACTGGTGAGTTTCTCCGCCAATCACAGCGACCATTAATGGTAATCCCAACGCACCGGCACGTATGAAAGATTGAGGCGTGCCTCCTACTCCGATCCAAACCGGAATAGGATCTTGTAATGGTCTCGGATAAACAGGTTGATTATTTAACGGAGCACGAAACTTTCCAGACCACGTTACAAATTCACTCTCCCTGATTTTTAATAAGAGTTCTAGCTTCTCAGTGAAAAGCTCGTCATAGTCTTGCAGGTTTAAACCAAATAAAGGGAAAGCATCAATGAATGAACCGCGGCCTACCACCATTTCAGCTCTTCCTTGTGAAATCAAATCCAGCGTAGCAAAATTTTGAAAAACGCGAACCGGATCTGCAGCACTAAGCACTGTAACAGCACTAGCCAACCGAATTCGCTTAGTGCGAGAGGCTGCCGCTGACAGAATCAATGCGGGAGCAGAATCCAGAAAATCCTTACGGTGATGTTCTCCGATTCCAAACACATCCAGGCCTACCTGGTCTGCAAGCTCCATACGTTCAAGCAGTTGCGCCATTGCCTCTTGTGGTTTGGCAAAGTTGGCATTAGCCGGGCCACTGAATTTTGCTGCAAAACTATCTATTCCTATTTCCATGATCTTTCAATTTCTCTGTTAACAATTATCTCAGTAAAAAACGCGAAGTTATTACTGAATTATTCCATTTCTAAAAGGATCTATGAAGTAAGATGTAACAACAAAACGCCAATTACGGATAGTATTTTTTCCTTTAATTGCGAGTTGAAAATTATCCCATTTACCACAACTTTACCCACATGCCGTTTTTCAAAAAAAAGCTACTCTTATTCTTTACAGTATTTTTTCTATTCCAGCTTTCATCTTTTGAAGCCGAATCACAAACAACACCTGACTTTACCTTGTGGGGAACTACTTCATCTGGTGGCTCAGGGAATGGGAATATATTTAATATTAATCCAGATGGATCTGGGTTAAATTATCCCAAAATATTTGAGACTGGAATAGATGTAAATGCTAATGGCGGATTGATCTACCATAATGGCTACTTATATGGAACGACCAGTTCAGGAGGAACCTTTGGATTTGGCACCATTATTAAACTCAAGCCAGACGGAACAGACTATCAAAGTATCTTTTCTTTTAACCTAGAAAATGGAGCATCACCTCTTGGGAATTTAATACTTGGACTTGACGGAAAACTCTATGGTATAACGGGAGCTGGAGGGACAAACAGTGCAGGTATCATTTTTAAAATCGATACCGATGGTTCTCACTTTGTTTCTTTGTATGATTTCGGTCTTAACACCAATAACAGTAGTCACCCAAGAGATCTTATCCAAGCTTCAGATGGTCTATTATATGGAATAACTTATGGGGGTGGTAATTATGGATTAGGAGCAGTTTTTAAAATAAATACTGATGGATCTTATTTTACGGATCTACTTCATTTTAAAAAAACAGAAACTGGAACTAATTCAGGAAATGTAATCGAGGGAACAGATGGCTATTTATATACCATGACTGGCCTAGGAGCCTTAAATGAACGAGGAGCTATTATCAAACTAACTAAAGACGGAGATGATTATACTATATTGAAAAACATGGATTATAGTGGTCTGTTTGTTGATGTCGGCCTTCGATATCTATACGAGGCCTCCAACGGTAAGCTATATGGAACCAATACAGTTCGAGGAACTCTTGATAGAGGTTCTGTTTTTTGTATTCAAAAGGACGGCACAAACTATGAAGAGCTTGCCAATTTCGACGGATCAAATGGAAGTGAACTAGTAGGATCATTAGTCCAGGATTTAGATGGAGTACTAGACGGACTTTCAATAAAAGGTGGTTTAAATGATTTAGGAGTAATTTATAAACTAAATGAGGACGGAACAGAATTTAATACAGTCTATAATTTTGAAAAAAGTACTTCAGGTCACATTATAAATAGTTTTAGATCAACAAAACTTTTAGCAATTAATGGAGCACTTTTCGGAGCAACCACATCAGGCGCTGCCAGTAATAACGGTATGCTATTTAAAATCGCTGAAGATCAAACATTCATAAAAATCAAAGATTATCCTCAAGACTTGACAGACCCACAAAGTAATCTCCTTCTTTCTTCCGATGGCCTATTATATGGCACCACAGTTAGAGGCGGGTTTTACGGATTTGGGGGAATATACAAAATCCATCAAGATGGAAGTAACTATCAAGAGCTTTATCAATTTAGTAAATTAGATGGAGCACATCCAAGAGGATTAGTAGAAGATTCAGAGGGATACTTATATGGAATGACATCAGATGGAGGGATAAACGATCTTGGCGTTATCTATAAGTTTAAAAAAGATGGGTCAAGTTTTCAGAAATTATTTGATTTTGATGGAACGAATGGAAGTACTCCATTTGGTTCCCTTACATTAGCAAACAATGGTCTTCTCTATGGTACGACTTCTGATGGGGGCAATGGTCTTAATCCATATTGCGGTGGCATTTTTAAGATAGAAAAGGACGGAACAAATTTTGAAGTACTAATAAATTTTGACTATTCAAATGGATGCATCCCAATGGGAACATTGATTCAAGCTACTGATGGTAATTTATATGGAATATCTTCTGCCAGCGCTATCAATCCTGGTGGAGAGATTTTCAAGCTGGACTTGCAAGGCAATAATTTTCAACAGGTTATTGGGTTCGATGATAATACCATAGGAAGTGGTACAAATG
>JBGATZ010000308.1:0-6012 GCA_044228905.1 Cyclobacteriaceae bacterium | reverse complement strand
CCAGCATTATCAACAGTTTCAGCTTCATTGCCATGCTGATCTCCTGTCTTGGGCTATATGAACTATCTACATATATGGCAGAAAGAAGGTTTAAAGAAATCGGAGTACGTAAAGTAATTGGTGCGAGCGTAAACCAGATCGTTGGATTGATGTCCAAAGAGTTTGTCAAACTGGTAATGATCGCATTTTTGATTTCTGTACCTCTTGCGTGGTACTTCATGAACAAATGGCTGCAGGGATTTGCATATCACACTTCCATTGATGCTCTGGTATTTGTTTACGCAGGTGTGGGTGCCTTGATGATTGCATTAATTACCGTAAGCTTCGAATCATTCAGAGCTGCTTCGGTGAATCCGGTGAAATCGTTGAAAAACGAGTAACCCTATTCGAGTGATTTTACTGATCCGGTAATGAGTTAGTCTTATTACCGGATTTCTTTTTCAGAAGACACAACTATTTGAAGAATTGAAACATCATCTATTAAGAACACCTTTCTTATGCTACAAAACTACCTGAAAATCGCTCTCCGGAGTCTATTGAAAAACGGAGTTTATTCATTCATCAACATTGCTGGACTCTCCATAGGGATCACGTGCTCCATACTAATTCTATTATGGGTAAACAATGAATTGTCGTGGGATGGATTTCATGAGAAGAAAAACAATCTTTATCGCGTTTACATCAACGGGCAAGGTGATAATGGAATCTATACCCAACGTGCAATTCCTTTACCACTTTGGGAGGAATTAAAAACAGACAGAGACATCAAGCATGTTGTTCCTACCAACTGGGGACAAACGTATCTTCTTACCTATGGAGAGAATCGCTTGTACAAAAAAGGATATTATGCGGGAGATGATTTTCTAAAGATGTTTTCATTTCCGGTTGTAAAAGGCTCTGCTGATAATCAATTAAAAGATCCTTCCACTATTGTCATTACTGAATCAACAGCTAAATCATTATTTGGCGAAGAAGATCCGATGGGCAAAGTGGTACGGGTAGACGATACCATTGACCTGACCGTAACTGGCGTAACCAAAGATGTTCCTTCCAATTCTACCTTTCAGTTTGAATGCCTGATTCCGTTCACCGCCTATATGAATCGTGAAAATTGGGTGAAGGAATCGCTCAGCAACTGGGGAAGCAACTCATTTAATCTTTATGTGCAATTCGATGAAAAAGCAGACCCACAAGTCATTGAAAATCGGGTGAAGGATGTGATTAAAAAACATGAAGAGAACACTACTCATGAGGTAACGTTCCTTGCGATGGACCGATGGAAACTGTATTCTGAATTCAAGGAAGGGAAAAGTGTGAGTGGTGATATTGTTTACGTGAGATTATTCTCCATCATCGCCACATTCATTTTAGTCATCGCCTGCATCAACTTCATGAATCTGGCAACGGCACGCTCCGAAAGAAGAGCACGTGAAGTGGGCATCCGTAAGAGCATTGGATCCAAACGTAAAGAACTGATTATTCAATTCCTTGGGGAAACACTCTTCATCTCAGCTATCGCTTTCGTCATCGCCATTGTACTGGTACAACTGGCCTTGCCATTATACAATAACCTGGTTGACAAAAAACTGTTCATCGATTTCACGAATCCATTGTTGTGGCTGGGAGCATTTGGAGTAATTTTGATTACCGGATTGATTGCAGGAAGTTATCCTGCGTTTTACCTCTCATCCTTCCAACCTGCTGCTGTACTGAAAGGACGGATGCAAGCTGGTAAAAGCGGCACCATTCCACGTAAGGTCATGGTAACGCTACAATTCTTCTTCTCTATCGTACTAATTATCGCCACACTCGTGATTTATCTTCAATTGAATCATTTGAAGGATCGTCCTACTGGTTACGATCAGGATCAATTGATGATGGTTTCCGTTACAGGAGATATTCAAAAAAATTACAAGACAATCAAAAATGAATTGATTGACACCGGGCTGGCGAGTTCAGTAAGCACATCGTCAAGTCCAATCACGGCCATTTATGCGTTTATGGGAGGAGTAAGCTGGCCTGGTAAACGTGAAGATCAACGGGCAGGCATCGCTACAGTTGCTACTTCATTGGATTATACTAAGACGATGGGCATCAAAATCAAACAAGGCCGTGATTTTTCAGAAGAGTTTAATGATTCTCTTTCCATCATGCTCAACGAATCAGCCGTGAAGTACATGGGATTAAAAAATCCGTTGGAAGAAAAGATCCGTTGGGATGATAAAGATTATCGGATTGTAGGCGTGCTGGAAGATGTGATCATGACCTCACCGCAGGCTCCGGTTGATCCTGCCATGTTTGTGTATGATCCGGGTTGGGCAAGTGATGTTTCCATACGGTTATCAAAAGATAATAATCCACAGGAGGCATTGGCACAAATTGAAACTGTATTTAAAAAGTACAATCCTGCTTATCCATTCACCTACCGTTTTGCTGATGACGAGTTCAATCAGAAGTTTACAAACATTCAGATGATTGGAAGACTCACGAACTTATTCTCGACATTGGCAATCATTATCTCCTGCTTGGGATTATTTGGATTAGCGGCATTCACAGCAGAACAACGCACGAAAGAAATCGGAATCCGCAAAGTATTGGGAGCAACTGTTTCGGGTGTAGTCGTACTGATCTCCAAAGAATTTACGAGACTCATCATTCTTGCATTTGTATTGGCAAGTCCTTTAGCATGGTGGGCAATGAATAACTGGCTGAAAGCATACTCCTACCGGATCGATATCAAATGGTGGATTCCGGTTAGTGCAGGAGCGCTAACATTAACTGTTGCATTGCTAGTGGTGAGCTTCCAGGCAATTAAGGCTGCAGTAAGTAATCCGGTAAAGGCGTTGAGGAGCGAGTAATTGGATACTTGTTACTGGATTCTGGTTGCTGGGAGTTATTCCCAGAATCTAGCATCCAGACTCAAATATTTGGTTAAGAGAAGAGATAAGATTTATAAAGCTTAAAATAAACACCCACATGTTCCAAAGCTACTTCACCATCGGACTCCGCAATCTGCTCAGGCAGAAAGGATATTCATTCATTAAGATCGCAGGACTGGCTTTTGGATTAGCGGCCAGCATGATTATTTATCTGTACGTTCAGGAAGACCTGTCGTATGATAAGTTCAATCACAACTACAACAACATCGCTCGCTTGCTAACGATCGATCAGGCCGAAGGTGTAAGCAGCAAACTGGTGGGAGTATCTCCCCCTGCTTTAGGTCCTGCAGTGGAAGCTGAGCTTCCCGAAGTATTAAAGAGCGTACGCATCAGTGGTGGTGGTCGCCTGGATCTCAGCTATGAAGAAAATCTTTTAAAATGTGATGCAGGGTTCCGCACAGAATCATCTTTCTTTGAGATCTTTGATTTTGATATTCTTGAAGGCAAAAAGGAAAAAGTACTGGACGAACCTAATACCATTGCCATCACGCAAACACTTTCTAAAAGACTATTTGGCAATGAGAATCCGATAGGCAAAATTATTAAGCTTAATCAGACCACAGAATTGAGTGTAGTAGCTTTAGTAGCCGATCCGCCAAAGAACTCACACATCCAGTTCGATTTATTGCGTTCAATGACGCCTGCACAAAATGAAGATGGCTATCGTCAGTTCCTTCAGTCGTGGCAGGGCATCAGCATGTTCACTTACGTCTTACTTGACAAACCTCTGAATTCGGCTGATCTGAATCCCAAGCTTAAAGCGTTGTCAGACAAAAATAATGCAGTGCCTTTCTTTGTCCCCACTTCTCAACCATTAAGCGATGTTCATCTGAGATCTAAAGAAGTACTTTTTGAAAGCAACGCAAACAAATCAGATATGCTGAACGTATATGTGCTTTCTACCATTGCCACACTGATCCTGATTCTTGCTGCGGTAAATTTCATGAATCTTGTGACAGCAAAATCAACATCAAGAGCTAAAGAGGTTGGAATGCGTAAAGTAATTGGAGCGGTTCGCCAGCAATTGATCGGACAACATTTGATTGAATCGATATTGGTAACTGTACTCGCTGCCTTGATTGCATTGGGAATTGTATTTGCCATCACTCCTGTTCTGAACTCCACCTATCAACGCTTTGGCGATTTCATGGTATTGATGCAATGGAAGAATGTGTTGTTCCTCGTTGCACTGGTTTTATTTGTAGGAATTATGGCAGGGCTCTATCCCGCATTCGTACTCTCTTCTTTCAAACCCGTATTAGTATTAAAAGGTGCATTCAAAAATTCTACCGGAGGAATTCAATTGAGAAAAGCATTAGTGGTATTGCAGTTCACGATCTCTATTGCATTGATGGTCGGAACCGGGATTGTGTATCAGCAAATGAAATTCATTTATACAGCTGATTTAGGATATAGTCGTGATCAGGTCATTACTATTGGACTGAACGGACAAAACGTAAACAACGCCACTACATTGAAAGATGAACTTCTCCGCAATCCAAACATTGTCGCTGCAGGAACCTCTTCCTCACGAATCGGTCAGCAACTGGGTCGCACTGGCATTGTACCTGAAGGATATCCAGCCGATGTAAACATGATTACCACAATCATGGTCATTGATGAGAACTTCATCCCCACCATGGGCATGGAATTGAAAGAAGGAAGGAATTTTTCTCTTGAATTCAAAGATTCGCTGAACATGGTGATCAATGAAGAGATGCTTCGGTTCTTGAAATGGAAAGATGGCGTAGGCAGAAAAATCAGTTTGCAAAGCGGACCAAACCCAACAGACCTTACAGCTTATACTGTAGTTGGCGTGGTGAAAGATTTTCATTTCGCTACGATTCGTCACAAACTGGAACCAATGTTCATGTTGTATAACAAGAACAACAATTCAATGGCCATCAAAGTAAAATCGGAGGGCATCAAAGAATCGATTGCAAGCATTGAGGCAACATGGAAGAAAGTAAATCCGGGCTCATCGTTTGAGTACGCATTTTTGGATGAACAGTTTGCCAACCTGTATCGCAACGAACAGGCATTTGCGACCATGTTCACGCACTTCACCGTATTGGCAATCATCATCGCAGGCCTTGGCTTGTTTGCTCTTTCTGCATTCACAGCCGAACAGCGCAAAAAAGAAATTGGCATTCGAAAAGTACTGGGAGCAAGCAATGGAAATATCTTCTACAAATTATCCGCTGAGTTCATTCAGCTGATTTCGATCTCCTTTGTTATAGCCAGCATTGCTGCCTATTTCGTGATGACTCAATGGCTGAAAGATTTCCAATACAGCATTAAAATCGGAATTGGAATCTTCATTGTGGCAGGTATTGCCTCCATCGTGATAGCGCTACTTACGATCAGCTTCCAGGCGATCAAGGCCGCCCTGAGCAACCCTGTAAATGCATTGCGTAGCGAATGACACTGGCTACGGGATTCTGGTTGCTGGGGCTAACTTCCAGCATCTAGAATCCAGTATCACTAATGTCAAAAGGCATTCAAAATGATTAAAACTACTCCTTCTCAAGAATGATCAAAAAACGGCCCGTTCTTCCCTTTTCATTTTAAAAAACCGCAAATAAACGGTAGTTTTCAATTCTCATGTTGAAGAACTACCTCACTACAGCCCTTCGTATCATGCTCCGGCAGCAGGGCTTTACGTTCATCAACATTTCGGGGTTAACCATTGGAATTGCCTGCAGTCTGCTGCTGATTATCTATATCAATCATGAGCTCAGCTATGATAAATTCCATCCCGACTTCGACCGCATTTATCGCGTAGGATTCAAAGGGAAACTTCAGGACAATCAATTTATTTCGGCAGAAACGGGAGCTCCTCTGGCAGCTGTACTTCAGAAAGAGGTTCCTGCCGTAGAGAGCACGTTACGAATTGCCAATTGGCCGACCTTTCCCGTTCGCTACCAGGACAGAACGTTTACGGAGCCCTATCTGCTCATTGCCGATTCCAACTTCTTTTCATTTTTCAATTTTGAATTAATTCAAGGTTCACCCTCCGAAGTATTGACTGGCCCAGACAAACTCGTCATCTCAGAATCTACAGCTAAAAGAT
>JBGATZ010000307.1:0-6025 GCA_044228905.1 Cyclobacteriaceae bacterium | reverse complement strand
CACACTGCGGGCTTATTGCTATTAAGCGCCTGGGGGAGACACCCTCCGTTTATAGCCGAGCTGATGTCTATTCGGCAGAGCTATGCCAAAACAAAGTCTGAATTGCACTCAGTCTACGATTTTGTTATTATTGCAGCCTCTTTAAAGAGCGGGGTGTAGCGCAGCCCGGTTAGCGCATCACGTTAGGGACGTGGAGGTCGGATGTTCGAATCATCTCACCCCGACAAGCAAACTTTTATCAATTAAAAAAGGCCTAAATCATATGCAATTTAGGCCTTAACTTATTATATAAGCTTTATCCTCGGCTTGCACACAGTCCCGTTAAATCCAGTGTTTTTACTTAAGTATTATTCCACCTGTTTTTTTACGAATGGAAAACCGGGAATAAGCAAAAAATGATTAACGCTATCTTTGCTCTGTCTTACGAAATGGCAAAAGAAATTTTATTTTGCGCGTCCTTTTAAAAAATTTGAATGATCCGGATTCTATTTCTTCTTCTGTTATTCTCTTTTCAGAGTTGGGCTCAATCCAGCACTGGCAAGCAAATATTGGGGAAAATAAAAGATAGAAAATGGGATAAAGCAGAACAGGCGATCAAAAAGTCCCTGAGTAAGGACAGCACCAATGCAGAAACAAAATACATTGCCTCTCTCCTCTTCTCTCACCCTGATTATCCTGGCAATAATATAGATTCCGCAAACCGGTACATTTTATCCTCGCTTAATCATTTTCCAAAACTTGCAGTTAAAGAGCGGGAAAAATTAAAATCCTTGCCGATGGACAGTCTTGTCGTGGTTAAGCAAAAAGAAAAAACCGACAGCATTGCTTTTGAACAGGCAAGGAAGAAAAATACAGAAGAAAGTTACATCCATTTCATTCGTTATTTTTCAACGGCCAAACAATTCGTCACAGCCATCGCACTTCGGGATGAAGCAGCGTATTCGAAGGCCATCGAAACGAATTCACTGGTTGGATACGAGGACTTTTTAAAAAAGTACCCGTCCTCTAAACATTCCAATGAGATTAAATATCAATATGATCAGCTTCGGTTCAACGAGTTGATAAAAAAAGGAAGGCTAAATGACTACAAGGATTTTATCAGCAATAATCCGCACAGCCGTTTTCGTTCGCTAGCCGAAAAGCGAATTTTTGAAATAATGACAGCTAATGGTTCCGTACATTCAATAGAGAATTTCATCATTCAATACCCGGAAAGTAAATGGACAAAACAGGCCAACAGTATACTCTATTACCTGCACGATAATTATGTGAATACGCACAACCAATTAATCGATGACTCGCTGCGGAAGGTTATTGAGTTGAACAGGTCGTATTGGGTACCCTTCCTGAAGTCAAACAAATATGGATTTATGAATTCTTCCGGGGAGGAAAAAATAGCTTCATCGTTTGAAGAAATTCATTCCGACTACTTATGTGGTGATATCCGATCAGACTATCTTATTACGTCCAAAGGCATTATTTCCAGGAACGAAAAAATACTTTTTGAGGGAGAAGTTAAGGAAGTAAAAGATCTAGGCGATGGGTTCTTAAAAATCGTTACCCCCTCTCAATCCCTGTTACTCCACAAATCGGGTTTCACCATTCAAAGCAACGGAATGATTGACGCAAAAATTCTTGCCAGACGATTTCTGTTAGTAAATAAGTCTTCCGGATGGGGAATCCTTTCTTTTACCGGCAGTGAACTGTTACCCTTCTCCTATGAAGATATCTCATCCTTCGATGACTGGATTATATTGACAAAAAACGGCAAGAAGATAGTAGTTACAGCAGATCAGGTAGGAGCCATTGCCAATCAGAATACGTTACCACAAAGTCTTGTCTTTGACGATGTCAGACAGTGGGCAGATGGTTTGTGCTGGGTGCGAAACGATGCGCTGGAAGGTGTAATTAATGAATCGCTTGAGTTTGTCATTCCGCTTGACCGGCAGGTGTTGTCTAAAACTCCATTTGGATTTCTAAGAAAAAAAGGAAATGAATTCTTTATAGAAGGCATTAAAGACCTGGAGGGTCAGTCCTATGATAAAATTTTACTGCAAGGTCAATGGCTGCTGACTCGTGAATCCGGCAAGCAGTTGAACCTTTATGAGGCTTATTCAGGAAAGAAGATCATCGGAAAAGCCGATAGTATCTGGTTTGAGAAAAATATCGCACTGGTAAAATCCAATGATTCAATTCACGCCTGGTTGAAACCAAATTTACATCTTGATTTTACGCTTTCGGCCAAGGCTACACTTTTCGGAAGAGATTCTTCGGCCTGGATTTCGGTAGATGAAAAAAATAAGAAAGCTGTTTATGATGCCATCTCCGGTAAGCGCCTTTTCGCAGGCGATTTTGAAAAAATAGAAAGCATTGCCACAGGAGTATTCCTTGTCACAAAGGGTAATAAAAAAGGAATGCTTGATGAAAAAGGAAAGGTGCTTCTCACCATTGAATACGATGCGATTATTCAACCCGAACCCGGACGATTCTCGTTATTAAAAGACAGAAAATTCGGGCTGTTTGATCTGACTACACTAAAATTAATCAAACCGGCTTACGAGCGAAACGTGGTTCAATACAATAAAAACTGGTTTACTGCTTTCAAAGACGGTGGTTGGGGGTTTCTTCAAAGTGATGCAAAACCGACCGGTAAATTCCAATTCAATGAAATCCAATATTGGAATGATTCAGTGGCATGGGTCAAAGAAAATTTTCAATGGAAGCTCTTCCATATTAAAAAAGGAAATGTGGTTCAGGATAAGATCAAGGATTTCAGTTACGTAAAGAAATATCCTCACGAGCATATCGTAATCATTCACCAGGAAAACTATTACGGTGTGATCAGCAATCGGTCCGGAACCATCATCCCTTCTACGTTTACCGACATCATCAATTTGGGTGATGCTGATATCCCCTTATATTTTACTGAAAAACACGTGGAGGAAGCCGATATCTCCGTTGTCATCTATTATGACCAACACGGTAAATTATTGCGCAAGCAGGCTCTTGATGCGGACGAATACGAACGCATTTTCTGCGAAGAAAACTAGCCAACCGCTTAGCGTCATTATAACAAACCGTTCACATTAATCTTATCGTCTTCAGCCGCTTATTTCATAAATTGCCCCTTTACGGATACTTATGAAGTCACTCAATTTTTGCTTTGCTTTTCTTATCAGCTCGAACTTGGTCTTCGCCCAAACTAGTGATCGCCCGAAACTTGTTGTCGGCATTGTAGTAGACCAAATGCGTCAGGAATATTTATATCGATTCGACAACAAATTCGGAAAAGGTGGATTTAAAAGAATTACCGGAGAAGGATTCATGCTGAAAAACGCGCATTATAATTATGTACCCACTGAGACCGGGCCGGGCCATGCATCTGTTTATACCGGCACCACTCCTGCCATTCATGGTATTGTGGCCAACGACTGGTATGATCGGAGTCTGAAGAAAGAAGTAAACTGCGTAGGTGACGATAAACAAAAAACGATTGGAACAGAAACAAAAGCAGGAGAAGTATCTCCGTGGAGAAATCTGGCCAGTACGATTACTGACGAGCTTGAACTGGCTACCCAGCGCAGAGCAAAAGTAATTGGCGTTTCAATCAAAGATCGCGGTGCTGTGCTTCCGGCAGGTCACCTGGCTGATGGTGCTTATTGGTATGATTCACACAATGGAAATTTCATCACCAGCTCTTATTACAAAGCTGCCTTACCTGTATGGGTCGATGATTTTAATAAGAGAAAGTTACCTGAGCAGTATTTAGATCAGGAGTGGAAAACATTGTTACCACTGGATCAATATAAAGAAAGCGGCATTGATGATTCTCCTTATGAGGGAAAACCCAAAGGAAAAGAACGCGCAACTTTTCCATACAACCTGAAAGAACTTCGCAAAACAAATAATCCGTATGAATTAGTCATTAATACTCCTTTTGGTAATGACATGCTTGGAGAACTGGCCAAGTCAGCCATTGATGGAGAAGCCCTTGGCAAGGATGATATAACCGATTTTCTCGCAGTGTCTTTCTCCTGCACCGACCGGATAGGTCACAGCACTGGTCCTAATGCAGTGGAGATTGAAGACACTTATCTCAGGCTTGACCGGACGTTGGAAGATTTACTCAACAGTCTCGATGTAAAAGTGGGTAAGGGAAATTATACCGTATTCTTAACTGCGGATCACGGAGTAGCCGAAGTAGCGCAGTACATGAAAGACATCCGGATGCCAGGAGGGTATTTCCGTCCCTCATACGTTGAAGCAGGGTTGAATGATTTTCTACAAAAATATTTTCCGGGTAAAAAAATTATCGAACGCGTTTCTACCGAGCAGATCTACCTCAACAATGACCTGTTTAGTGAGGATCCAAAAACTTCGGGAATTGATTATCTTATCGCTACCGAACTAATCACCAAGTATATGCTCACTGTAGAAGGTGTGGCTCAGGTATTTCCGTTATCCTTAATCCGTCAGTCGGCCTACGATGAGAATAGCATCAAAGGGAAAGTGGTTAGAGGATTCAACTTCAAACGGTGCGGAGACATTGCTTTTGTATTAGAGCCTGGTTGGTTTTCCTGGGGTGGAGTTACCGGATCAACACACGGCTCGGCCTACACCTATGATACAAATGTACCTATCCTGTTTTATGGCTGGGGAATAAAGAAAGGCACTTCTTCCGCATATCATCAAATTACAGATATTGCCGCTACCCTATCTGTTTTATTAAAGGTAAAATTCACCAGTGGTTGTACCGGCCAGCCCATCACAGAAATATTGGATTAAGAAGTCTAACTACCATCACTCAGGAAGTTTTGATTTAATCTGAAATTTCTATCTTGAATTTTTATTGTCATCAAAATGAGCGAAAGCGAAAAGAATTTTAAGCCGGTTCTTGGCTTATGGGATGGTACCATGATCGTGGCCGGATCGATGATCGGTTCTGGTATTTTCATAGTAAGTGCTGACATCATGAGAAACGTGGGAAGTCCAGGTCTGCTCATTGCTGTTTGGCTTATCACAGGGTTTATGACTATTACCGCAGCCGTGAGCTACGGTGAGCTCAGTGGAATGTTTCCGAAGGCAGGCGGACAATATGTGTATCTCAAAGAAGCATACAATCCATTGATGGGGTTCCTGTATGGCTGGAGTTTTTTTGCAGTTATCCAAACTGCTACTATAGCTGCTGTAGGTGTGGCATTTGCACGGTTCTCCGCTTATCTCTTTCCATGGATGAGTGAGAGTAACATTATTCTTAATATGGGCTTTGTCTCTTTATCCGCAGCCCAACTCTCCGCCATCCTGTTGATTATTTTGCTTACCTATATTAATACACGCGGAATCAAAGAAGGAAAGGTCATTCAATCTGTATTCACTGTATCCAAACTCATTGCATTATTTGGCCTGATTGTTTTTGGATTTCTCCTGGTGAAGCAAAACTATTGGGATGAAAACTGGCAAAAAGGATTTCGGGCGGTGCAGGATCTTGGAGAAAATGGAGCCGGAAAAAATCCGGTTGGCTGGACCGGAATTGGGGGAGTTGCCTTACTTGGTGCTATTGCCGCCTCTATGACCGGATCGTTATTCAGCAGCGATGCGTGGAACAACGTTACCTTCATTGCAGGTGAGATCAAAAACCCCAGACGTAACATAGGGCTGAGCTTATTTCTCGGCACGCTGATCGTTACATTATTATATGTGACCGCGAACCTCATGTACATTTATGTACTTCCTGTTGACGGTATTGCCTATCCTCAGGCCGATCGCCTTGCTATATCTGCAGCGAATGAAATCTTTGGCGATTCCGGAAAAATGGTTATCGCGGTATTGATTATGATCTCCACTTTCGGATGTAACAACGGACTGATCCTTGCAGGTGCACGAGTTTATTATACCATGGCCAATGACGGGCTCTTCTTTAAGAAGGCAAAAGAGCTTAACAAAAATGCAGTACCTGAATGGGCGCTATGGACGCAGTGCGTAGTTGCCTCACTGCTTTGTTTGAGCGGAGAGTATGGAAACCTGC
>JBGATZ010000306.1:0-6033 GCA_044228905.1 Cyclobacteriaceae bacterium | reverse complement strand
CGGATTTCTTATTCTTCAAAATCAGCTTCTTCGCGCCATAGTGAGTCACTTCTTCTTTCACCAAATAGTGATCTGCATCGTACTCAATTAAGTGACTGTCTTTGCTTACTCCTGATTTACCTCTCCAGATGTCGAGTTTAACCGGTTCCCACAACTTTGTCTTAGCTGATTTATAGGCCGCATCTAAAACGGCATTCACAACATATCCGTCATAGAAGGTTTCTTTAGGAGCTGTTCCCTTTTCCATGGAATCAAACATATCCATGAACATGTGATTATATCCTAATTCGTTCAGTTCATCACCTACAGGGAACAACCAGCCGGTATTGCTTTCCGCTTTTTCAGCAACGTAGTTTCCTCCTTTACCAGTAGTGAACATATCAAATCCTGTGCGCAGGAAACTATTGATCCAGATCGTTCCTTCGCTTCCCATTACTTCATCGCGTAAGTCAAGACCTCCGCGGAAAGTCCAGCTTACCTCAAACTGACCAATTGCTCCGTTTTCGTATTTCACCAAACCAATCGCGTGATCTTCTGCGTCAATCGGTTTCACTTGTGTATCGGCCCAGCACATTACTTCCACTGGTTTAATGTCTTTACCGATATAACTTCTGGTGATCTCTACACAATGACAACCTAGGTCAAGAATACATCCTCCTCCTGCTTGCTCGATATCCCAGAACCAGTCACTGTGCGGACCAGGGTGTGTTTCGCGTGACTTAGCCCAAAGAATTCTGCCTAACGCTCCATTCTTCACGCTGTCATGTGCTTTGATAAACTTAGGCGTATAAACAAGATCTTCAAGATAGCCATTGAAAATGCCTGCTTTTTCTACTGCTTCAAGCATACGTTTTGCTTCTTCTGCATTACGACCCAATGGTTTCGTAGTGATTACAGCTTTTTTGTGTTTGCAGCAAAGCATTACCGCTTCTTCATGAAGATTGTTTGGCAATGCAATACATACCACTTGCACTTCCGGTCGGTTGATGGCTTCTTCCATCACTGTAGTGGTATGTGCTACTTTATAATCAGTGGCAAATTTCTTTGCGCTTTCCTCTCTGCGTGAGTAGATGGAAACAATTTTGTCTTTGCTGCGATATCCTTGCAGGGAGTCAGCGTAGAAGCGTCCGATGAAACCGGAGCCAAGCATTGCGATGTTCATAATGAAAATATTAGTTATGAGTATGAGTTATTCGATCTTAAGCCTGTTTCACTTCTTTCTCCTCCTTGAAGAAAAGCAGGAAGTAAATCACAACAGCCACTGCAATGAAAGCGGGAACGAACCAGATCTGCTTCCATTGATATACATTATCCACAGTATAATAATCTGCTGCAAAACCGGAGAACCATGTCCCAATCACCATACCTACCCCATAGGTGGCGAAGGTAAATAATCCCTGTGCTGCATTCTTTATTTTTTCTCCCGCTTTCTTCTCGGTGTACATGTATCCTGTTACAAAGAAGAAGTCGTAGCAGATTCCATGAAGGATAATTCCTGCATAGAGCATCCATAAGTTACCATCAGTATTACCAAAGGCAAAAAATATGTAGCGAAGAATCCAGGCACCCATTCCAAGCAATAACATTTTCTTTACGCCTATGCTATTGAAAAGAAAGGGAATAGCAAGAATGAATAGGCCTTCAGACACCTGGCCAAGTGTCATTTTACTTGTGGTGTTTTCAAGACCGATATCTACCAAAAATTTATTTGCGAATCCGTAATAAAATGAAAGAGGTATACATACGAGAATTGCTGCAATAAAGAATATGAGATAAGGACGATTCTTAAACAATACAAAGGCATCGGCACCTAATGCACTTGATGCAGAAGACGCAGCCGTGTTACTTTTTGGAGGTGTGTTCGGCAGAATAAAGCTGAACAATCCTAAAATACCTGATGCGGTTGCTGCCAACACAAAAGTTGACGATGTTTTTTCAATACCTAAAAAGCCAATTAACAAACCAGCAACAATCCATCCTAATGTTCCAAACACTCTGATCCACGGAAATTGCTTTCCCGGATCAGTCATCTGACTGAATGCAATGCTGTTGGAAAGAGCAATCGTAGGCATATACATTAATGAGTAAAATAGGATTACCCAATAAAATGCAGTGTTGTCCGTGATCTGCGTAGCAAGGAAAAGCAGTGCGGCTCCTACCAAATGAAGCACGCCCATAATTCGTTGCGCAGCGAAATAACGATCTGCCACCATCCCCACAAAGAATGGAGAGATCATGGTAGCAATGGCCAGTGCACTATATGCTGCTCCGATCTGAATACCGGAAGACTTGAGAAACTCAGACATGTATGTTCCCATGGTAACATACCACGCTCCCCATACAAAGTATTCGAGGAGCATCATCACAGAAAGTTTTGTAAAAACAGAAGGCTTCATAAGTTTAAATCGGTTGCGCAGAAAGATAGAAACCGATTGAGGATTTAGAAAACGTAGCCTTTCTTTTTATCTGAACGGCAGCGATTATTTCACCTTCACTTCCTTTTCCCAGCCTGTTTCTTTCAAGGCAGGATCATTTTCTTTTTTCAGAAAGTCGGCATTGGCCAGTGAATCTGCTTTCCAATTGAGTATAGCTTCGTCAGGAACTACATCTACTGGCACTTTCCATGCCGTTGATGTTTCATTATAGGCCAAATTGGATTGCGAATTATAACACGAGATGATCGACCATCTTGGCTTGTCGGAGGTATTGGCTTCTGAACGATGAAGAAGATTGCTGTGGAAGATCAAGGCATCGCCCGGATCAAGTTCACAATAAATCAATTTCATCGTTTTCAGTGCATGGTCAACAAACACCATATCTGCTCCAACCTGCTCGCCTGCAAAACCATGATTCACTCTGCCAAGTTTATGTGATCCTTTAATGACTTGTAAGCATCCATTAGCTTTATTCGCAGGAGTTAATGCAATCATCACACTGATCAACTGATCAGGAAACATAAACTGATTTTTATACCAGTATCCATAATCCTGATGCCATTCCCACGCACCCCCTACACGTGGTTCTTTTTGCATGAGTTTAGAATGAAAGTGACAAACGGGAGTATCGCTATCCAGTAACGGAGCAACAGAATTAACCATTCGCTCGCTTCGCGTCATGTATCCAAACACATCATTGCCCGGAGTGAACCACAAAGACAACTTCGTTTTCTTACCTGTCTGGTCATTGAGATCCAATGCATTTTTAAGCATCACATCATCGGCAACGGCCGTGCTGTACATTTTATCCACTTCTTCTTTGTTGAAAAGATTTTTCAACAACAGATAACCATCACGATGATAGTCCTGAATTTGAGTTGATGTGAGTTGCATACAACCTGGTTTGAGTTGATCAAGTTAAGCGATCAATCAACCAAAGTCAAAGTATAATTAATTGAGAACTAACTGCCCTGGGTTTTCGGTAGTTTTACCACTTGCGGACGGTAGCCTGACTCTTTAAAGAGCTTAGAAGCATCTGTCATCTTCATCAATTGAGGCAAAGTCACATCAGGATGGGTCTTCATATAACTCTTCACAATCTGCCAGCCTACCCATTGCCCGATTCTTCCCGGACATTTCTCTCCAACTTCTAAAGTCTTTGGTCTCTCAGCAATATATTTCTGTTTGGTTTGATGACTGGTTGAAAAAAGAACTTCATCCTCCACAAAACGCGACCAGATCAGGCTCTCGTTCTTTCGAGAACCATTCATCTCTGATGCCGTGTACCCTATGAGTACGCTATCCGCTAAACAAGGCTGCATATGTTTTGCGAAATAGTAGGCCTTACCATAAGCTACCATCTCCGCGAGCATTGTTTTATCGGAAGGATCGACCGCGTTAAACTTATCATTGATTCCGTACAGCAACATCACAGAAGGGATAATGAATTCTTTCGTATATCTGCGCTGCATGTATTCATGCATATACGGCTTAAACTTTGAAGCATCTCCTAAGTAATGATCAAGACCAACAATTACCAAAGTGTCGAGCACAAGTACATCCGTTTCAAATCCCGTGAGCATTGTTTCTACTTTAGGTGATTTGAAATCCGGATAATAGTAATTGAAATTGCTGAATGCCTGCTCAAATTCCTTTTTCAGCTCTTCGCCATTCCCAAACACCTTATGCGTATCCATTAATAAAGTATCAATGGCAGCATTATTGAAGCGCGCAAACCGATCATTGATAAATGCAGAGTCGTTGGGATAAGAGGATCTGTTAAAAAGCAATTCACGCAATGCCGCATGACGGGATAAAAATCCAACCAATTGTTTTTTAGTCGTGATCGATGGCAACGAATCTTCCAGTGACTCAAAATGAAGATTGATGGTCTGTCCTTTTGTATCTGGAATAAATGCACATTTTTCGTCTTCCATTTCCTTATCACAGGAGAAAAAGACAAGACTTAAAATGGAAGAATAAATTAAGAGTCGCATAGAAGCGCGAAGATGGCAAGAAAAAATAACAGCAAGGAATCCATGGTAACGTTTTACAGAAAAATAGTCAGCTTCGCCTGAACCAACACATTTAGTCGTGGCTGGCCTGCTATGAATTTGGTAATCATCAGGGCAGCAGCACTTTTTTCAGAAATCTTCTTTCCGAAGTCTGCCTTCAGAAAAAGAAAATAGTTAGTCTCTTGAAGTGAATAGATAAACGGAGCATTCAACGTAAGCCAGCCTCCCCACTCAATCATTTCAAAAGTAAACGGGAGATCGACCGAAACGCTTTTCAAACGACCATCTCTATCCGGATCCTGCGGATCAGGCAATCCGTTTGTGCCAGCACGACTATTTGCCGGGTCTGTTGAAAACTGAAATTGCGCAGATGGATAAAATGTTACTGCCTGATCTAATCGCATTCCTACAATCAATCCGGGTTTATAAAGCCAGGTGCCCGTGCCACGACCGGCTAACGGATCACCCGTAGGGGCCGTTACTTCCATTAAACCAGTAACTCGTTCAACTTGTCTGACTTTTTTCTTTGGTTCATAAAGGACACGTGCATAACCAAATTTCACATCCCCAATACCCGTTGTGTTTTCCAGTCCACCGTAGTCAGCATTGTAAATATTATGAACAACAGGGATGTATACCGTAAATAAATTTTTCTTCGCGAAGCCATAGTCAAAGCCTCCTGCCAATGAATAAAATTTATGACCACCATTATAATAGTAAGTACCTGCTTCAAACAAAGCGCGCGTGCTCATGTTTGCTGGATTGAACGGTTCTTGCGTCTGACCTTTAAGTGTCATTGACGTGATCACAAAACATAACAGGATTAATTTTGTGTTCATTTTTTTAAACCTGTTTCCATTTTTCCGTTTCCGCAAATTCCTTAATCAGATTATTTCTCCTAACAAGGAGGTTTGTCAGGTAATCAGTCAAAATAAATTTATCAATCAACCGACCCACAAAACCTAACGGAGACTGAAAATGAAAAGTATCCTTCATCATGACGGAATCTCCCTGAGATTCAAAATAATGATCATGAATAATAAATTTAAATGCTCCCTTCACCATTTCATCTCTGAAATGATACGGGCGATCAAAAGCAGTGATCTTTGATGTTAATTTTTGTCTGACTCCAAAGTGTGTAGCCTGCCAGGTTACGAATTCATTGAGTTCAATAAGTCCACTGGTTCTTCCCGCAATTGCTTTCTCATTGGTGTGAGCCGTTGAAATCTGATGCAGATCGATACTCCTCGATAAATCAAAGCAGGTGTTAATGTCTGACTTAATTAAAATTTCGAGTTTGATAACAGGCATTTCGAATCGCATTCTTTGGCGAATGAAATTTAGAAATTGTTTGGCAGATGTGAATTGATATTTGGAATTTGCTGCCTGAACGAAAAGAAATGTCTAAAATCAAGCATATAGCAATAGCCGGAAATATTGGTTGTGGGAAAACGACTTTGGTGGAAAAACTGGCGAAGCATTACAACTGGCTGCCATTATATGAATCGGTAGATGAGAACCCCTACCTGAGAGACTTTTATGGTGACATGACCCGTTGGGCGTTTCACCTTCAGGTTTATTTT
>JBGATZ010000305.1:0-6047 GCA_044228905.1 Cyclobacteriaceae bacterium | reverse complement strand
CAGCAGTGATTCTTTTAAATCTCTTCGGGCAAACCATCAACATCATGACATTGAGCGGACTTGCCTTGGCGATTGGCGTACTGGTCGATCAGGCCACTGTGTCGATTGAGAACATTCACCAGCACATGGAGATGGGCAAAACCAAATCGAAAGCAATTCTCGATGCATCTCTGGAGATTGCCTTTCCGGAGTTACTGATCCTGCTGTGTATTCTTGCCGTGTTTGCTCCTTCATTCATGATGGAAGGGATTCCAAAATCGATGTTCCTTCCGTTAGCATTGTCGGTTGGTTTTGCAATGATATCTTCGTATGTATTGGCACAAACATTAGTACCTGTACTTTCCAACTGGCTGATGAAAGATCATCCAAAGCATGAAGCACCTACGTTGGCATTAGATAGCCGTGAAGAGAATCAAACACTCATCGAAGACAACACACTTCATCATCAGCAAAAGGTAAGTGGTTTTGATAAATTCAAACTGCGATACGAACGCACACTGGAAAGTTTAGCGAATCGTGGTGGCATTGTCGTTGCCGGTTATCTGGTTCTTGCTTTCGTATTGATTGGATTGGGGTTCAGTTTCATCGGAACAGACATTCTTCCCAAATCAAACACTGGTCAGTTTCAATTGCGACTCCGTGCTCCCGATGGAACACGCTTTGAACGAACCGAAGAGCTCACATTGAAAGCACTTCAGATCATTAAAGAAGAAGTAGGTGACGAAAATATGGGCATCACTTCCACTTACGTGGGAACAAATCCATCCAGCTATGGAACAAGCTCCATCTTCGTATTCACGAGTGGACCACACGAAGCGGTAGTACAAGTGGCATTGAATGAAGAGTTTCATACCAACATGGCTGACTTGAAAGAACGTCTTCGAGCCAAATGGAAAGCCGCATTGCCAACCGTACAAGTATCATTCGAACCAATTGAGTTGGTAGAAAAGATCATGAGCCAGGGATCACCGACTCCAATTGAAATTTCAGTGGCTTCAAAAAATATTCAGGAAGCCTATCGCTTTGCATTGAAGATTCAGGGCGAGATGGAAAAGATTCCCTTCCTACGCGATGTACAAATTCCACAGCCATTGAATTATCCTATAGTGAAAATTGATCTGGATCGTGAGCGCGCAGGTCAGATGGGCATCACCGCTAACCAGGTGGTACGCTCCATGGTGACTTCCACTTCATCGAGTCGCTTTACTGAAAAAAATCTATGGATGGATCCGCGATCAGGAATGGCGTACCAGGTACAAGTGCAGTTACCTGAAAATAAAATCAAAAGCATGGAAGACGTGAGCAACATTCCGTTGGGTGCAGCAGGGGGCCGCCCGATTCTTTCTGATGTCGCTACGATTTATCAGACTACCGGAGCTGGTGAGTATGATCGCGAAGGACCAAACCGATTGGTAACAATCACTGCGAATCTTCAGAATAAAGACTTAGGTGCCGCGAACGAAGAAGTACAAAAAGCAGTGAAGGCAGCAGGCGAACCTCCACGCGGTGTGATTGTGAATGTGAAAGGTCAGGTGAAATTGTTAGCTGAAACATTGTCCAGCTTACAAGGTGGATTGGTGGTAGCGATTGTGGTGATCTTTCTTTTATTGAGTGCGAACTATCAGTCATTCAAAGTATCAGCAGTGATCTTGTCATCAGTGCCCGCAGTAATTGCAGGAAGTTTATTATTGCTTCTTGCCGCAGGATCAACACTGAACCTGCAATCGTACATGGGTATCATCATGTCGGTAGGTGTATCGGTAGCGAATGCGATCCTGATGATTACGAACGCAGAAAACCTGCGAATGAAATTAGGCGATGCACGCGAAGCAGCGATGCTGGCAGCGAAGAGTCGTATTCGTCCGATCCTGATGACGAGTATTGCGATGGTAGCGGGTATGTTGCCAATGGCACTGGGAGTTGGTGAAGGCGGTGACCAGGTTGCTCCATTAGGACAAGCAGTAATTGGTGGATTGATTGCCTCCACCATTGCTTCGTTGTTGATTCTTCCTAATGCCTTTGTGTCGTTGCAGAAAAAAGCATCGTTGCAGTCGGTGTCATTGGATCCGCAGGATCCGGAAAGCAAGTTTTATAGCATTAATTAAAAATATTGTCCACGGACAACTGTTGACAGTCGACAGTTGTCCGTGGACTCAAAAGCAAAACGAATAAATATGAAATCCTTCAATTACGTATTCGCACTTATCATTCTTCTCGCAGCAGCATGTTCCAAAAAAGAAGAGCATAAAACAGAAGTAAAGAAAGCAGCTGACACAGTAGAAACCGTCACGATCAAAAAATTACAACCCGCACGATCCATTGCATTGCCCGGTGATCTTCGGCCATGGGAAGTGACGAACATACAGGCGAAAGTGAAAGGATACGTTCGCACGGTGACTACCGATCGCGGATCATTCGTGAAGAAAGGACAAGTGCTTGCTACATTGGAGGCGCCTGAACTGAAAGCACAACTGGCTGAAGCCTTGGCAAAAGTGGAAGATTATAAATCCAAACAGATTGCCAGCAAGCTGACGTACACACGCATGTTACAGACCAGCAAAACGCAAGGAGCCATTGCACTTAATGAACTGGATGTAGCGAAATCAAAAATGCAGGTTGACAGTATGCAGGTGTTATCAGCCACGGCTTCCTATCAGGCTATCCAGGAGATGGTGAACTACTTAAACATCACTGCACCATTTGAAGGAACGGTGGTGGAACGAAATATTTCTCCAGGTGAATTAGTGGGTCCGGAAAGAAGTAAGCCGATGTTCATTTTGGAAAACAGTCAGACATTACGATTGACCATGGGGATTCCGGAAATTTATTCTGGTCAGTTGAAAGATGCGCAGGCAGTCACCTTTAAAGTAACGGCATTACCTGAAAAAGTCTTCAATGCCAAGTTATCACGCAGCTCTCAAAGTCTGGATTATTCCATTCGTTCCATGATGGTAGAGTTTGACGTAAACAACACCGCACACTTACTGAAAGCAGGCATGTACGCAGAAGTGACGTTGCCTGTCGAACGCACTACACCAACGTTGTTTGTACCTGCAACCGCAGTGGTTAACTCTACCGAGCGCGTGTTTGTAATACAGCTCATCGATGGCAAAGCGAAATGGATTGATGTGAAGATCGGTACACAAGCGAATGGCATGACGGAAGTTTTCGGTGGCATTGAAGAAGGTCAACCTGTCGTAGCAAAAGCAACAGAAGAATTGAGAGACGGAAATGAAGTGGTCGCGAAAGCTTCGAAGGAAGAAATAGCAGTGAAGTAATTTTACTTGTCCCCGAGTTTGTCGAAGGCTGATTGCTTCATGTCCTGTCCGTAGAGTTAGCGCAGCGCTCTACGGACTAATCATGCAAGAGTGTCTTCAGACACGATCTCTCTCACTCTCCGAATCCACATTACCACAATGTTACCGCAATGTTAAAAGCTTAAAATTCGGGTAATATACAGGAGTATATTTTTGCGGGCATGAAACAAAAACTTACCCCAAAAATAAATTTTGCTTCATCCCTTAGTGGATTAATTTCTTACGGTTTTTCGAAGAAAAAATTCGCTTCTTCTATGGGCACTGCTTCCATTCTGTTTTTTCTGCTACTAATCAGTTCAGAAATAGCAGCTCAAAAAACTCCTAAAAAACCATTTTCAACCTACTCCAAAAAAGGAACAGGTCTTGGAGTGGTTGCTGCCGATAGTCTGTTTTCTGTCAACTTCCAATTCCGGATGCAGAACAGAGTGGTGTACACCAGCGTGAGCGATACCGATCTCACTCCCGACAAACTGGAATTCCGCACACGCAGAATGCGTATGAAGTTCAAGGGTTTTGTGTATAGTCCGAAGGTGACGTATTACTTTCACAGTAATTTACTACTCTCCTACTTCACGTTTACGTTTCTCCTTCGGACAAACCAAACTACCAGGCAATCGTCAACGTGTCACGTCTTCCGGAGATCAGCAATTTTATGATCGTTCTATTGTGAATGCTCACTTCAACATCGATCGTGATTTCGGTGTCTTCGGACAATACACTTTACCAAATGTTGTGTTCAAAGGAGCAATCACTTCTGGTGAAGGAAGAAATGCCACGATGAGTGATAAGGGTTTGGCATACACCGGTCGCGTAGAGTTTTTACCCTTGGGGAAATTTTCTTCGGACGTGGAAGTAGAGGGTGATCTTGATCGCGAACCGAAGCCAAAAATATCTATTGCCTCAGCTTACTCGTACAATGATCGCGCGATGCGTCAGCATGGGCAGTTGGGAAATGATTTGTATGCGAGTCGCACATTAAAAACACTTGCTGTAGATATGGTTGCGAAGTACAATGGCTGGGCGTGGTATTCGGAGTTTATGAAACGCACTACGGATAATCCACATACTGTTAATTCAGAAAACCCACAACAGATCAGGATCGTAAATACAGGTTATGGATGGATGTCGCAATTAAGTTATCTGTTTAAGAATAATTTTGAAGTCGCTACACGCTATGCTACTGTAGTTCCTTCAGCGGAATTATATAACAATCCGTTGTTTCCAACCATCAACGAAAAGATCACCGAGAACTATGAATTGGGACTCACCCGATACATCATGGCACATCGCTTCAAGATCCAGGCAGGAGTTATTTACACACGCATGACCGATCCTGCTACGGATTCATTCTTCAAAGCGTATTGGACTACTGCCTTGCAGGTGGAGTTAGGGTTTTGATATTCGTCATACTCTCTCGATTAAAAATAAATTTCGGTTTTCGATAGCCTGTATCTGATGGTGGACTTCATTTCGTCACTAAACTTATTACCCTCCAGATACAGTCTCTCCAATGTAACAAGGCTAAAGAATTCTTCAGGTAGTGAAGTGAGTTGATTAAACTTCAAAGACAACAATTTTAACTTCTGAAGATTTTTTATCTCAATCGGTAATTCTGAAATCCTGTTACCAGATAAATCGAGCACTTCAAGGGACTGAAGTTGTGTAATCTCTGTGGGAAATTTTTCTATTTCGTTATTGCCCAAACCAAGTATTTTCAATGAGGTCAGTTTGGGAAAAGTTTGAGGTACTACTTTCAGTTTATTCAATGGAACGTATAATCCTTCAAGATTAATCAGTTGAGAAATCTCTTCAGGTAACTCCGTTAGTTTATTCCCTTCCAGGTCTAAGTATTTTATTGACTTCAGTTGGCTAATGCTACCGGGGATGGTAATTAGGTTTTTATTTACGAGTGCGAGAGAAGAAACTTTTGGCTTCTTGGTCAGCACGTCCTCTACCGAGGATGCAGAATACCACCGATTCGCCATCGGCCCGGAAGGAATGCCAGGGGGAATGTTAGGATTTATTTGTGATGGGATGTTCAATCCTATTGCAATCACAAAAACAGGATCAAGCACTTCTTCTGACTCCGCCTTTTCATAAGCAGGAATGGTCATGTTTCTCTTTTCTAATCCAAAAACAACAGGTAGTATAAAATTGTTGAACTTCGGATTAAGGGAAGACAACACTGCCTCCGGTATTTTTGTTAAAACATTCAATACGGTCGAACCACACTCTCCACCAATATCATGAGCGACACTGGATGAAGTTATTACTCCCTTCTTTCTATCAAGAGTGAACTTCACAATAACCACACCCTCTACACCAATCCTACGAGCTGTAATCGGATATTCAATTTTTCTATGCATGTACGAATAGAAATCATCCTGATTATTGGGCTTTACACCTTCAAGCCTGAAAACAATTGGCATTACCATTCGCACTTTAACCGGCTGCCCCCTTTGTGTGCCCGGGCTCCACTTTGGCGAGCCAGCAAACACGCGAACCGCTTCCTCATCACAACCAGACCCCAGACCCTTTACTACTTTGATATTAGAAAGCTTTCCATCTTTTTCTACAACAAATTCTACAAAGACACTTCCAGAAACACCGTTTCTTCTTGCTTCAGCCGGATAGCGCACAGTGGATGAGATATATCGCATTAATTGCGACATGCCACCAGGCGGATTTGGCATTTGCTCCACCAGTACATACGTTTCCTCTTTATCATTT
>JBGATZ010000304.1:0-6054 GCA_044228905.1 Cyclobacteriaceae bacterium | reverse complement strand
CAATACAGTAGCCATCTCCGAAACACTTGCCAAAAAATACTTTGATGACCGAAATCCATTAGGCGAATTCATAAAAATCGATGAGCTGGATTATCAGGTTTCAGCAGTCTTTGAAGAAATCCCTACACGTTCACATCTTAAAATCAACTACCTCCTTTCCTTCTCTACACTTACTAAAAACTGGGTAAAAGATCGTTTCGACAACTGGCAGTGGCAACAGATCTTCACCTATCTGAAATTGAAACCGAATACGGATGCAGTTGCCCTGGAAGCAAAATTTCTTCCTTTTGTTGAGAAGTATGCTTATCCGAAAATAAAACAGGAAGGATTTCTCTACGTGCCTCACTTACAGAATATTAAAGATATTCATTTACATTCTTCCCATTTTGAGTGGGAAATGGCACAACGCGGAAATGCTCAAACTGTTTACATCTTATCATTTACCGCCTTGCTTCTCCTGGTGATCGCCAGTCTTAATTTTATCAATCTTTCCACTTCACGATCATTAAAAAGAATGAAGGAAGTTGGCGTTCGCAAAGTAGCGGGTGCCCATCGTCAGCAGCTGATTATTCAGTTTATTTCTGAATCTGTGGTGATCACTTTTATTGGATTGATATTTTCACTGGTTATTGCCGAATTCGCATTGCCTTATCTCAATCAATTTGCAGAAAAAAAACTGGTGTTACCATTTACACCAGACCTTTCGTTTCTGCTTGTTTTATTTTGCATTGCTCTTGGTGTGATAGCCGGAAGCTATCCCGCATTTTATCTTTCGCGATTCAAACCCGCTGCGGTTTTATACAATAAGAATAGCGCCTCAGGCAATACTGTGTTTTTCCGACAAAGCCTGGTAGTTCTCCAGTTTATGTTTTCCTTCTTTCTGATTGTTGGTTCAATGGTTGTTCTTTCACAAAATGATCTGTTACAAAATAAAGATATGGGTTTCAGTAAGGATCAACTCGTGATGATTCCAATACGCGAAAATCAGATGAAACATTTTGAAGTCACCAAGCGCGAATTCTCCAATCATCCCAATGTGATCAGTGCCACTGCGGGATTTGGCATTCCGGGCGACATCATTGCCGGAGATGGAGTAATTGATCCTGTAAGTCAAAAAAGCCTACCTGCCAACTTGTTCTGCATCGATTATGACTTCATTAAAACCATGCAAATGCATATCATCGAAGGGCGGGATTTCAATCGTAATTACCCCTCTGATGCAAAGGAAGGCTTTATACTAAATGAAACAGCCGTGAAAATTTTCGGACTGGGAACTCCTGATCAGGCAATAGGAAAGAAACTGGACTGGAACATATGGGGAAAAGATTCAGTTAAGCACGGAAAAGTAATTGGTGTTGTTAAGGATTTTCATTTTAAAAGTTTACGTGAGCAACTGACACCTGTTGTCATGCAAATTTTCCCTGACGCTTACTGGAAAATCACCTTACGTATTAAGCCAGATGATAAGTCTGCAACAATTGCTCATCTAAAAAGCACGTATGAACGGCTGGATCCGGAGTGGCCTTTCACGTATAAATTCGTGGACGAAAATTTTGATACAATGTATCGGTCAGAAGAGAAATTATCTGCGCTATTCTCCATTTTTACCGGGATCACTATCATGGTTGCCTGTATGGGATTATTTGGGTTGGTCGAGTACAGTGTTAACCAACGTGTTCGTGAAATAGGTATCCGCAAAGTATTTGGAGCAGGCATACATTCGCTTCTTTTTCTGCTTACAAAAAAGTATTTCATGCTGGTCATGATTGCATTTGTAGTCATCATACCCATAAGTTATTACGCAGCCAGCGAGTGGCTGAATAATTTCGCCTATCATGTAACCATAGGTCCGTGGATTTATGTAAAGGCATTCGCACTGGTTGCCCTGATTACGGCATGCACGGTTAGCTTTCAATCCATGCGGGCAGCATTAACCAATCCGGCCCAGGTATTAAAGAATGAATAAATAAAATAGAATACTGATTAAAATCAACACATACCATCATGTTCTTCAACTATCTGAAAACGTCCTTTCGCAGCATACTCAAGAATAAGCTGTTCAGCCTGATAAATATTTTTGGACTTGCATTGGGCATTACATGTGTCTTCCTGATCCTTCAATATTTAAGAACAGAATTATCGTATGATCGGTTTCATGCGGGCTCTGAAAACATCTATCGGATCATATGGCATGACGATAATCCACAAACAAGAACGCCTCATCCGTTAGCGCAAGCACTCGTACATGACTTTCCTGAAGTAGAAAATGCAGTGACCCTTTCTCCTCTTTGGGGACCTGGATTGACACGAGAAACATTTTCCATTCGTAATCGCGAAAAAGATATTCAGTATGATGAAACAGGCATATTGGCAGTTGATACCACTTTTTTTAAGGTATTTTCTTTTGAATTAGTAAAAGGGAATCAGGATCAGGCACTCAAAAAAATGGGTGGAATTCTTATCTCTGAAAAGGCAGCTAAAAAATATTTCGGGGACGATGACCCGATTGGAAAATATCTATCAGTGAATGATGACAAAGTACTAATAGAAGTAGTGGGAGTATTTAAAGATGTTCCCGAACTCTCTCATTTTCATTTTGATTTTCTGGTCTCTTACGTCCTGGAAAAAGCATTGGAAGATCCCAAAAGCGAATACTATACCTGGAAGGATTTTGGCCACTATAATTATGTGAGATTAAAACCAGGTACTGATGCAAAGAAACTGGAAAGTCAGCTCACGGAGTGGCTAAAAAAGTATGTGGATTGGTCTGCTGAAGATTTCAAAATGCTGGCAGAAAATAAACACGGAATAAAACTTCAACCCATTACAGATATTCATTTGAAATCGAATGTTCGCTGGGAACTCGAAGCCAATGGAAACATCGAATATGTTTACATGATGATTGCCGCTGCTGCACTGATCCTGATTATTGGCTGCATCAATTTTATTAATCTGACGACCGCACAATCGTCTGAGCGTGCAAAAGAAATCGGAATTCGCAAAACGTTAGGTGCATTCAAACGTCAACTGATCTTTCAATTTACAGGAGAGTCGGTATTGATTGCCTTTTTTGCTATGATCATTTCTATTGTAATGATAGAACTGACAATCCCTTTTTTCAATCTAGTTACCGACAACTCACTTACATTTTCACTAAGCTCACTGATCCTTATTCTTTCGGGGCTGGGATTAATTGTTGGCATCGCTGCCGGGCTTTATCCTTCGCTTTACTTATCTTCTATCAAACCAACCTCGGTCCTGAAAGGAAAGTTTCTACAAAGTCCAAAAGGAATATGGATACGTAAAACATTCACGGTATTTCAATTCAGCGCATCAATGATCCTGATATGCGCAGGTGTGGTGATTTATAACCAGCTTGACTCCATTAAAAACAGATCGTTGGGTTTTAGTAAGGAGGAAGTAGTAGTTATTCCCGTAAAAAATCACGATGCAATGGAAGACCATTTTGAAGAACTACAAACTGAGCTAAGTAAGCTGAGTGGCATTTCTCAAATCTCTGCCTCTACCAATATACCCGGCAGATCATTCAATCAACGCAAAGTTATCGATGTGCAGCACCCTGATCATTCGATTAATACTTCCGATGTAATGGTGAGTTATGATTTTTTAAAAGTATTGAACATACCCCTTGCAGACGGCCGCGACTTTCTCAGAAGCAATACGGCAGATGAAGAAAATGCATTTCTTCTCAATGAGACAGCTGTAAAAAATCTTAATCTTCAAAATCCGGTGGGCAAAGAAATTCTATGGAAATTAAACGGCTATGAACTGAAAGGCACTGTCATTGGTGTGGTGAAGGATTTTAATTTCCAATCACTCCACCAGTCGGTTAAGCCTTTACTTTTCAAACTGGGAGATGATGAATTCAACTACATACTCATGAAGGTAAATACGGCTGACTTCAAGAGTACCATAGCAAATGTTGAATCGGTCTGGAAAAAATTCGACAACCGATTCGGGTTTGAATTCTTCTTCCTGTCCGAAAGTCTGAATCAGCAATACCAGGCTGAAGAAAAAATAGGTCAGGTCATTGTTGTTTTTGCAGCCATCGCCATTATCATCGCATGCTTTGGTCTGTTGGGGATAGCCGCCCTCACATTCCGCAACAAGACAAAAGAGATAAGCGTCCGTAAAGTGCTTGGTGCGGAATTCATCAGTATCATTATTCTGCTTTTAAAAGATTTCACTGTACTTATACTCGTAGCCATCTTCATTGCCGCACCAGCTTCAGCCTGGATGATGGATAAATGGCTGCAGAATTTCTCTTACCGCATTCAACTCAATCCGTTTATTTTCATCGGATCAGGATTGATACTTATCCTGATATCGTGGCTGACGTTAAGTTATCTTACTTATCGGGTAGCTAAAGTCAATCCCGCCACAACTTTGAAAAGCGAATAGTAGTATCAACATCAAACTGAAAGTAAATATGATCACTAAAAATCTTCAGCTTGCATTCCGGCATCTGAGCAGACAAAAACTAAACACCACTTTACACGTGATAGGGCTTACACTGGGAATGAGCGTATGCCTATTAATTGCGTTATTCCTCCGCCACGAGTTAAGCTTCGATGCCTATCATGCAAACGCTGCACGCACCTATCGCATCAACTCAGTATGGTCAGAAGGTGAAAAAGGAGAAAAGAAAAATTATCATTTTTCTACTCCGCTGCCACTGGCTGATGCCATACGCACCGGCATTTCCGGATTAGAATATGTTACTCTTGTTCATCCACAGCAGAAAAGCATTATTGAAATCAATCCGCAAAAGCGCTTTCTGCAGGAAAAGATGATCATCGTTGAACCTGACTTTCTGAATGTTTTCACGGTTGATGCAGTTAGCGGAAATCCTTACCAGGTACTCCGCCAACCCTACCAGGCTTTGCTAACAGAATCCACTGCAAAGAAATTTTTTGGTAATGAAGATGCCGTAGGAAAGACCTTCAAACTCAGAGGAGATATTGACATTACAGTTGGTGGACTGATCAAAGATTTTCCTGGCAACACTCAGTTCCAGGCCTCGATGTTACTTTCCTTTGTACCGGATGAAGAATATCTGCGACAGGGACTTAATGGATGGTCGTATGTTTCAGGAACCGAAACATATGTAGTACTTCCTGAAAAGTACGATATCAATACGCTTAACGCCCAACTAAAAGGTATTGCAGACAAGAATATAAATTCTGATCCACACATGCCTAAATTCATGCGTACCGATTTCGATGTACAACCGTTGAGCAACATTCACTTCAATTCTCAATATGCCGGAGGTGGCAATTGGATACAAGCCGTGAATACTTCATGGCTGTGGTTCTTTGCATTAATCGGATCAGCTGTATTGGCTTTGGCTTGTATCAACTTCATGAACCTGTCCACCGCTCAAGCACTTAACCGCGCGAAAGAAGTTGGCGTAAGAAAATCGGTAGGTGCAGGAAAATTTCATTTAATCAATCAATTCCTTACCGAAGCATGGATCCTGGCATTGATCTCAGGCCTGCTGGCTGTTGCTGTAGCTCAATTATTTCTTCCCTCTATCAACACATTATTAGAGAAAGAAATTGCCTTTGATTTGATCGCTTCTCCAATACTAATTCTTGCCCTGTCAGGTGGGGTTTTATTAACTGGTTTGCTCGCAGGAATTTATCCTGCCTGGATTATTTCACGATTCAATCCTGCCACTACATTGAAGTCATCAATCCTGTCAGCAGGAAATTCCGGTTCTTCCTGGCTGCGTAAAGGATTGGTGGTTGCTCAGTTTACCATTTCAGCCGGGCTACTAATTGCCGTCTCATTAATTTCTCAGCAAGTTGATTATTTAAGAAATCAAAACCTGGGTTTCGATAAGGACAATGTAATCAATGTAGAATTAAAGGGATCAAAGAAAGCTCCGGCCTTAGCCAATGAGCTTAGAAGTATTGCTCAGGTAAAAGATGTTTCATTTGCCACCGCCACACCAAGTAATGAAGGACACTGGGGAACAATTATGAGCCGGGTAAGCAGACAAGATCCTTCCAGAAAAAGCATGACCTTGAT
>JBGATZ010000303.1:0-6036 GCA_044228905.1 Cyclobacteriaceae bacterium | reverse complement strand
AGGGCTTGTTTCCTGTGGTAAAAAAGCAAAAGATGCTTCACCCCAGGCAATCTCTCGTTTTCAAAATATTATTCCGAAAGCTGACTCCTCAATGGTAACAGGTAAAGCGTTTGAGCTTACCAAAGAATCAAAGGTTTATGTTGCTTCTGAAGACCTGAAACCGGTAGGTCAATATCTTGCTGACTTCCTTACTAAAGGAACAGGTTTCAAAATGGATGTAAGCGTTTCTGAAAAAGCACCCAAATCGGGAATCTATTTGAACAACAGCGAAGCGAATGCTGCCTTAGGTGAAGAAGGATATGAGCTTTTAATTAATGATGCGTTAATCACACTTAGTGGTAAGCCTGCAGGATTATTTTATGGCGTTCAGACTTTAAGACAACTATTTCCGGAATCAATCGAAAAAGGCGGAGCGGCAGATACCACCCATTGGGAAATTGCTACCGGTGTAATTAAAGATTCTCCTGCCTATGAATGGCGCGGATCGATGCTGGATGTAGCCCGTCACTTTTTCTCTGTAGAAGAAACCAAAAGGTATATTGATCTGATCAGCTACTATAAAATGAATGTACTTCACCTTCACTTAAGTGATGATCAAGGATGGCGTATTGAGATCAAATCGTGGCCAAAATTAACAGAGCATGGTGGCTCACTTGAAGTAGGTGGCGGCAAAGGAGGATTCTATACACAAGAGCAGTACAAAGATATCATTGCTTATGCGAAGAGTCGTTTCATCACGATCGTTCCCGAGATTGACATGCCGGGGCATATTAACTCTGCACTGGCATCGTATGGGGAATTGAATGGAGGAATACAAGTACCTAAAGAAGGAAGAGTAGAGCTTGACTTGAATTCACCCGATATTTTAGGAGCTAAGGCAAAACCGACTCAATTATATACAGGAACGCAGGTGGGCTTCAGCACACTTCGCTATGAGAAAGAAGAAACGTTTAAGTTCATCAACGATGTGGTAAGAGAAATTTCCGAGATCACACCCGGACCTTATTTCCACGTAGGTGGCGATGAAGCACACGTAACGAAGAAGGAAGATTACATCAAGTTTGTGAACCGCTTCACTGAAATTGTGAAGAATAATAAAAAGAAAATGGTGGGCTGGGAAGAAGTTGCTCAGGGAAACATCGATGACAATGTGGTAACTCAACACTGGAACAAGGAAACGTATGCTCAAATGGCGGTGGAGAAAGGAAGTACTTTGATTATGTCTCCAGCCAAAAAGACCTACCTGGATATGCAATACGACTCTACTTCACGGATCGGTTTACATTGGGCCGCATACATTGAAGTAGACTCTGCGTATAGCTGGGACCCAACCACTTTCTCCCATGGAATTGAGAGAGAAAATATTCTGGGTGTTGAGGCACCATTATGGTCAGAAACCGTAACAAACATGGATGATATTGAATACCTGGTATTCCCTCGTCTTCCGGGATATGCAGAAATCGCATGGACTAAAAACAAAGTAAGAACCTGGGATGAATACAAAGTACGTTTGGGACAGCATGCCAAACGTTTCAAGGCATTGGATATCGACTATTACAAATCACCGAAAGTCACATGGATTGAATAGCTATTCTGTGAGGTCATCTTATGTAAAGAGCCTTGTGTAAAAACACAAGGCTCTTTTATTTAGAGGCGGAGGCGTTGCGACATTCACCTTTATTTTGTCGCAAATCACCCGGTGAAAAATTAATCTCTGTTGTAATTTCATAGCCAAATTCAACTGATCGATTATGCTGAATAACAAGAATGCAATCATTTATGGAGCAAGTCCATCACTGGGTGGAGCAGTAGCACTGGAAATGGCTCGTGCCGGGGCAAAAGTATTTGTCACCAATCGGCATCTGAAATTAGCTGAAGATGTGGCTAAGCAAATCAATGCGGAGGGAGGTTGGGCGGAAGCAGCAAAAGTTGATGCGCTTGATGCGGCATCTATTCAAACTCATCTTAATGAGGTTATAAAAAAGGCTGGAAGTATTGATATCTCTTTCAATCTTATAGGTATTCCGGTCAAACAGAATACTTCCTTAATTGATCTGGATGTTGAAGAATTTATAACTCCGGTAAGTACTGCCATGCGAACTCATTTTTTAACAGCCACTGCCGCAGGAAAGATCATGAGCAAGCAAGGTTCAGGTGTGATCTTAACACTCACAGCGACTCCAGGAGGAATTGGTTATCCACAAGTAGCAGGTTTTGGGCCGGTATGCGCATCCATCGAGGTGTTCTCGAAAAACCTGGCTGCAGAGCTTGGGCCTTTCGGAGTTCGTGCAGTGAATATCCGTTCTGGTGGCTCGCTGGATTCACGTCCGTTTAAAGAAGCGGCCGATTCTCCGGAAGCTCAGGAGATCTTTATAAAGATGAAAGCAGACACCATGCTGAAAGACCTGCCTTCTATGAAGGACATTGCCTCTACGGCAGTGTTTCTTGCCTCTGATCTGGCCAGAAGAATAACCGGTGTGACTATTGACATAACGGTGGGCACAACTTCCGCATTAAATCACAAGACGGAAGTATTGAAGACATAAGTCAATTGTTTTTAGTAATTTCATTGAATGCAAACCTATCAGAGTCGCATTCTATGAACATATTCAATAGCACATTTCTGCTCCGTGTAGCCGTAGCCATCATTCTGTTGATGCATAGCATACCCGGAATGTTTACTGGTGGAATCAGTAACTTCGGCAATCTTTATCTAAACGAGGTTGGCTTTGCCCCTTTTGGCATGGTGCTCGCCTGGGCAATAAAGCTCTCCCATGTGGCTGCCGCCTTCTGTTTGCTCTTTGAAAAGTATGTAAAATGGGCATCCATTGTTACCATACTAATATTGGTGATAGGAATCTTCATGGTTCATTTGAAGGAAGGTTGGTATGTAGTAGGTGGCGGACGAAACGGGATTGAATTCAACTTTCTACTGATCATTGCTTTACTTACAATTATGTTTCCTAAAGGATTAGGAAAAGCAACCTCATAAATAAAAAAAACACCTATGAAAAAGATTTTATTACCCCTTATGTTCATCGGCACTGTACTGTTATGGAGCTGTAATTTCAGTGCAGGAACAAAGAAAGATTTTGGCACTGGATTATCACAAAGCTATAATGGCTTTGGAGTTGAAGAAGTACTTTTAGTTGGTCCGGACAATACTGCTATGAGCAACAATGAAGTAGTACTCAATTCCAAAATAGCAATTGTCGCTCAGGGTATTACCAATTACACATTGAAGGATGATAAAGCATTTCCAGGATTAATGTTGAGTGTTACTGATCCGCAAGGCAATGCTGTGATCAATGAAGCAGATCTATTTGCAGGCACAGAAGGGTATTCCGCAACCGATGCGTCAGCCTTGCGCGGAACGATCACCGTTGGAGAACCGATGAAATCAGGAGAAAAATATCATGTGAAGATGAAGGTGTGGGATAAAAACAATCCGGAGAGTGTAATCAATGCCGAAGTTGATATCGTAGTAAAGTAACCGGTACCTATAGTCCTTTAACGAAAGTCTATTCTTTCAGTCTTCCATAGCTGTTAGCATAGACTTTCCCTTTTTTGGGGTGTGTGAATTTTAATGCCGACCAGGTGTTATCGATGCTCAATGCTTTGCTCTCCACCAATCCGTAGTCATATCCAATCTCAATTACTTTGGTAAGTGAAAGATCCGTCCCCAGTTTCCTTCCTTTTGGCCACGATATCCAGAGCATGCCTGTAATTTTCAGGTGAGTCCTTAACTTTGCAAAGTGTTGGTGAAGTTCTGCCTGAGTAGTTGCAAAGAAATGAAGGTAGTCAAACGTGCCGCTTAGCCGGGAAGCAAGATCAAGTTTTGGAAGTTGAATGGCCTGAAGTGAATCCTCGGGAGCGTTGATTATTCTTGCACGGGATTTTTCTCTGATTCCCATCTTCGCTGAGACTGACTTTATCATTTTGAATTAATTCTTATCCGTTGTCTTCTCTAATAATTATCTTACCACTTATTACCTGATCTCTTTAAAATATTATGACCAACATTAAATCCGGAATCTTCCTCTTGTTAATTGTACTTGCTTCGTGTGTCTCAAAAACCAAAAACAATAATGCCACGGTACGATCTGTCATTCCCATTACCGGAACGTGGAAACTAATCACCGGAACACTGATCGAGAAGAGCGACACCGTAGTGACCAGCTATACTACTGACAAGTCATTCATTAAGATCATCAATGATACTCATTTTGCATTCCTGCAGCACGACTTAAACAAAGGAAAAGATTCCTCTGCCGTTTTTGGCGCAGGTGGCGGAAGTTATACCCTAAAAGACAGTACCTATACCGAACATCTTGAGTATTGTACAGCACGTAACTGGGAAGGCAATGACTTTACGTTTACTGTAACTGTTAGAAATGATACTCTCGTACAGCAAGGTATTGAGAAGATTGAAAGTGAAAATGTGAATCGCATCAACATCGAAAAATATGTAAGAATTAAATAATAATTCCAGTGATCAAATTAGCAAGAACCAATTCCGAAGACCTCAATTTCATTGAGCTGGTCAGACACCTCGATGCAGCGTTAGCAGTAATTGATGGTGATGACCACGCTTTTTATGCGCAATACAACAAGACGAACAAGATCAAACATGTGATTGTTGCCTATGAGAATAACAAACCAGTGGGCTGTGGCGCCATTAAAGAATTCAGTCCGGCTGCGATGGAAGTAAAACGAATGTATGTTGATCCTGAAAAAAGAGGTAAAGGGATTGCAACCAAAGTTCTGACAGAATTAGAGAAATGGGCTGAAGAATTGTCTTATACCACTTGCGTACTGGAAACAGGAAAAAGACAACCCGATGCGATCGCACTCTATAAAAAGAATGGTTACCAGGTAATCCCTAATTACGGACAGTATATTGGAATGGAAAACAGTGTTTGCTTTGAAAAGAAATTATGAATTTATCCGCTAAAATTAAAAGCAGTTTCCATCAACATGATATTGATGTACAAACAAACGGAGACCGGAAAACCGTTGTCATTGCTCCGAAACTAAATGGTTATGGTTCATCTGTAAATGGAGGAGAATTACTGCTCCTGTCACTAGCTACCTGTTTTTGCAATGATCTGTATCGTGAAGCCACTAAACGAAACATTGTCATAAGTTCTGTTGAAGTTGAATGCACCGGAAAATTTGGGGCAGAAGGAGAAGCGGGCTCAGACTTCAGTTATAAAGCAAACGTTATGGCCAATGCATCTCAAAATGAAATTGATGATCTGATTACTCATACTGATACTGTGGCAGAAATTCATAATACATTGCGAAAAGGGCTTAGTATAACGCTTATTAAGTAATTTAAAAATAGTTCATCGTCAGTGTCCAATTTGTGAAATTCCATTTGTTATGTAGATGTAATTCAAATATCAAACACATTTAAATCGTAAAAAAATGGAAGAATTTGCATTGATCATGAGACATGAAGACGGTCAAAAGTTAGCATCACCCGAACAAATGCAGGTATGGATGAAGCAAACCATGGACTGGATTGGAGGTATTGCGGCACAGAATAAGTTCGTTAGCGGTACCGGATTACCTTTTGATGGAGCACGGGTGGTTCACTCCAATGGAACAGTTACCAATGGACCCTTCGGAGACATTAAAGAAACAATCGGAGGTATTATCGTAGTAAAAGCGGAATCCTTTGAAGAAGCTGTGAAGTTTGCGAAGGGATCACCCGTATTGCAAGGAGAAGGCAACACGATGGAGGTAAGAAAGATTGCTAAGAATGATGGCACTCATTGAAAAAAATAAACCGAAGAGACGAAAAGAGAGCAAAGTATACATTAGAAAAAAATGCATGTTTCAAATTTTAATGACAGGTTAGAGTTAATTAAAAGTTTGAATACTCTACTCTGCGATCTCCGCGACCTTTGCGGTAAATAAAAAAATAAACCGAAGAGTTCGCGGAGGTGGCAAAGAATTACATTAACAAAATGCAGATAGCATGATTGAAGCTCAAATATTCTACACTGCGAACTCTGCTCCTCTGCGGTT
>JBGATZ010000302.1:0-6099 GCA_044228905.1 Cyclobacteriaceae bacterium | reverse complement strand
ATTCACGTCTGTTCAGCCCCGTAAGTGGAAAGTATAACAAGGATAACTATGTAATAAAAAACCGCGGACAGTCGCCTTTTTCAGCACCAGTTTACCCGATGAAATCAGTATCGGAAAAGAAGCAAATTTCATCGGTGCAGAGTCCGTACTCATCGACTTGTAAAATCAGGCTTTACTTCGTTGCCTAATTTGCATGCGAATTCAATGAAATAAGAAACGTTTAACACGCAGATCATATGAGAAAGATTTTTGTGTTTTTATACCTGGTTTTTTTAGTGCCTTTTCTGGCTGTAGTAATTTTGATGAAGAGTCATGCCGCTGAAAACCCTCCTGAAAACAGACTGGGCTTCCAGCTGACGTATGCGGATGGAAAAACAGCGAAGTTTACTAAAGACCGATTCACGGGGAAAGTGATTCTCTACTTCTTCGAGCCGGGATGTGACTTATGCCGATCTGAAGTGGAGGAACTCATGACCTATGCCAGCGACCAGAACATTCAGGTGCTATTCGTGACCACTGGAGATCTTGCGAAGGCAAAAGCTTTCGAGCGGGGGGTGAGGAGCCTCGGAAAAGAGACCAGCTATTCTTTTGCACGAATTGAAGGAGAGGAAGTCATCCGCATTTTTCCGGAGGCCAAAGCTCCGCAGGCCATTCTGTTTGGCCCTGGCCTGGAACTAAGAGGTATGCGTGAAGAAATTATTTCCTATGAATTTTTAGAAAGTACCTTCGAATAAATAGCGCGTTTTATAATGCGTGCTTAACTGTCGCTAACATCGTGCATGATTGCAACATGTGAGTACTTGTGTTGTTGCACTACCACAAACTCAGCGCTTTCACGAATTTAACAATCACCACCTGACGGTCTGCAACCATACGCGTTTCATCTTCGGCCAACGTGGGAAATGCAGTATTGATCCGCGGACTGTACACCAAATAAAGATCCGTTCCTTCTTTCGGATTATACCGCACGCGAAGGTTGGTTCCAATGGTTTTGGATAGATTATCATACTGCGTGAACAGACGCACAGAAAAATAAGTGGATTGCGTATATACAAGGCTAGTCGATAACAGGGCAGTGGTATATTTTGTTCGCGACTGCTCGGAATACTCGGAGGGGAAACGGATGAAATTGAATTGCCCATTGACACGGACACTAAAATGTTTGCTCAATGCGTAGGAGAGGATTGTACTGTACATCCATGCTTTGCCTCCGTAATAATCAGTATGCGAAAGCACTCCGCTGTAATTGAAGATCCGCGTTTGTCTTCCGTTAAAGGTAAATGTATATCCACTCAGGCTGTAATACTTTTGGGGAATCACGAAACTTTTTCCGAACGCCCAGTTATAAGGTACATACTCACGTTGCAAAGCCGGTGCAAAACTTAGCAGTACTCCGTTTTTGAAAAAAAGTCCCGCTTCGATATTGGTCATAATGCTTTCAAGGATGTGATTGTTTTCCCGCCACTTACTCACCGATTGATTAGACAACCGGAACTGGTTCGCTCGCTTTGCCTTTTTCAATTGCCACCGGTATTCATTATAAATGCTTCCGTATACATAGCCCGAGTCGGGGGCAAAACCCATGCGTGGTTTGAAGTTCTCTCCGGAATATTCTACCAGTGTGGTGTTGCTATAGCCGAGGTTTGATGTCTTGAACAGGAATGCGGAGAGATTGCTGCTTTGGTTAAATAAACCCGCGCGTTGCGCATCATTGGAAGTAACGGCATTGAACCCTGTCATCCAAGTGTTACCATACCTTCGCACAAAATCAATTCCCACCGTCTGGTTGGAGAGTGCGCGGCCGGAAGTTGATATCCGGTTGGTGGCGATCGCTCCGATAAAACTTCCGTTATGAAAAAGCTCTTTGCGGATACGAAACAATCCGAAGTTTTGTGGCACGACAGTGGTCTGGTTCAGTCCCTGCGTTTGAATGTTCATCGCTCCGATCTGGTAGCCGTTTGTTTTTCCCGTGATTCGTGCTCCCGCCAAAATGGGAACAACATAGCTTTGATCCAGTCCGATGGTACGCGAATTGAAGACCTGCGTTTGTGCGGTGGCGAAGCTCATATAGTCGGCCGACTCCAGAAAGAATCCTCTCTTCTCCGGAAGTAAAATACTGAATCGGGTGAGATTGATCACGCGGTTGTCTGCTTCAGCTTGTGCAAAGTCGGTATTAATCGTAGCATCAACCGTGAAATTTTTACTTACTCCGTATTTGATATCCATGCCCACGTTGCTGAGTACCTTATCTAATCCTGGGTGAGAAGTGAACTGGTTGCGCTGAAGAAAGGCTGATCGGGTGAGAACTTGTGCATTCGTAGCATCGAAGTCGGTTTGCTTCTGATAGGTAGCGCGCACAAAAGGGATAAGGTATAACGGTCGCCTGGCTTTCAAATCGCGAAATACAATTTCACGCCCGGTGTTCACATTCCAGATCAGGTTAAAGGTGTTGGGATCGGTGCGAGGATAAACCATGTACTCATTTTTGTGACGAACATAACGTGTTACCCTGAATTCCATCCGTGTCTCTTCCTTCGGTTCAAAACGAAGCGAGGAAAACGGGATCTGGAATTCCACTGCATAACCCTGATCATTGATGCGCGACTTTACATTCCAGAACGTGTTGTAGGCCGCATTGAAATTGGTACCGTTCGAAATAAATTCTTCATCGAAACGCGCACTAAGAGCATTGGTATAAAACCCAATAGCCTGCCGTTTATCGTTATACGTATCCAGAATGATTCCCAGGTTGTCATCATTGCCATAGAAAATGTCGCGTTCCATTCCTCTCGCTACAATCTTGTCGGGAAAGGAATCATAAGCCTGTATGCCGATATAAAGAAACTGGTCGTCATACAGCATCCTTATTTCTGTACGCTCCGTAGGTTCATTCCCCGGTTTTGGCAGCGCCTGAAGAAAATCATCAAGCGGTGTTGTGGCGGCCCACAACGAATCATCCAGCACACCATCCAATTTGATGAGGCCTTCAATGCGCGCGGGTTTATAGGCTTCAGCTACTGATTGCGCAGCAACGGCAAACGGGACAAAGGAGACGAACAGGAGAATCAGGGCATATTCTATTTTTACCATCATAACTAATTTTGATGGTAAAGTAGTAATTCATACCAGCTAAACAAATTTTAACGGTAAAAGGAGTATCTTTCTGCTATGGAATACACCAGCATACGTGAGCTGAGCCTGGATGGCGGCTGCGTGGTATTTGACTTTACCAACACGATTGGATCGAGGAACGAAGAGGTGTGGAGAGACTATCTGAAGTCTTATTCCGATTTTCTGGATTGGGCCAGCCGTCAGAAATTACTTTCTTCGAAACGCTTCAGGGAGTTGTCGGAACTCGCACAGAAAGAGTCGGTCCGGGCAGGAAAAGTGTTTAGGAAAATCGTCAGCGCACGCGAGGTGTTGTTTGCGTTATTCTCTTCGCTGGCGCATGAAAAAAAACCGGAGAAAGAAATTCAAAGTAAGTTTAATCAACTGCTGGGCGAAAGCCTTGCTCATCTTCGTTTCGACATAGGGCCGAGAAGCAATGTGTTGAGCTTTGAGGCAGGTCCGGTTTCCTTGGAAGAGCCATTGCATGCTGTTTTAAAATCGGCATTTGATGTATTGACGCAGGAAGATTCTGCACGTATAAAAGAATGTTCTGCCTGCGGATGGTTATTCTTAGACAAAACCAAGAACAAGAAAAGAAGATGGTGTAATATGCTTGACTGCGGGAGCAAGGACAAAGCTTCACGTTACTATCACCGCAAGAAAGCCGAAGCAGACAACGCCAGCTAAATATGCGGGTCCCTGCACACTAACTAACTTCATGCGTTTCCAATATGTGCGAAGTCTCCAACACTTGCATTTGGAGTTATTGATGGTCATCTGCAAAAACGAAAACAGGACTCCGTTTCCGGAATCCTGTTGATTTTATTACTTGATGACATGATCAGTTAATGTCGTCCTCTTCCGCCACCACCGTGGTTGCCTCCGTTGTGCTGACCGCCTGCAGGCTGAGAAGAACGACCACCACCAGGAGAACTGCCTCGTTGAAAGGAAGGAGAACGTTGTTGCATTGAGCCACGGTCAAACGAAGGCATGCTGCGTTGAGTAGAAGTGTTAGGTGTACTTCTTCCAAAAGATCCGCTGCGGCTATTACCTGTTGAGTTATTCAATTGCTGACGATCAATGGAATGTTGCTCCGAACCATTGCTTCGGAAGTTGCGCGAAGATCTTCCGTTATCCGCTGACCAGCTGCGATCAACAGAATTGGAATTCCGGTTTTCAAATGTCCGCTGACGGCCATTGGTATTTTGTTGCTGCTGACCTCTCCATGGATTTCCGGTTGAACCGTTATTCCCGCTTCGGCCACCCATAGTATGGCGTGACCCGCCATTCGATTGATGATCTGAACGCGAACGATAAGTGTTCGCGTTGGAATGATGATCGGATCTTCCCCGTCCTCCATACGACTGATCACCACGTGTAGAACGATAGTGTGCAATCTGGGTGTGATGTCGGTTATATACAATTACGGATGTAGTGCGATAAGGTCTGTACAACTGATGGGCATAGCCAATACGGTGCGTATAACATACCGAGTAATACGGACGATACGGTTGCCACCATGGATCATATACGAAATAAGAGATCGGTCTCCAGGGCCTCCACCAGATTGGCCTTACACTCCACGCCCATGGTGAAACCCACACTGTATAGTAGGGACTATATACATATTGTACCGAAGGCCAGGCCCACACATTCACTACTGTGCGCGCAGTACTTGCACCCGCATTTACTCTCACTTCTTCGGTAGGCTCAATGATCGTTTCAATTCCATAGATATCGGCATCACCTGTAATCTGCAGCACAGCTTTTCCGTTCGCCAGTTTCTCCAGTTCGATCACCGCCACATCCTGACTTTCATTTTCAGAAATAACGGCCTGAAGAATAAACGCGTGCACATTACCTTCATTCCGGTCAATCACTTTGATGTAATCGATATTATTATCTCCGTTGAGATCCAGGTTGTTCACCTTCCCATCTTCGGAGTTGAGCATCTTTTCAAATTCTTCCGGGGAAGAAGATTTCTTAAATAATTCCAGCGCCCCTTCCAGGCTGAAATCATCCCCTGGAACTGAAGACTGATCCTGGCTGCTTGCCGTGAAATAACAGCCGGTTAGAAAACACAGCAACAGCATTCCGTTCTTTCTTAGCGTTTTCATATTTTTTGTTGTTTTACGTTATCCTTTACAACGTTTAAAGTAACAAAGAGTACGCCAGATATGAATGATTGGTATAACTACCACATCTGCCAGTTTCTTTCAAAAAGACCCTATTTAAGCTTTACCTGCGATAAGTAATTGTCCGCTGATATTACAGGGGAAGATATACGTAAAAGATAGCACCTTTTCCAGGTTCACCTTTGGCCGTGATATGTCCGTTATGATTTTCTACAATGCGTTTACATAGCGCAAGACCGATCCCTGTTCCGGCATAATGCTGCTTGCCATGTAATCGCTGAAAGATGGTAAAGATTTGCTTTTCATATTGCTGATCAAACCCTATTCCATTATCGATGAAGGAAATCTCAACATAACTTTTTGAAGTAAGAGAATTCGGGGTATCGATGAGCGCTTCCCTGTTTACGATTTTCGAATGAATGCTTACAACCGGAGGATTGATGGAAAACTTCAGTGCATTGCTGATCAGATTCGCAAATAACTGGGTAAGTTGCAAGGAGTTCCCTTTCACTTTTGGGAGCAGATCGCTGCTGAGGCTGGCTTTCTTCTCTTCAATGAGTAGTTCGAAATCTGTTTTTACATGGGCAATAATCTCATTCAGGTCAACTTCTGAAAATTCGGCTCCATCTTTAATTAACCGGCTGTAGTTCAGTACCGACTTGATCAGTTCTGCCATGCGCTGAGCAGAGCCGTGAATTTTATCAAAGTATTTTGCTACGAGCGCTTCGTTTGTCAGATTTTGCTGAACAAGTTCTGCAAAAGTTTGAATCTTACGAAGCGGTTCCTGCAGATCGTGCGAAGCAACATAGGCAAATTGTTCCAGCTCACTGTTTTTAATTTCAAGCTCTGCAGTATA
>JBGATZ010000301.1:0-6202 GCA_044228905.1 Cyclobacteriaceae bacterium | reverse complement strand
GCGCTACTATGCAGATGACCTCGGCAGTAATTTTACACTGGCGCTCAAATATAGTTTCTAAAGGAGTTTGTGGGTTCTGATTAAGGTCTATATTTGCAACATTGTTGCATTAAATAAACTGATATGAGCCGAATTTCAAGGATTTTAGCATTATTGATCGCCCCCAGTATCCTGTTTCTAGCCAGCTGCAGTGATGACGATCCAGTTAAAGAGGATGTTCCCGAATTGATTACCAAAGCTACTCTTACATTTACCCCAGCAGCCGGAACAAGCGCATCGGTAGTAAAAGTGACCGCTACTGATCCGGACGGAAGCGGTTCACAAAGCATAAATGTAGACGGAGAGATCAACCTCCTGAAAGGAATTACATATACCTTAACCGTGGAGCTGATTAACGAATTGGCTCAACCTACTGATGATGAATACAAGGTAAGTGATGAGGTATTGGAAGAAGGTGATGAACATCAATTCTATTTTGCATGGACGGGTAATGTTTTCAGCAATCCAACGGGTAATGGAAACATCGACAACCGAAACGATGCAGTTAATTATAAAGATAAAGACAAAAATAATTTACCTATTGGATTAACTACTGAGTGGACTGCTGCAGCAACGGCTAGTACAGGTACAAATACATTTCATATTGTATTAAAACATCAACCTGATTTGAAATCAGCAACATCTTCTTACAGCGATGGTGAAACTGATCTTGATCTTACATTTCCCATTAGTGTAAATTAAAAGTAGTTTAGGTTTAGGTAAGAAGAGGCTTATCTTACGTTCAAATTGAATGTGGGATAGCCTTCTTTTTATCAATCTGTTCCAACTTCCTGATTCAGGTTTCTCACGCCTGCCGCCCAATACAATAATGCCTTCTGCTTCTCAAGCTCCGCAGATAGCTTCAGCCATTTAGTCTGAGATTGAATTAACTTCTCCTGCTGCACGTTTATTTTAAAAAGATCACTTTCGCCTTGATTTAAGTTGAGGAGTTCTGCTTTCAATAAACGCTCGTAATTAGTTACCATATCACGTTGCTGATCAAGTATGGTCACCGTATAACGAAGTTGGTTGTAAGTACTATTCAATTCATTGATGATCTCCCGCTCGCGCAGTGTTTGTTCAAACTGGGTGTTCGTTACTTTTAATTTCGTCTGGGTCAATTTGGCTCTCTCTTTACGCAGAAAGAGAGGGAAGGCAAAGTCAACACCCACTTTGTAACTTTCACCAGGGTTGAAAGAAGTATTCCAGCCCGGATCGATTGGTTGATTTAATGCATAGTATTTCAAATTAAGCTTAGGCTTTAAATATTCAAGTGCCAGCTTACGATCAACTTCCAGCTGTTGCAACTTCAGATCCAGTTTTCTTAGTTCAGGATGATTTGACTTTGCCTGATTTGAAAGTGCTTCAAGATCACTTACGCTCATCATCCACTGTTCAGTCAAAATAATCGGTGCCCAGTCATCTTCCAGAGCAATGGGATTACTCAAACTATCCCATAAATAAGTCGATATACGTATACCTGTATTTTTAAAATCGAGCCAGGCTTCCTGTTGTTCAATCATTCGTTGCTGCCAGGTAATCTTTGCCTGAACGGTATCTATAGTAGAAGCTTCACCAAATTCCCGATTGGATTTTACTCTCCGGAAAATATCTTCGGCAATCACCACGCTACGATTTAATAACCGGTAGTTATAGTAAGAGTAATACCATTGCCAGTATTCTTTTGCTGCATCTAATAAAAGTTTGTTGACAATCTTGATCTGTTCGGCTTCGTTAATGGTCTTAAACAAAGCAGCTTGTCGTAAAGCAGCTCTTCTTTCATCCGTTACTAAACCTTGTCCCAGCGGTAACGAGATGCCCGCATAAAACTGTTGATAGTTAAATTCATCTCCGATATAATTTTCGGGATTCAAATACGCACCGCTATTGCGATCAACTCCGATGACAGGATCGATTGGAAAACGGGTTGGAAACTTTAATGAACCGCCCGCAATCGCATAGTATTCTTTACCATTATATTTTTTGGAAAAGAAATCTGCTTCCAGTTTAGGGTCAAAATTTCCTCGTGCCAGACGAATCTCTTGCCGAGCCACCTCACTAAGTAATTGGGCTTGTCGGGCTACCGGATGATTTTGAATAATGAGTGCATAAAAATTCTCAACCGTAAAAGGTTTCACCGAATCAGTCAGCATCAGCACGGTATCCAATGAAGTCTGATTTTGAGCCACCACATTGGCATGCGACAAAATCAAAACAACACACAACATCAAACAATGCATGCTTCGTCTCATCTTCTTTTGCCGACCTGTATTTCTATTTGCCTTTTGACTTCTCATCTTTCGGAGCATTATGTTTCATCATCTCATCCAGTGGCTCTTCGTATAAACTCGGAGGGAATCCATTCAATTGTCGCCACAACTCGTACCATACCGGCACATTATCAAGCATCACCCAACCTTTGGTGCCAGAACCAACTCGTAACTGCGAAGGCCATTTCTCCTGTGAGGCGTCTGGCACAAGAAGAATTCTAAACTGCCCGGGTTTTGAATTCACGTAGTCAATTACGCGCACTTCAGCACCGAATGTACCGACTGATACACTTGGCCATCCGGAGAATTGCAATGCCGGCCATCCATCAAACTGCACACGAACTTTGCGGCCTTTGCTAATCAGTGGAACATCCATCGCACTCACATACATTTCAACAGCAATATCCGGTGTGCCTGGCATGATGGTACAGATCGCATCGCCTTCTTTGATCGTTTCGGCAATACCTGCCTTCATTGCTTTTACAATCACACCATTTTGTGGTGCCACGATCTGATATTGATTATTTCTAATCTCCGTATTAGCGTATTCATTTTTTGCTTTGGCAATTTCCCCCTGCGATTCAAAAGCTTCTGCCCTTGTACTGTTGATGTCCGATTCTGCTTTACTGATCTTATCTAAATATTCAGCCTCCACACGATCGAGTTCCAGTTGCGCATTCAGATAATCGGCCTGACTTCCCTGAAATTTATACTCTACCTCCTGAAACTTGGTGAGCGGAATGTTTCCCGCTTCATATAGTTTCTTGTTTCGTTGAAACTGATTCTCCGCATTCTTAAACTTCACCTCTTCAGCCTGTAGTTTGGCTTTCGATTGTTTCACTTTCAAATCCATGGCCTGACGAAGCGCTTTTACCTGTCGCTGAAGCGCATTCACTTTTTGATCTTTGGAATGCAGTCCGCTTTCTTTAGCAGCGATCTGTTGCTGCAATCTCAGTAGCAGCTGAGGATCAAAATATTTTTCTTTTACCTCACTAAGTGTTACAATGGTGTCACCTTTTTTCACGAAGTCACCTTCACGCACATACCACTTTTGTACACGGCCTGCAATTACAGCTTCGATGGTCTGCGGACGATTCATTGGACTCAGTGCGGTTACGTTACCATTGCCGCGAATATTCTGCTGCCAAGGCAGAAAAAGCATACAAATAAATAACACGAAAAATGCTATTAACCACCTTGCCAGGATCCGTCCTCCGGAAGGAGTGCCTAATGCACGAAGAGAGTATAAGCTATTATATCCGATCTGCTGATCGATTGATTCTCTAGATTCTTTCAACATCTTATTCGAAGTATTGATTAATTAAATCCTGTTTTACCAAACCCTGATAGGTATCATCACCTACAATCTTTCCTTTGTCAAGAAGAATTACGCGCTCACATGATGCCATAATTATCGGATCATTAGAAACCAATACAAGCGTTGTCTTGCTTTGAGGATCAACAACACATTGGATCAGTTTCATTTTATCGGCTTTACTTAAGCCGGAGAAGAAATCATTAAGAATCATCAATTCTGGATTCTTGATCAGGCAACGCGAAAGAATTAATCGATGAATCACTGAACTAGTCAATCCTTTACCGCCACTGATCAATGGTGTGTGTATCCCTTCTTGTAATGTACTGATACTTTCCTGCAAGCCTACCCGATCCAGAATAGCTGTAATTTTTTCAATGGGCACACTTCTGCCCATCGTAATGTTGTCATAAAGTGTTCCGTCAAACAGATCCTCCTGCGAAATATTTTTAGCAATCTTATCCCGCAGGTTAGTAATATCCAGATCACGATGTGATAACCGGTTATAGGAAACGCTTCCCTCATAATCAGTGTATAAACCAGCCATAATATTCGTGAGGGTGGTCTTACCGCTTCCCCCACGGCCCGCGATACAGACCTTCTCACCCGGCCGAATACTCAGACTGATATTCTTCAATATTGTATCTGATTTATCTTCATAATGATATGTCAGATTAGAGATGTCAATCCGAAATCCTTTCCCTTCCATCGCTTTAGGAAAATCAAATCCACCCGACTTCTCCAGTGGTAAATCAGTAACCTGACCAATCTTATCCACTGCGGTGAGCATATCATAAACCACGTCAATGTACATGATCAGTTTTTCCACTGCTCCCAATACCAGGATGATGATCACTTCAGAAGCAACAAATTGTCCAAGGTTTATTTCACGACTGATTACCAGCGAAGTTCCCATGATTAACAAACCTCCGGTAACAGCTACTTTGAAAAAGACAAAAAATGAAAATTGAGTGATCAACACTGAAAAATGAGTCTTGCGGAACTTCAGATAATTACTCACTGCGAAGTCGGTGTTCTTCACTGGCAGATTTGTATTTCCTGCGAGTTTAAATGGCTTCATTACTCGCGCCATTTCTTCCAGCCATTGTACTGCGCGGTACTTATACTTCGATTCACTGATGGAGGATCTCAATCCGCGTGGCCCGGTAGCCATAAACAATACAATCAATACCAGAAGGAGAAAGAAACCGAAGAAAACGAAAAACGGATGGTAAAGCGATAGCAACAGCAATCCAAATAGAATCTGAATGACACCCGAAGAAAGATCTATCAATAATTTCGGCAATCCTTTCTGAATAGTCAGCGTATCAAAAAAACGATTAACCAACTCCGGTGCATAATTTTTTGAAAGCGATTCTATACGAATACGCGGAATACGGTACGCAAATTCAAAAGCAGATTTTGTAAATATCCTCCGCTGCAAATGTTCTACTAAGGAGAGTTGCACAATCTGAAGCACGCCTGAGAAAGCAACCCCAAGAATCACCAAACCAATCAGAATATAGATCGAGCTGAAGAAAACACCACCTGAAATGAGTTCAACAGTGGTTTGCAATCCCAATGGCAGTACCAGACTTACTAAACCGATGATCACTGCGTAGATAAGAATATAAACAATGTCTTTCTTCTCGGTGCTGAGCAAATGCAGCAATCGCTTAAAAGGTGATAGCGGCTTCCCGCTGCTTTCGTCAATGTTCTTACTTGCAATGCTTTTGTACGGAATGATTATCAGTGTAATCACTTCCTGTTGCTCATTGGTTAACCAGGGAGCATCCTCCCACTCCTGCTCCGTAGCAGCATCATTTTTAATAAGTGAATTGATCCTGCCTTTTTTTCTTTGCAGCAGCACGGGAAAAATAATGTTATCCTGTTGCCTGAATAAAAGAATTGGCTCTTTCGATTCTTTTAAAAACTCTTCGAGAAGAGGTGGTTGTAATTTATACTCCAGCAAAAGTAAGCCCATTTTACGGCCAGCTTCAACCATGTCGCGAATCAGCTCATCTGTCTCGGCTGGACGGTAACTTCGCCTGTTTGCATCGATCATATGCAGTCCCGCAGGATCAAAGTCGTGCTTCATAGCAAGGGCGGCTTCACGCAGAATCTGAATGATGTGTTCGTTTGTCATTTCTATCGTTCTATAGTTTTAAAAACAAGATTTTCAATAAGCAGGTACAATCGCTTATACTGCTTTTTGGGATGATACTTTATGTCAGATAATGAAGGAAGGTGTTGTGCATAATAAAGCTGATGACGAATAGTAAGTAATACTGTGCTGGCCAATGAGTGCGAAAACTCGTAATGCGGATTTACCTGTTTGATTGCTGCAGCGATTTTGTTACACAATGATTTATACGGGAGGAATAATCCTTCCTTGTTGTCATGATCTACCCATTTGGTAAGGAACGTTTTTTCAAATTCGGCTACTACAATTCTCTCCAATGCCGCCTCATCCACATAGGCGATCGAAGCATCAAAAAGCTTTTCTTCCGATAGACATTGCAGACATATTTTCAAGCGTTCAGCAGGGACTTTAATATTGACCATGTGGTAGTCGATG
>JBGATZ010000300.1:0-6180 GCA_044228905.1 Cyclobacteriaceae bacterium | reverse complement strand
GCCCAGCTGCGCATACGCTTTGAAGTAATAGAACAATTGTGGAATCAATCTGCCTATGTTAATGGAATTGGCAGAGGTGAGAAATAATTTCGTGCGCAACTCCTGGTCAAGAAATGCTTCCTTCACCATCCGCTGGCAATCATCGAAGGTTCCATCCACTTCCAGTGCGGTAATGTTACCACCCAGCGTAGTGAATTGTTTTTCCTGCACATCGCTCACTTTCCCTGACGGATACAACACCACTACCTTCGTTCCTGACACATTCAGAAAACCATTCGCTACCGCACTGCCTGTATCTCCTGAAGTAGCGACCAGGATGGTCACTTCTTTATCCTGTTGCTTGGCATAGTAGCCCAGCAAACCAGCCAGGAACCGCGCACCGAAATCTTTGAATGCCAGTGTAGGTCCGTGAAATAATTCCAGCGCATAGTACTCCCCGACTTTCACCAATGGCGTTTCGAAGGTGATTGTTCCCTCCACAATTTTTCTTAACTCAGCAGCCGGAACATCTTCGCCAATCAGTGCATGAGCAACTTCATAGGCGAGATCAGTGAATGACTTATTGGGCAATTCCTCAAAGAACGACTTCGGTAATTGCGGAATAGTTTCCGGCATATACAAGCCGTTATCAGGCGCTAGTCCTTGTAGTACGGCTTCCTTTAAACTTACTCTTGAACTCTTGTTATTGGTACTGTAAAATTTCATTGCTCTGAATTCTAAATGCGGTATCCTAAATGCTTTTTATCCAATGATCTTCGCTCCCTGCAAATTAATCTCCGATACATAGCTCTCGCTCTGCAATCCGGCAGACAGAAAATGCTTTTCAATCAGTTGCCCTGTTCGTGCTGCTGTCTCCTGGTCTTTGCTTAATGCAAATAAAGTTGGCCCCGATCCGGAGATGCCACAACCCAATGCACCTTGTTGTTTTACTTCTGCACGGATTTTATCAAAGCCGGGAATAAAAACGGAGCGCACGGGTTCTGCAATCACATCGTGAAGCGAGCGACTGATCAGATCATAGTCACTACTCATCAATCCTACCATCAGTCCGGCTGTATTGCCATTCTGTGTGATCGCATCCTTCAGTGAGATCGTTGGCTTCAATACTTTGCGTGAATCTTCGGTCTTCAGTTCAAGCTGCGGATGTACCAGCGTGCAAAACAACGAAGCAGTTAATGGTACGCGAACAACATCCAATGGATGATAGCCCCGCACTAAAACAAATCCTCCAAGCAAAGAAGGCGCAACATTATCGGCATGAGCAGCTCCGCAGGCAATGCGCTCTGCTTCCATCGCATGAGGAATCAATTGTGAACGGGTTAAGCGCTCGCCAAACAAGGCATTGATACCGACAAGCGCGGCAACAGCACTGGCCGCACTTGAACCCATCCCACTTCCTAACGGAAGATTCTTGATCAGTTCTATCTCCACTCCGGCACGTTCTCCAATTGCATCCAGGTAGGATTGTACCGCTACACTCGCTGTGTTCTTACTACTTTCCAACGGAAGTCTTCCGCCATCACCCGTGATGTTTTTCATCACCACGTCTTTACCGGTGAGTGTAAGAATCACTTCATCGCAGGGCGCATCCACTGAAAATCCAAGAATATCAAAACCACAACATACGTTGGCAACCGTGGCGGGTGCTGAAACTTTTATCTTTTTCATCATCTCACCGCATAGTTACCAATCCGAATGATATCTGCAAACACTCCGGCAGCTGTTACACTTGCTCCGGCACCTGGTCCTCTGATCACCATCGGTCGTTCTTCATAACGCTCCGTGGTGAGCAGGATAATATTGTCGCTTCCTTTCAGGGAATAGAACGGATGATCCACACCCACACTTGCCAGTGCTACTTTCGCTTTGCCCTGATCGAGCACGGCCATGAAGCGAAGCTTTTCATTTTTCGCTTCGGCATCTTTACGCATCTTTTCAAAATAGGCATCATGCCCTTTCAGTTTTGTAAAGAACTCCTCCACGGTTTTAGCTGCCGCGCAATCATCCGGAACTACACTCTTCACCTCAATGTCTTTCAATTCCAGTGGGATGCCCGCTTCACGTGAAAGAATTAAAATCTTCCTGGCCACGTCCATGCCATTCAGGTCATCGCGCGGATCGGGTTCCGTATATCCCTTTGCTTTCGCCTCCTCCACGATCGAACTGAATTTGGTTTGGCCATTGAATGAACTGAAGATAAAATTCATCGTTCCGCTTAGCACCGCTTCAATGCGAATGACTTTGTCACCACTGATGAGCAAATCATTCAGTGTATTGATCACCGGCAAACCCGCTCCAACGTTGGTCTCATACAAAAACTTCGAGCCTCTGCGAAATGCAGTCGACTTCAGTGCCTGATACTTTTCCCACGAACCGGAGTTGGCTTTCTTGTTGGGAGTAACAATTGAAATATTTGAATTGAGGATCTCCTGGTAATATTCAGTTACCTCCTCACTTGACGTGCAGTCCACAAAAATACTGTTCGACAAATTCAATGCTTTCATCTTTTCCACGAAAGAAGCAACCGTCATCGGCTCACCTTCGGCATTCTTCCGCTCATTCAGTCCGGCCAGTTTCAAACCGGTTTCATCAAACAACATCTTCTTGCTATTGGCAATACCCACCACGTTCACTTCGAGTAAATGCTGTGTCGCCAGCTGATTGTATTGCGCGCTCACCATCTTCAGCAATTCCTTTCCGATCAGTCCGGTACCCACTAAAAATAAATTCACCACTCTGCGATCCGACAGGAAGAAGGCTTCATGCAATACATTCAACGCTTTGGAAACGTCTGCCTCACGAATCACTGCCGAGATATTTAATTCAGAAGATCCCTGGGCAATGGCGTGAATGTTCACTCCGTTCTTACCCAACGCATGGAACATTCTTCCGCTGGTTCCGGGATTATCTTTCATATTCTCTCCCACGATCGCAATGATGGCGAGATTACTCTCCACCTTCACTTCATCCATTTCGCTTCCTCTGATCTCATACTGGAATTCTTTCTCAATGGCAGCTTTGGCTTGCTTCGTTTGTTCCGCATCCACAGCCAGACAGATCGAATGCTCCGAAGACGCCTGACTGATCAGAATCACATTCACTTTCTCTCTCGCCAATGCACCAAACAATCGCATAGACACTCCCACCACTCCCTGCAATCCGCTTCCCTCGACACTCAGTAAACTGATCTTGTTCATGGAAGAGATCCCCTTGATGATCATCTCTTTTCCATTTCCATCCGCACCGATGCGTGTTCCAATGAAAGTAGGATTGAACGTATTCTTGATCCAGATCGGAATCTGGTTGATCATGGCTGGCTGCATCGTTGCCGGGAAGATGACTTTCGCTCCGAAGTGAGAAAGCTCCATCGCTTCCTCATACGTCATTTCTTTCACCGTGAATGCTTTCTTCACTTTGCGTGGATCGGCCGTCATCATTCCATCCACATCGGTCCAGATCTCCAGTGACGAAGCATGCAATGCTCCGGCTAAAATCGCAGCCGTATAATCTGATCCGCTTCTTCCGATCGTAGTGGTCTCTCCTCCGTCTGAAGTGGCAATGAATCCGGTAACGATCTGCAGATCGCTGTGAAACTTATAATGTTCGTGAATGAGTTTGTTGGTGATTTCAAAATCCACTTTTGCATAACCGAAATTACCATCCGTGCGGATCACTTTGCGCGCATCGAGGTATTCGCAGGTAATGCCTTTATCGAGAAACGCCTCACTGATGATGTATGCGGAAAGACGTTCACCAAAGCTCATCACAAAATCAAGTGTACGTGAAGTACGTTCTTTGACCAGGAAGATTCCGTGAAGCACGTCTTCGAGTTCGTTGAAGGTCGATTTCACTTTAGCAAGTACTGCACTTTGCTTCTGAACAGCAATCAATGCCCGCACTGCATCGATGTGACGATCTTCTAATTGCTTTAAGTTGAATGTATAGCTTTCATCGCCCGTCCACGCCTGCTGGCTTAGCTTGATTAAGATATCCGTCACTCCGCCAAAGGCAGAGAACACAAGGGTGATGGGCTCACCGGATAAATAGGGTTTAACAATATCGATAACAGATTTTACTCGTTCCGGAGTGGCAGCCGATGAGCCACCAAATTTTAAGACTTTCATTAACAGTGTAGGTTATGCAAAATGATTTCTGAGCCTCGGGAGGCTTAATATGATGAAGTAGTATGTACGTGGGTGTTGGGTTATATATGGGCGCTACCCCGTAATGGTGGTAATGGTAATGCCATTAATCATCGTGGTGGTCGATGACGAATTAATAGATATGTTGGTGTTCAGAAGCATTACTTGTGCTAAATAATAACTCTGTATCGTGGTTTGCAAAATATTTTTAATGATTTTTGCGCACGCTTAACTTAACTAACATTAAGTAGGCAACAGAAAAGAACAAACCGAAACAGCTATATCCACGACTTCCATGCAACGCAAAACAAAAACACCGAAAGAATCGCAGGTGACCATGACAGAACTCGTTCTGCCCAACGATACCAACACGTTTAATAACCTTATGGGAGGCCGGCTGATGCACTGGATGGATATTGTATCTGCGTTTGCAGCGCAAAAACATTCCAACCGGGTGGTGGTTACTGCTTCGGTAGATAACATTTCGTTCCGTTCTCCTATCCGGTTGGGTAATGTGGTGAACCTGAAAGCACGCGTGACGCGCGCATTCAGTTCTTCCATGGAAGTGCGCATCGATGTAGAAGCAGAAGATGCTCCATCGGGAATTAAATTCGAAAGCAACTCCGCCTACTTCACCTTTGTGGCACTTGACCCGAATGGCAAACCCACCGATGTGCCCGAAGTAGAACCGGAAACCGAACAGGAAAAGGAATATTACCACGGTGCTTTGCGCAGAAGACAACTTCGCTTAATTCTCTCCGGAAGAATGAATCCTTCCGAGGCCAATGAATTAAAATCTATCTTTGACATCAAGAAAGAAATGTAATGGCCGGAACACTCACTGAAACCATTTACCAGGAAGAGCTTTATCACATTGAGTTACCCGCGGTAGTTATTATTACCAAAGCGTGGAACGAAATCTCAACGGAAGAAAAAGAACAGCTTCAGAAAATTGCTGACGCGTTAACCAAGCGCATCAGCCCGAAGTTAAGACTCGATGCCTTTCAAATCATTCAGCAGGCTAAATTTGATTTAGGTGCCATTCATCCTGCCCCAGCCAGAGTAATTTATTTCGGACCAGCCATCAGCGGATTAAATCAATACGAACTCATCTCCGTGAATCAATCCAAAGTAGTACTCTCTGCAAGCCTGGATGAATTGCTTAAAGATGAACCGGCCCGACAAAAATTATGGAAGGCGTTGCAGCAATTGTTTGCTTAATCCGTTTTGAAAGCAAAATATATAATCAAGGCTACTTTTAAGATTACCGGGCGCGGACTCGTGTTGGGCGGATACATAGAGGAAGGAGTAATCTTTCCCGGAGACTATATTGAGTTCGTTGCATTTGCTAAAACACGAAAAAAGAAAATAACTGCAATTGAAGGACTACGAAAAGCCCTTGACCACACGAGTAATACAGGCTTGCTTATTTCATGCGAGAATGAAGACGAGATCGATGAACTCAGGGATTGGAAACCTCAGAATGACATGGCTATCATCACAAAAGAGTAACCACACATTCAATTCGTTTTCAAATACCTTTCTCCCATCAGATAAATCGAAATAGCATTGCTCATCCCCTTCAATTGAGTATTCACAATCCGCTTCGGTGACTTTGGTGACTGTAATAACAGATACGCTTCTTCCGACATCAGGAAGTTGTTATCATATTCCTTAGTAGCCGATTGCAAACGCGCGGCTACGTTTACCGGATACCCCATCACGAGGGTATGCGTTTCGGAATGAAGGGTCATATTCGCAGTGGCTACTTTCCCCTTGTGCAGCCCCAGCCCTACTTCTATCCTTCGATTCAGATTCCGCTCAAAGGATTGCTCATTCATTGATTTCATATTATTCAGAATGAGTTGAGCTGCTAAGGCTGCCTGATTCACTGCGTCCTCAATGGTATGAGTAAATCCGAAAGCGGCATAAAAACCGTCTCCGGTTGTTTCTATAATACGTCCATGATGGTGACGAATGATTTTCTCAAATGAAACGAAAAGTTTCTTCATCAGATGCACGACATCCGAGGCCATGC
>JBGATZ010000299.1:0-6000 GCA_044228905.1 Cyclobacteriaceae bacterium | reverse complement strand
TTCTTCTTCTGCATTTGAAGGCGAACTAATTCGCCCTGAAGAGATACGTGGCCGAGGTGATGGCCATTCGGAACTTCCACGATGACGGCATCCCCTGTAGTAAGATTCAGACGTTCGCTGTTGCGGAATAATTCTTTCCTGCCGTTTTTAAAACGAACCTCAACAACATCAAACTTACTTTCTCCTGGCATCTCCATGTTGGAAAGCCAGTCGAATACATTCATTTTATTACATCCGCCTGTGCCACAGGCTCCGTTATTATTGCAACCGGCAGTCTTGCCGTCTTTTTTAGTTCCGCATGCGCAACCCATAATCTATTCGTTTACGTCAGCAGCATAGCTGTGACTGGTTCAAGTGATGGAGCCGCCAAATCGTACTTGTCGATTAGCCTTTTTGCTCTAATTTCTGCAAATCTACTCCAATATCCTTTCTGAAATATAAGCCTTCCCAGCTTAGTCCGGAAATGGTTTCGTAAGCCGCTCTGCGGGCTTCGTCCAGGGATTTCCCTCTTCCGGTAATGGCGAGTACCCGGCCTCCATCGGTCACTATCTTTTCGTTGACTGATTTAGTGCCGGCATGGAAGACCGTTGCCTTTGCCGCTTTATTTAAACCTGAAATTTCTTTTCCTTTTTCGTATGCTTCCGGGTATCCTCCTGAAACCGCAACAACGGTTACGGCATAGTCCTGATCAAATTCAATTTTCTTTCCCTTCAGTTCACCCTTACCAGCCGCTACCAGTAATTCTACCAGGTCGCTTTTAATGCGAGGCATTACTGCTTCTGTTTCCGGATCGCCCATCCGCGCATTGTATTCAATCACAAAGGGCTCACCTTTCACATTCATTAATCCCACAAAAATGAATCCTCTATAGTCAATCTTTTCTTTATGAAGACCGGCAATGGTTGGTTTCACTACATCCTCTTCTACTTTTTTCATGAAAGAGGTATTGGCAAATACTACCGGAGAGACCGCACCCATACCTCCAGTGTTAGGGCCTTCATCGTTGTCACCAATACGTTTGTAGTCTTTGGCTTCGGGAAGAATCACATAATCTTTTCCATCAGTCAAAACGAAAACAGAAACTTCAATGCCGTCCAGATATTCTTCAATCAAAACCTTAGCACTTGCGTCACCGAATTTTTTCTCTTCCAGCATTTCGCGAATAGCGGATTGAGCTTCTTTCAGATCGGATGTGATGATTACTCCCTTCCCTGCAGCCAATCCATCCGCTTTTAAAACGTATGGAGGTTTCACATTCTTCAGGAACGCGATGGCCTGGTCACTTTCATTGGCGTGGAACGTTTCTGCTTTGGCAGTGGGTACATTATTCCGAAGCATGAATTGCTTGGAGAAATCTTTACTTCCTTCCAGTTGTGCTCCTGTTTTACCAGGGCCAACGATGGTGATTTTTTTCAGATTGGAATGATTCTCGAAATAATCACGTATTCCTTTGACCAATGGCACTTCCGGACCGACAACGATTAATTCAATATTTTGGGCAACGCAAAAATCTCCCAGCTTTTGAAAATCATCTACCGCAATGGATATATTTTCAGCAACATTACCCGTGCCGGCATTACCAGGAGCCACGTACAGCTTTCCGCATAAAGAGCTTTGCTTTATTTTCCAGGCGAGTGCATGTTCGCGGCCGCCACTTCCGATGATAAGTATGTTCATTGCGTATTAATCGAACTTCAAAGCTAATGAATTATTGAAGGGACTAAAAAAAGAAAAATCCCGGCATAACCGGGATTTTCAATATTGAGTAATGAACAAAATTTAATTTGCGTACTCGCTCAGGAATTTAACGCGCATCAGTCGCAGATTATCTTCATCAAAGTCTGAATCCTCATCCTTCAGTGCTTCCACTGCGTCTTCAATACTGTCTGTTTCTGAGTTCAGAAAATAGTCAAAAATGACTTGCTGCTTTTCTTCGTCAAGCACCTCATCGATATAATAGTCGAGATTGAGTTTTGTGCCCGAGTAGCAGATGTTTTCTATTTCAGAAAGCATTTCCTGGAACGACATCTTTAACGCCCCGGCAATTTCATCCAATTCAATCTTCCGGTCAATTTGCTGAATGATCTGAATTTTGGCTTTTGATTTATTTACCGAGTTCTTAACAATGATATCACTTGCTGTTTCGATATCGTTATCTTCTACATATTTCTGAATAAGTTGAATGAATTCTTTTCCGAACTTATTCACCTTACCCATACCCACTCCGTTTACTGAAGCAAGATCATCTTTTGTGGTTGGATAAGTAGTTGCCATTTCTTCCAGTGATGGATCCTGAAAGATCACGTACGGAGGAAGGTCTTTTTCTTTCGCAATTTTTTTGCGAAGTCCTTTCAGAAGCTCAAACAACTTATCATCGTATGATCTTGAGTTGACAGGAGCACGATCTGGAGAATTCTCTTCCTCATCGATGGCAGTTGAGAAGTCGTGATCGCGCGCAAGCTCAATAGCATGAGGCTTCTGAAGAAATTTCTTTCCTTTCTCGCTCATTCTCAAAACACCTACATTATCGATGTCTTTTTCAAGATATTGATAGATCAACGCCTGACGAATCACTGATTTCCAGAAGTCAGCATCTTCATCTCCGCCTTTGCCATATACTTCAAGATCGAAATGACTGTAACTCTTCACGTACTCGTCTTCCGTACCGCGAATGACATTGACGAGGTGATTAAGTCCGAAACGTTCATTGGTTTGCAATACTGCTTGTAAAGTAAGCTTAACAGCATCTTTTCCATCGAAGCGTTCACGTGGGTGCACACAGTTGTCGCACATGCCGCAGTTACCACCTGTATATTCCTCACCGAAGTAGTGAAGCAGTTGCTTGCGTCTGCACACAGGTGACTCTGCATAGAATTCCATTTCCTGCAAAAGCACACGTGCGTTATCACGCTCCTGTACCGATTTGTCTTTATTAAATTTTTCGAGTTTGCTGATGTCGTTATGGCTGTAGAACATTAAGCAATGTCCTTCGAGGCCATCGCGGCCTGAACGCCCTGTTTCCTGGTAATAACCTTCCAGTGATTTAGGTACATCATAGTGAATAACGAATCGCACGTCTGGCTTATCTATACCCATACCGAAAGCAATAGTAGCCACGATGATGTCAACTTCCTCATTCAGGAAGTCATCCTGGTTTTTCATTCTTACATCGGGATCCAGCCCTGCATGATAGGGAGCGGCTTTAAAACCGTTTACGTTAATCAGCTGGGCGATCTCCTCTACCTTCTTCCGGCTAAGACAATACACAACTCCTGATTTGCCTTTATGTTCTTTAAGGAATCGGATGAGTTGCTTTTTTGTTTCTTTCTTTGGGCGTACTTCATAGTACAGATTTTCACGATTGAAAGAAGAGATGAATACATCCGCCTCTTCCATTTGCAAGTTCTTTTGAATGTCAAGCTGAACTTTAGGTGTTGCTGTGGCAGTCAATGCAATTACAGGCATATCACCCAGTTGTGCGATCATCGTTTTGATCTTTCTGTATTCCGGACGGAAGTCATGACCCCATTCTGAAATACAATGTGCTTCGTCAATCGCTACGAACGACACATTTACTGTTTGCAGGAAAGCAATTGTTTCTTCTTTGTTCAGCGATTCAGGAGCAACGTACAACAACTTGATCAGGCCTGCGGTAGCATCCTTTTTCAAGCGTGTGGTTTCTGCTTTGCTTAAAGTTGAATTCAGAAAACGCGCATTGATACCATATGCATTCAAAGAATCGACTTGATTCTTCATTAAGGCGATCAAAGGTGATATAACGATGGCCAAGCCATCTTTTATCATTGCCGGCAACTGATAACAAAGTGATTTCCCCGCACCCGTAGGCATAATCACAAACGTATTACGCCCACTCAATAAATTCCGTATAACTGATTCCTGATTTCCCCGAAACTGACTATGCCCAAATATTTCCTTGAGTTTGTCCTTCAATTCATCTTTTTCTTCCGCCACTAACATCATTTTCAAAACTTCATTGTAAATCCTCGAATTCTTTATCTTTGCAACCCTACAAACCTAACTCAGATAGGACATTGAATTTAGTAAAAAATATCAAAAACATTGCACGGGATGTTTTATTAAATGAATCCAGAGCAGTCGAAAATCTTATCAATTTTATCGATAACGATTTCGAAGCCTGTGTGAGGGAGATTCATCAATCAAAAGGCCGTGTTGTAGTTACCGGAGTAGGTAAAAGCGCCATTATCGCCAATAAGATTGTAGCTACTTTCAATTCCACGGGCACACCTGCATTGTTCATGCATGCAGCAGATGCCATTCATGGTGATTTAGGTATGATCCAAAATCAGGATATTGTTATTTGCTTATCAAAAAGTGGTAACACTCCCGAAATCAAAGTATTGGTTCCGCTATTGAAACGAAGAGGATCAAAACTTGTTGCCCTGGTGAGCAATACAAATTCATATTTAGCACAACAAGCCGATTACGTGCTAAATGCAACGATAGCGGAGGAAGCATGTCCTAATAATTTAGCACCTACTACGAGCACAACAGTACATTTGGCAATGGGCGATGCACTCGCTGTGTGTTTATTGGAGTTACGAAATTTTAGTTCAGAAGATTTTGCTCAGTTTCATCCGGGTGGATCGCTTGGCAAGCAATTGTATCTGAAGGTGAGTGATATTTTTACCAACAACCCGCTACCTGCAGTAAGACCAGAGTCGTCACTAAAAGATGTGATTCTTGAAATTTCCTCAAAGCGATTGGGTGCCACTTCTGTGGTGGACGATCAAAATCGTCTGCTTGGAATTGTTACTGATGGAGATTTGAGAAGGATGCTGGGAAAGGGCGGAGACATTAACTTATTGACCGCACAAGATATTATGACACGCGGGCCGAAAACAATCGATCGCGATGAGTTTGCAGTAAAGGCATTACAGATTATGCAGGATAAGAATATCACTCAACTTGTGGTGATGAATGGAGAAAAGGTAGAAGGATTTATTCATCTTCATGATCTCCTTAAAGAAGGAATTATCTAATCAGAAGATTAACGTATAATGAATAAAAATCTTTACGTGGTAGTAATGGCTGGCGGAATTGGTACACGCTTCTGGCCATATAGCAGAAATTCGAAACCAAAACAGTTTCTAGATGTTTTAGGAGTAGGTAAGACGTTGATTCAATCTACCTGTGACCGGTTTACTTCATTGTGCCCAAAGGAGAATGTTTTTGTTGTTACGAATGAAGAGCATAAAAAAATAACACAGGAGCAGTTGTCGCAACTGGATGAAGGCCAGGTTCTAACTGAACCTATGCGTAAAAACACTGCGGCATGTATAGCCTATGCCACTTATAAAATTGTACAAAGAAATCCGGAAGCTATTATTGTAGTGAGTCCGGCCGATCATTTGATTTTAAATGAGGATGATTTTCAGACCACTATCAATAAGGCAGTTGAAAGTGCTAAAGGTCATGACAAACTAATTACCCTTGGGATAAAGCCGACCCGCCCGGAAACGGGATATGGGTACATTCAATTTATTGAAGCAAAAGGATATCTAAAGAAAGTAAAGACTTTTACAGAGAAGCCGGAACTGGCATTGGCAAAGAAATTTATTGAAACAGGTGAGTTTGTTTGGAATGCAGGTATTTTTATCTGGGGTGTTAAGGCAATTCTTAATTCTATAGAAAAGCATTTGCCCGAATTGGCAGAGATATTTGAAGAAGCTGCTCAAAAGTTTGGTACAGATGACGAAAAGCAAGCTCTTGAGGCTGCCTATGCACAATGCAAAAATATTTCAATTGACTATGGTATTCTGGAGAAGGCTGATAATGTATACGTGGCACTTAGCTCATTTGCGTGGTCTGATTTAGGATCGTGGGCATCACTTCACGATATCTCCAAGCATGATGAGCATCATAATACAGTCAATGCTGAAACATTATTATATGATACCCGCAACTCAATTATAAAAGGCCCTGCTAATAAACTGGTAGTAGTACAAGGCTTGAATGGAT
>JBGATZ010000298.1:0-6253 GCA_044228905.1 Cyclobacteriaceae bacterium | reverse complement strand
ACAATTACAATTACAACCAGCGTGTAAATAATCCATGTATAATTCTTATCAAGAAAAGGAGTAATGCTGCTGTAATCAAATTCGTTGTTCTTCAAAAAAGGAATTGTAGTGGTGGTAGACTTCACGTCATGATACGTTACTGTTGTTCCTTCCTCCACAATAGAAGTCTGATCATTCGTACCGGTTACTGGTTCTCTTACCACCACGTGGCTATTGAATGATAATACCAATCCCACAATCAATCCAATTCCTACCTGCCCAACAATCTTAAACCGTCCCGCTAATCCTTCTTTATTCTTCCTGAATACTTTAATATAATCATCAAGAAAACCAATTAATCCCAATCCTACTGTAGTAATGATCAATAGGATCACGTACACATTATCCAGTTTAGCAAAGAGAAGTGTAGGAATAAGAATCGCTGCAATGATAATGATTCCACCCATTGTAGGAGTTCCCTTCTTTTGCATCTGACCTTCCAGGCCTAAGTCGCGAATATCTTCACCTACCTGTTTTCTTCTCAGGAACGAGATCAGTCGTTCGCCAAATGTAATCGTGATAATCAATGACAATACCGCAGCAGCACCCGCACGGAAAGAGATATATTGAAATACACCCGTTCCCGGTAGATTAAAGTTCTTTTCGATATAGTCAAATAAATAGTATAACATTAATTATTAAACATTTTAAGCATTCTCGTCAACACTTCATGATCGTCAAAATCATGTTTCACTCCTTTGATCTCCTGATAGGTTTCATGTCCCTTGCCTGCTACCAGGATAATATCTTTTTCTTTCGCCATCATGCAAGCCGTCTTGATCGCTTCTTCCCGATCCACCATCACGATGGTCTTGCGCGCGTCAGTCGGGCTCACTCCTTTCTGCATCTCTTTGATAATTTCCATCGGGTCTTCGTCACGTGGATTATCAGAGGTAAAAATCACTTTATCACTATACTTGCAGGCAATCGCTGCCATTAAAGGACGTTTCGTTTTATCACGATTTCCTCCACAACCAACAACTGAGATCACCTGTTCTTGCCCCGTACGGAAATGAGTGATTGTTTCCAGCACGTTCTTCAACGCATCGGGTGTATGTGCATAATCAACAATGGCAGTGAACTTTGAACCCGGCATGATCAATTCAAAACGACCTGACGCTCCGGTTAGTGATGACAACTTCATCAACGTCATTTCCTGATCTTCTCCCAGCAAAGTAGCCGCACCAAAAACTGCTAATAGATTATAGGCATTAAAATCGCCAATGAGTTTAAACCAAACGTTTCTTCCTCCTATTTCTAGCTCCAATCCCTCAATGGAATTTGTTATGATCTTCCCCTTGAAGTCAGCCATCTTCTTCAACGCATACGTCTGCTTCTTCGCTTTGGAATTCTGAAGCATTACCATTCCACGTTTGTCATCCGTATTGACCAATGCAAATGCATCTGATGGCAGCATGTCAAAGAATCCTTTCTTCGCACGGATATAACTCTCGAACGTGCGGTGATAATCCAGATGATCGTGTGTGATATTAGTAAAGAGACCTCCGGTAAAATATAATCCGTCAATTCTTCCCTGGTCTACTGCATGTGAACTCACTTCCATAAAACAATGAGTACATTTTGCCTCAATCATCTGAATCAATAGTTCATTGATTGCAATCGGGTCAGGTGTAGTATGTGTCGCATGAATTTCTTTATCCACAATTCTATTCACAACTGTGGATAACAATCCGGAGCGATGCCCCATCGAATTAAATAACTTATACAATAGAGTAGCAACAGTGGTTTTACCGTTAGTACCTGTAATGCCTACTAATTTTATTTTCTGCGAAGGGTTATCATAGAAGTTAGCTGCAATCAATCCCAACGAATGAGCGCTGCTCTTTACAGTAACATAAGTCACTTTATCATTTACCGCTTCAGGCAATTTTTCACACGCTATCGCAATCGCTCCCAATGAAATCGCTTTAGCAATAAATTCATGTCCGTCTGACTGAGTTCCTTTTACGGCCACAAACAGGAACCCTTCCTTTACCTTACGCGAGTCAAAGCAAACGCCTTTCACCTCTACGTTCATGTCTCCTGAAGTAGAAGTGATGCTTACTTTATACAATATATCTTTTAATTCAGCCATTAACTCAAGCGTATATAAATCCGAGATCCTTTTGAAAAACGCGTTCCTCCCGGAAGCGATTGCTCTGAAACCCTTCCTTTTCCTTCATGCACTACACGCAAACCTGATTTCTCCAATAGAAAAATTGCATCCCGGAAAGTCATCCCCATTACGTCCGGCACATGATCTCGAACTACATCATTTCTTCTCCAGGTAATCGAGCTTCCGTTCTTTGCTGCTTTTACCCACTCGTCTTCAGTTGAAGTATGGGTAGAAACACCAAGTTGATTCGTCAACATGGTCAATTCTTCTTGCTTACCTGCTTTGATGACAGGAAAAACTCCTGATTCTAAAACTGCTTTCTTCTCCATAGCCGTATGCAGTCTCAAGTCACGTGAATAAATGTTATCCGCAATTTCTTTAAACACGGGTCCTGCCACTGTATTGCCATATTGATAAACACCTTTTGGATTTTTTACTAATACGATCACACTATACTTTGGATCATGGGCAGGGAAATATCCGGCAAATGAAGTAATGTATCTCTTGGTATAGCGTCCATCTTCCAGAATCTGCGAAGTTCCAGTTTTACCTGCAATGCGATAGTCCGCACCTTTCAGATTCTTAGCAGTACCATTGTCAACTACAGCTTCCAGCAGAATCTTCATCTGAGTAAGTGTTTTGCCCGAGCAGATCTTGCTGTTCAACACTTCAGGTTCAAATTCTTTTTCGACTTTATCTGCTCTGCGTACCTGTGTCTCAAAAATCGTTTTCAGCATTACTCCGTTATTAGCGATCGCATTGTACAATGCAAGCGTATGTAAAGGAGAGATTTCAAATCCATAGCCGTATGCCATCCAGGGTAGTGTAATTCCACTCCAGCTCTTATCTTTTGGGCGAATGATCTTTGGATAGGTTTCACCGGTAATCTGAACACCCAATGGCTTCGACAATTTCAACTTGTCAACGTAGTCAATAAACTTTTCAGGTTTCGTTCCAAAATGCTTGTCAACCAGTTTAGCCATGGCGATGTTAGAAGAAACTTCAAACGCTCTCTGGATTGAAACTTTTCCGTAACCACCTTCTTCGTGATCCTTTACCGTATTTCTGTAAAACTTATACTCACCGGTACCGGTTTCTATCTCATCGTTCAATGAAATATTCGTTTCCTCCAGTAATGCAATCATAGTAGCTACTTTGAAAGTAGAGCCTGGTTCAAATGAACCACCTACTGCGTGATTGAATTTTTCTGAATAAACTCCGGAAGCATCACGCGTTAAATTAGAGATCGCTTTGATGTATCCGGTTTTCACTTCCATTACCACCACTGTTCCTGCATCGGCATCGTGCTTTGTCATGTGACGATACAATGAAGTCTCTGCTACATCCTGAAGATTAATGTCAAGCGTGGTTTGAATATCAAATCCTTCAATCGCCTTTACATTGTTGCCATCAAATACAGGCTTCCATGTTCCGCCAGCTATCTTTTGAAACAACGCTTCTCCGTTTTGTCCACCCAATACATCATTGAAACTGTATTCCAACCCCACACCTACACCGCCTTCGTTCACATAACCAACTGTTCTTCTGCTGAGATTAGAGAACGGACGATAACGCACATCCAGTTTTTCGAAGATCACACCTCCTCTGTATCTCCCTTCACGAAAAATCGGCCAGCCCGACATTTCTTTCTTTTGCTGATAGTTAATCTGTTTACGATTAATGGTGATGTACTGCTTATTAGTAGCACGCGCGTCTTTCAGCATCTGCTTGTATTCTGACGTTGACTTATCTTTATAATATTGCGAAAGCAACATCGCCAGTGAATCGATTCCTTTTTTGAAAATCTCGTCCTTGGCCAGCGTAGGATCAATCGCTACTTTGTAGAATGGCAATGAAGTCACCAGCAGGCTACCATTGTCTGAATAAATATTTCCACGTGTAGCCTTTACGGTTTTGTAATCAAACATCGTCTCTTCCGCCATCTTCGCCCACTTCTCGCCTTCTGCAAACTGGATATGACCCGTTTTGGCAGCCACGCAAATAGCAAAGACCACGATAGCTAAAAAGGCTACCCGTACTCGTATTAATATGGACTTCTTAATATTCATTAATAATCGTCTTCATCTACCACCACTTTAAATGGAGGCCTCAGGCTTTGTCCGCCTTTAGTGTAGTGTAGTCCGCTCTCAAATCTTCTACCTCTGTTTGTGCTCTGTCAATCGCACGCGTTGCTTTCTCTGCATAATGCGTGTTCCCGATATAGATCAGGCTCAACAGCATCACGAATAAAATCTTGGGCAAATACTGAACCGGGAAACCCTCTTCGAAGTAGGTCTCCAGTTTCATCTTCTTCTCCATCCCCGAAAACAAACTCTTGCCATCGCCTTTGCCTGGTTGCACAGGTTTCACGCGCGCTTCGTTGCTTCTCTCCGGTTCAATTCTGAATTTATTCTCTCCCATTACTCTCTTTTATCTCTGATTCTCAATCATTACTCGCTCTTCAATTCATTTCCACACATTGCCAACTGCCTCCTGCTTACTGCCTTCTTCTCAATTATATACTTCCCACTTTCTGTCCCACAATAACTTTTACATCTTCTCCGCTATCCTCAACTTCGCGCTCCTCGCTCTGTTGTTCTCCTTCACTTCTTCTTCACTCGCCTCTACCGGCTTTCGTGTGATCGCCTGAAAAGGTCTTAGTTGGTTTCCAAAAAAGTCTTTCTCCACTTCACCATACATCTTCCCGGTGTTGATGTAATTCTTTACCGGTCTGTCTTCCAGTGAGTGATAGCTCATCACCACCAGTCTTCCGCCTTTCTCCATCACTTCACCACACTGAAGAAGAAATTCTTCCAATGCCTGCATCTCCTGGTTCACTTCAATACGCAAACCCTGAAACACCTGCGCATAGTATTTGAACTCTTTCCCTCTCGGAGCAACCGTCTTCAGCAATTCAATCAGATCATTAATCTTCTCAAACTTCTTCACCGCCCGTTGCTGTTCTACCATCTTTGCCAGCGTCTTTGCATTCTTCACTTCACCATACATGCCGAAGATTTTATGCAGCTCTGCTTCCGGATATTCGTTCAGCACCTTCGCGGCATTCAATGCACTCTTGGTATCCATGCGCATATCCAGTGGTCCATCGTAGCGGGTTGAAAACCCACGCTCCGGTGAATCGATCTGGTGCGATGAAATTCCGAGGTCAGCCAGAATGCCATTTACCTTCGTTACACCATTCAGCTTCAGATATTTTTTCATGTATCTGAAATTTGCTTGGCAAAAAATGAACGAAGGATGGCTAATATTTTCCGACTGCTTTCTGGCATCATCATCCTGGTCGAAGCTGATCAGCTTTCCGCCCTTCAGTTTTTCCAGGATCGCCATGCTGTGGCCACCACCACCGAACGTCACATCCACGTAAGTGCCTTCCGGATCGATGTTCAATCCGTCAATGCACTCAGTCAACATCACTGGTCTGTGGTAACTCACCGCTGCCGTTTGGTTTTACCCAACTTTAATTTTTTCAATGAACTCCTTGAGCAACGTTTGCTCTTCTCTTATTAATTCAATCAGTTCTTTCGTCACACCTTTTGCCACCCATTTTCTTTTCTCCACTATTGCCATCTGCGTGTCTACTTCATATGCATGGTTGAGTGAAATCTCAAGTAGCCTCTTACACTCATTCCCATTCACCTGCGCACACGCTTCTTCAATCTTTGTCGCAATGGCGGTAGCACTTCTCTTCAGGTGCGAACGCATTCCATATCTTTCTTCCATTGGCAGCATCGGAATCACATCATAAATTTTATGTACGATCACAATGCTCAATTGCCAGATGGCCGATTTTTTAAAATCCTTTAATTCGTTGGAGGTAGTAGCTGAAGCCTGAAGAAGTGTCGCGGTAGAAGCCTTGAATTGTGTAGTGTCAAATTCAAAGCTCATCCATCATTCGTTTAGGTATTTCTCTGCCAGTTTAGACAGCTCACCAGGGTCGCTGATCAGGTGCTTCTCATAAATTGCCGGATTCCAGATCTCAACTTTGTTTCCCATCCCGACCAGCATCGCCTCCTTGTCGATTTGCGCATAGGCAAGCATAGTTTTCGGCAGAAGGAAACGGCCGTTGCCGTCCAATTC
>JBGATZ010000297.1:0-6309 GCA_044228905.1 Cyclobacteriaceae bacterium | reverse complement strand
ACCATACACAAAGCTGAACAAGCTTGCCTGGATAGCGGTGCTGACGAAATCGTAGTAACACTAAAGGTTCACGCAAAAAGAAACTCCCCTGTAACCTGGGAAGAGAAAGGACTTTGATCGGTTAAAAGTTAATAGGAAGATTCACCTATCAACTTTTAACCAATAAAAAACTAACTGACCGTAGATCCTGGCGCGACCGCTTCATTGGGTTGAAGTAATCTCAGTTTTCCATCTTTATCTTCTGCCATCAAAATCATCCCTTGTGATTCAAGGCCCATCATTTTTCTCGGAGCTAGGTTAGCAATAAAAGTTACCTGCTTACCCACCATTTCTGTAGCTGAATAATGCCTGGCAATACCACTCAGGATAGTGCGTTTATCCAATCCACTATCTATTGTTAATTTCAACAGCTTATCTGATTTAGGCATTGGCTCAGCAGCAATGACCGTTCCTACGCGAATGTCTAATTTTCCGAAATCATCAAATACAATCTCGGGTTTAAGTGGAGTAACAGGCTGACTCGCTAATTCCATTTGCTTTTTATTGTCATTTAATTTTTTGATCTGTTTTTCGATCACCGCGTCTTCAATCAATTCAAACAGCAGCGAAGATTTATTCAGTGCATGCCCTTCTGCCAGCAGTTCTGATGATCCTGCTTTATCCCAACCAGAAGCTGAAAAATTCAGCATCTCTTTTAATTTTCCTGCGCTGAATGGCAGAAATGGCTCAGCCAGTACTGAAAGATTGGCTGAAATTTGAAGCGCTATATTCAAAATAGTCGCCACTCTCGGTAAGTCAGTCTTCGCCAGTTTCCAGGGTTCTGTCTCAGCCAAATACTTATTGCCCAGCCTGGCCACATCCATAAAAGAAGCGGCTGCTTCACGAAAACGATACGCCTCAATTGATGAAGCAATTCGTTGAGGAGATTCTTTCAGTTCAGCAAGCACTGTCTGATCTACTTCGTTTAGCGGCCCCAGAACAGGGACTTTATTCTCAAAGTATTTTTGAGTGAGCACCAACGCGCGATTCACGAAATTTCCGAGAATGGCAACCAGCTCGTTATTATTCTTGGCCTGAAAATCTTTCCAGGTGAATTCACTGTCTTTCGTCTCCGGAAGATTGGTTGTCATTACATAGCGAAGCACATCCGGTTTTCCAGGAAAATCCTCCAGGTATTCGTGCATTTCAATAGACCATCCTCTGCTGGTAGACATCTTATCTCCTTCGAGATTCATGAATTCATTGGCCGGGACATTGTCTGGAACAATGTATTCTCCCGATGCATGAAGCATTACCGGGAAGATGATACAATGAAAGACAATGTTATCCTTACCCACAAAATGAACAAGCTTTGTTTCCGGATCATTCCAGTATTTCTTCCAATCGTCTTTGGATACCTTTCCAAAATTTCGCTGAGGTGTGGAAAAATTCTGTACACCATCACTTAACTCCTGAAACAATGCGCGTGTAGCAGAGATATAGCCAATAGGAGCATCGAACCACACATAGAGTACTTTACCTTCAGCATCTGGCAAAGGAACTTTAATTCCCCAATCCAAATCACGTGTCATGGCACGAGGCTGCAGCCCACCATCAATCCACGACTTGCATTGACCGTATACATTGGTCTTCCAGTCATTTTTATGTGACTCCAGTATCCATTCGGTCAGCCATTTTTCATAATCCTGAAGAGGCAGATACCAATGCTTAGTAGGTTTCAGTACAGGAGGTTTGCCTGATAAAGTGGATCTTGGATTAATCAATTCACGAGGACTCAGTGTTGATCCGCATTTCTCGCATTGATCTCCATATGCGTTGGGATTACCGCATTTAGGGCAGGTTCCTACAATGTAACGATCGGCTAGAAACACCTTTGCTTCTTCATCATAATATTGATCTGAAGTTTCTTCCGTTAGCAATCCTTTATTATACATTACAGTAAAGAATTCCTGCGATGTCTGATGATGAATTGGTTCACTGGTGCGATGATATATATCGAAAGCAATGCCCAATTGCTTCAGACAATCTCTTATCAAGACGTGATACTTATCAATAATCGCTTTTGAGGTTGTTCCCTCCTTCATTGCCTGATTAGGAATGGCAGTTCCATGCTCATCACTACCACAAACGAAGACTACGTCCTCACCCTTCAAGCGGAGATAGCGAACATAAATATCCGCAGGGATATAGGCCCCCGCCAGATGGCCTATATGCTTAGGTCCATTGGCATAAGGTAAAGCTGAGGTAACGGTATGCCTTTTAAATTTCTTCTGAGTAGTCATAATCTTCGCGATACTAAATCTGCACTAAAATTGGATCACAAAGATGTATATAGTAAATGAAATGTCCATACCCTTCTAATCAGACAGGAGGGATAAATCAGTTTTACAACAATGTAAGATGGTTTTTTGTTTGCGGTTCAGGCACGGGAGTCACTTTCCGACTGCTTTTGCCTGCTTATTACTTTCCCGAGATCAGGGGGAAGTTCAATGGAAAACTGCGTATATCCTTCATCTGTAACCGAGAAATTAATTTGACCTCCTAATTTCTCTGCTGAAAGTTTGGCGAGATAAAGTCCAATTCCACCTGTTTCAGAGCGCTCGGATGCACGCATGAACATATGGAAAAGCTTCTGCTGGTCGGACTCCTGGATTCCTATCCCATTATCAGTCACCAGGATCTCTATATTACCTGAAATTTTTCCTCTTACTCTTATATTGACAAAAGGCTCAATCCGGCTGGAGTCTGAATGAAATTTAATTGCATTATCAATGAGGTTTTCGAGCGCAAGGCGTAGCACGCTTCGATCTGTCAGAAAGAATGCGATATTTTCACATTGACTATTGATCTTCATTTTTACCGGTATCCCCTTCTTTCTTTCCACCAGCAGGATATCCTCAATCATTTCCTGACAATCAATTTTCTCTGGAATAAGAGTTACGTGATTAATATGATTGACTGTAACCAGCCTCGTTAATATTGAATTAAGTTTTTCTGCCGAAACATCGAGTTTCCTGAAATACTCCAGTGCAATCGGGTCTTTTACATCAAGCATCGCCACATTGGTCATACCTTTCAATGAAGCCAGCGGGCCACGGATGTCATGTGATGTCTTATAGATAAAATTATCCAACTCATCATTCACCTTCTGCAACTCGTGGTTGGATTGTTGTAACTCAACCGTTCGCTCCTGAACACGTGCGTCCAATGCCGCGTTGTTCAGTTCCAGTTCCTGGTTTTTGTCTTCTATTTCCCGCTTAGCTCTGGCTAACTCTACGTTTGCCTGTTGTTGAGAACGGTTGAATCGTATGAACACGAATGTGAGAAGTATGGAAAGAATGGTGATGGTAAGGATAAAGAAGTAGTGCGTTTTTTGACGTGAAATCACTTCTTCTTTCAGTTTAAGTACCTCATCCTGTTCCGCAATTGTTTTAAGATTTTCTCTTTCCTGATGATTGGTCTGAACATTCGCGAGATTCTTGATCAACTGATCTGAATAAACACTGTCCTTTAGCTTAATATACTTAGATTGATACAGCGCTTCTTTTTTGTAGTCCTGCATTTTTTTATAAAGAAGCGAAAAAGCAGAATAGGTATGTATTAAAGTCTGATTGTATCCGGATTCTTCTGACAACGACTCCGCTTCAATGAATTTTCTCTCTGCCTCTTCAAATTCAGAAGTCTCCAAAAAAATAAAACCTAATCCATAAGAATTTTCAGCCATTTGCCTTTTATCGTTTATGGTTTTGGCAATGGCATACGACTTATCAAAATGAACAGCGGCTTCTTCATATTTATCCTGATCGAGCAAGGATCTTCCTAAACAATACTGCCCTTGCATTGTAATCTGGTCGTTACAATTTTCTCCGCACATCCTGAAAGCCTCATGCACGAACTCAATTGCCTTATCATATTCTTTTAAATAAGAATATGTAAAAGCAAGGTTAATAAGAATCTGATCGAGCCCTTCGTTGTCATTTGCCTCTCTTTTTGTAGTCAATGCTCTGTTGTAATAATCGAGTGCATGTTCAAGATCATTCATCTTATAATAGACCAAACCAATGTTGTTGAGAGCCGTGCCTATTTCTTTCTTGTCCCCTTCTTCTTCACGTATCTCCAACGATCATATACAGCCTTAAAATTGTAAGACAAGGCAAGCGCATTCAGGATTCTCTTTTCTTCAACTGTAAATTTATTACGCTCTGCGATGGGAAGTACTTCCTGGAATTTTATGATTGCTTCATCAAGCTCGTCAACCCGTCTAAGCAACTGCCCGAGCAATCTACCCGATTTTGTTATCCTAAGACTGTCGCCAAGTTCTCTGGCAAGAATATAAGCCTGCTCCGCATAAAGAACTGCTTCATGATTATCGACATCAAAAAGCTCGTACGCTACACCGAAAGTTAAATTATACCTGGTTGTATCAGTTGCAGCAGGGATCAGAGATTTAATTGAGTCAACCTTACGCTGGATCTGACTTTGTGCATTGACCCAAAAAGACATCGAGAAAAAGACGATCAGGGAAATCAAGTACTTACGCTGAGAGAAATTTTGGTACACAGGTAGTTTTTCAAAATTAAATCACATGAAACAAGCGAAGACCCAAACTAATTTTGGGATGTAATTTAAAAACAAAATCTAAACCTTAATAATAATAAATCTCTTATGAAAAAATTTCTTTACATCATCCTTTTCGCTTTAACAGTAGCTACTTCATTTACCGCTTGTACTGAAGAAAATGTTGCTCCCAAAACAAATGATGGAACAAGCAACGGAGGAGGAATTGATCCTAAAGGTAACTAATACTAATAAAAGAATTAAAGCTATGAAATCTAAAATCCTTACTTTAATTGTGGTTTCTGCGATCATTACACTATCATTTACTTTCGCTTCTGTAAGAGAAACCCGTGTTAAAACTCAAAATGCTTCTGCTGTACCTTCAACAGGTGTTGAACCAATTGGAGGATTCGCATTTGACGAGAAGTAATAGATAAAAGTTCTTTCTTTAATACATATCAACCTCGCATATCCAATATGCGAGGTTTTTGATATTGATGCTACCGCTTACCCAGCCGAAGCGGCCTAACACAAATGTGTGTTCATAGGAATTTACATCTCCTGACTTATGCCCTCTTGGGTTTTCAAACCCCTATTACCAATACCAGTATCTTGCTTAGGAAAAAAACGCATTTCCATTTCGTCCTGCAGAAACGACAAATAAGTTTATTATGTCACCTCTACTTCAAGATTTTTTGAATCGTCCGCGAATGGTCCTAAAAAAGGTAACCCACCCTACCACCACCAATTAAAAAAATTAACGTGAGTAATGGCCCAAAAGCCCAAATATTTAAGTTTTTATGACAAAATTACCAATATATGTAAAGGCTTTTTATAAAGGCTCTTTTTACTGAATTCTATGATTTTTTAAGACATGACGCGATTTACATTTCAGATTAAGCAGTTCTTCACTCTCAGGCTTTAAAAGAAATCGCTTTGACAACGCGTGAATTAGTCTGCATCAAGTTGTACTCTGAGTAAAAGTTCGGGCAATTCCGGTAACGACTTTATGTTACACTCAATTCCAATACATCCAACGAAAGGATAAGTTTATAACACAACATCCCTTCACAAATTAGAACCTTTGTGAAGGGATGTTTTATTTAAAGATGAGACTTCCTGTTCCTTAAGCCACTATGGCAGCCTTCTTCAAATCCTTATAAGCCTTTCGTGGCTTCAAATTGAGTACCTGGAACATTTCCTGGTCTTGTATATAACCGGGGTTAGGAGTTGTCAACAGTTTATCACCCGCAAAAATACTATTAGCTCCTGCCATAAAGCAGAGTGCCTGTTCCTCAAGGTTCATTCTTACCCGGCCAGCAGAAAGCCTGACCATCGCCTTTGGCATAATGATTCGTGCTGTCGCAATCATTCGAACCATCTCCCACACCGAAACACGCGGCTGATCCTCCAGGGGAGTGCCCTCCACAGGAACCAGTGCATTCACAGGAACCGATTCAGGATGCTGTGGCAACGTGGATAGCGTGAGTAGCATACCTATGCGATCATCTTCTTTCTCTCCCATTCCGATGATTCCGCCAGAACAGACAGAGATCTTTGCTTGTCTTACATTTTCCAACGTATCCAATCGGTTTTCGTACGTACGCGTAGTGATAATATCACCGTAAAATTCCTCACTGGTATCAAGGTTATGATTGTATGCGTACAAACCAGCGTCTTTCAATTTAGTTGCCTGCTCAGGAGAAAGCATTCCCAGGGTGCAACAAACCTCCATGCCCATCTGGCTCACCC
>JBGATZ010000296.1:0-6270 GCA_044228905.1 Cyclobacteriaceae bacterium | reverse complement strand
ATTCTCGGAGGAAACCAGATTTTCCAAAACCGCACCGCTCACGTGCAGGCTAAATCACAATATCTCAATAGCCAGATCCTCACCAAAAATGCCGAGATTCAAGTGAAAACGGATGTGCTTCGTAATTTTCAAAACTTCAAATTATATAGAAGAACATTTACTACTTCCGTAGAGCAACTGGATGCGGCAGATCATGCATTTACTCTTGAAAAAGAACGCTATGATTTAGGTGTAACCAATTTTGTGGATTTTATCACCGCAAACAAAAACCTGGTTCAGGCACAAACTGACCGGGCTCAGGCTGAGTATCGCTTGTTGTTTCAAAAAGTTTTGATGGACTATGCAACAGGAACCTTAAAGCCTGAAGATCTGGAGAATAAGTAGAAAATTACCTGAAAACACCTATATTTGCAGCCCCGTTCGATTGAATGGGGCTCTTTTTTTGAAAAAAGGGCTTGTTTAACAAAAATTTGCAGCATTTGCCCGATTGCTGCATGTACCCAAAGGGCATTTTTCATTTATGGCGAAAGTAGAAAAGAAAGGTGGCGAATCGAAAGCCCCTAAAGCAGAAAGCAAACCTGCAAAGCCTGCAAAAGCAACTCCAACTAAAGGCATCGAAGTAGAAGAAAACGATGAATTGGCTGCATTGAGAGCTCAGCGCAAGGCAGAAGAAGAAGAAGGCATCAGCCGCATGATCAAAGATGTAACAGCACGTAAAGCGTCTGCTGCTTCTGTATCAACTGCTGACTTCGACTGGGATGCATTCGACACCAAAGGTTTCGGTGAAGGTTATTCTCAGAAAGACCGTGAGGCATTGTTGAAATTGTACTCAGGCACAGTTACTTCAATTGATGAGAGTGAAGTAGTAGAAGGAACAATCGTAGGGATCAACGACCGCGATGTTATTTTAAATATCGGATTTAAGTCAGATGGTCTTGTGCCGTTGGCTGAATTCAAAGATCAGCCGAACTTGAAGATTGGCGATAAAGTTGATTTGTTCATCGAAGAGCGTGAAAACGCAATGGGTCAGTTGATCCTGTCTCGCAGAAAAGCGAAACTGGTGAAAGGATGGCAGCGCGTTCAAACTGCTTTGGATAAGGATGAAATCATCGAAGGTTTTGTGAAGCGCAGAACGAAGGGTGGTTTGATTGTAGATGTGTTCGGCATCGAAGCATTCTTGCCAGGTTCACAAATTGATGTGAAGCCAATCCGCGATTTCGATGTATATGTAAATAAGAATATCGAAGTCAAGGTGGTGAAGATCAATTACACTAACGATAACGTTGTTGTATCTCATAAAGTATTGATTGAGAAAGATCTTGAACAACAGAAGGCAGCTATCCTTACTAACCTTGATAAAGGTCAGGTGTTGGAAGGCGTGATCAAGAACATGACCAACTTCGGTGTATTCATCGATTTGGGTGGTGTTGATGGATTACTCCACATCACTGATATTTCATGGGGACGTATCAACCACCCTGAAGAGTTGTTGAAACTCGATCAGACTGTGAAAGTGGTTGTTCTTGATTTCGATCAGGATAAGAAACGTATCTCTTTGGGTATGAAACAACTTACTCCTCATCCTTGGGCTGCTCTTCCTGCTGATATTCAGGTTGGCTCTAAGGTGAAAGGTAAGATCGTTAACGTAGCCGATTATGGTGCATTCCTTGAAATTCAACCAGGTGTGGAAGGCTTGATTCACGTAAGTGAAATGAGCTGGTCACAACACCTGCGCAATCCTCAGGACTTCATCAAGGTAGGAGACGAAATCGAAGCAGTTGTATTGACTATCGACCGCGAAGAGCGCAAGATGTCATTAGGCATTAAGCAATTGACTGAAGATCCTTGGACTCGTCAGGATGTATTGTCGAAGTACGCAGTAGGTACTACACACAAAGGTGTGGTTCGTAACCTGACTAACTTCGGATTATTCATCGAACTGGAAGAAGGTATCGATGGATTGGTTCACGTATCAGACTTAAGCTGGACGAAGAAAGTGAAACATCCTTCTGAGTTCACTAAAGTTGGTGAATCATTGGAAGTGAAAGTGCTTGAACTGGATGCAGCTAACCGCAGACTGGCATTGAGCCATAAGCACCTGGAAGAAAACCCTTGGGATACTTTCGAAACGATCTTCACGATCGGATCAGTGCATAAGTCTACTGTTATCAGCAAAAACGATAAAGGTGCAGTTCTTGAATTACCATACGGTATTGAAGGATTCTGCTCTGCGAAAAACCTGGTGAAAGAAGACGGTGGCAAGATCGAAGCTGGTGACAGCCTTGACTTCAAAGTGCTTGAGTTCTCTAAAGATGACAGAAGAATTGTGTTAAGCCACAAAGCAATCTGGTCTTCAGAAGAAGAAAAAGCAGCTCCGGCAGCACAAACTGCAGCAGCCAAGAAAAAGGCAGCTCCTAAGGGCAAGACGATTGACAAGATCAACCAGGAAAGTGAGAAATCTACTTTAGGTGACCTTGAAGCGTTGAGCGCGTTGAAGGAAAAGATGTCAGCATCAAAAGGTGGTGAATCGAAGGGTGAATAATCCTTGAAATAAGTGAAGACAAAAGGTGGCCGAAAATTTGGCCACCTTTTTCTTTATAGAACCTGCAATTTGTTAGTTTTGCACACATAAAATGGTTCCGTGGCCGAGTGGCTAGGCTGAGCTCTGCAAAAGCTCCTACAGCGGTTCGAATCCGCTCGGAACCTCTCTTAAACCCCGAATTTGTTATGAATTCGGGGTTTTCTTTTTCATGAAGAACAAAGTTTTATTGAAACAGTCAATGAAATTCTTCAAAATGCCTGTGATTTATTTTCGTGTCAAAAGTGATTGGCTCTAACGCGCTAACTGTAAGAACATTCGATTTCAATGGATCAAAGATGTGATTTTTGAGTGTTGAATGAATATTTTTTTATTGATGATAACTCCTTCTGTTACTGTACGGTATAACCATATGGACAAATCCGGAATACAAAACTGTAAAATCAGATCTGTCTTTTCTTTATCTTTGTTTACCACTCACACTAAATGGATAAAGAACAAAACGCCAAAGTAATCTCCATTGATAAAATCATTGAAGAGCTGAAGCAATTGCGGGATAACAGAGTTCAGGCATTGATGAGAACTCCAGACCTGATGAATTTTTTAGAGGAGCATTACAATACCTTTGCAATAAGTCCGGTTAAACTTGAATTCATAAAACGTGATTTGAAAACCTTATTGCAGTCTCCCCTCGATCTTGTTCACTACTCGGGCCTGCTGCGCCAGATTAAAGAGTCGAATCCTGATGTTCGTGAATATTTTATTCTTATTGAACAAGAGGTGAAGACGCTTGTAGAGAAGTATGGCTTTGAAAAGCCAAAATCTTTCTAGTCTGTGTTAGGCAATATGTATTAATTAATAAGATTAGATTTTCTCCAAAACCAATACGATTTTATTAAAATCTGCAGCAGCATTAATCACCTTTCTGAACTCTTCATACCTGGATACAGGAGCATAGATTTCCTGGTAGAATTCTTTTACAGCTATTTTTAGCGTTGATTTTTCAATAGTTGCTTCCGAGGTAAATTGAAATGGAGTGCGTTCTTCACTCTTATAAACAACATTCATTTGTAATGCACTTGCGTTGGTAATGCGATACCCTTTAGGGATTTCAATTGTAATTATTCGTTCATAGCCTCTATTATTAACGTTTTCTATTTCAGTAACTCTGTTTTCATCGCGATATAATTCACTCTGCGGCCCAATGAGTTCCCCTACTTTGAAAAGAACTTTATTGCCTGCGTTTTCAATGAAGTGGCCTGACTTAAAATCTGCGTCAACTTCGAAACGGGGCAGCTCTTCTTGTGAAATTGTCGAGGCTGTCCATTTATTAAGCTGTAGATCGGGAACGGAGGAACGGATAAGTTCATCAATGAATTTGTCTCTCTGTTCTTTTGTCATGATTGCGTAGTAGGTAGCTAAGAAAGAAGCATTCATACCTTTAAATATTAATTTTTGATTGATAATGTTCCGATCCATCTCTTCATTGAACGTAACATGGATAATGTGGTCATTCTCATCAGCTGTATAAGGTAATGCAGGGATTTCTTTTATCGAGCCAATTCCTGACTGTATTGATCCCACTGTAATGGGTTCAATGAACAAGCCTTTGTGTGCAGTAAATTTTGCCGGAACCAATGGATAACGTAATTCGTTTTCATTTGGGGAAAGAAAACCATGGGTGGCGGGGAAGAAGAGAAGGTAGTCACTCAGATAGGTCCATGAATCGAAGCTTCCATCAAATTTTTTCAAATCGCGGTCGCACGTCATTACAATCTCGTATTGCATATCTGAGTAGCGGAATGCAGCGATAAGCAGTCTTATAATCCCCTGCACAGATGCTTGTTTGTATAACAATATATCTGGTATTGACTCATATGCACCATCTTCTCCCAGATGAGCAATTTTAATCGTGTTTTTAATTTTGTCTTCTATGTTTTTTATACGTTTGACCATTGGCCATTTTTTATCGTCACCCAACGTCTTTACGAATTTTGTTGCTTGTTTTTCATCTTCGTCATTCAGTACCGCAAGGCCGCGATAGTACGATTTGGCTGCATCTGTCCAGGTATTTAACCGTGCATTTGTTCTTGTGTAATTGTAGGCAAGTTTCATTTCAATGCGCTTTCTATTGGCATCAAAAGATGAGATCTTTTCCCTTGTTAATCCGGGTACATTGCGGAAAGAAACCTGATAAATGTTTCTGTTGTTGAGCGTATCATGACCTACTTTGGTTGTGTCGAAGAGAGAATATCTTTTCTTTTGAGTATAGAAATATTCCAGCTCGCTGTCAGGTTCGATACCTTCAATGGCAAAAATTTTGTAGGCATTGTTGGTTTCCTCGTCTTTAATTTCTTTTAGATTATTTCGATCAAACAATGTGACTTTACCGGTCTTGCTGATCGATCGGGCTTTGATATCCATCAGTTTGATTACATTTCTTAACGGGATGTAAATTCTATTGTGTCGTTGAATTGCTTCTGAGTTAGTCACCCGGGTAATTCGGTGTTCGGTGTAGTAAACAAACAAGGTGTCGCCTTCCCAATTGTATTTGTATTCTTTATGATACTTAAGCAGGTATTCGTTGAATTTGCTTTCATTCTCAGAGAGTGTATATCTTTTTCTGTCTTTATCCCATTCATAGGGTTTCAAATCAGTGCCAGAAACCATGAGCCGTAAAGCACAAAACAGAATTGTAAATACTAATTTTATTTAGTTTTTTCTTTTTAGAATAATGGTTTCCTTATAAGCCTTGCTGAGACTAGTAATTGATTGATTCCAGTCATTAAATAAATCGGGTGTAAGCAGAAGTGTATTTCTGGATACTTTACTCTTTAAAATTACTTTGTCATCTTTGACCAGATAACTGATTTCGTAGTTAATGGATTTTCCCATTGAGGAAACATTGGAAGGAACATAGGATAGCGTATAACCTTCCGGAATATCAAACTGGTATGTATCAATATATTCAGCCTGATGATCATTTTCTATTGGTAGTTTCCGATTAGCTGGTATAAACTGGTTAAATAATCTTTTGGACATGTTCAGATTAAGGTATAATTCATCGTTCGCTTCATTCACATAGTCTCCAATACGAAACTGATAGTTTATGATCAATGGTATATCCTTGTCATTCAGATGGGAAATCTCATAATTATCCAGATAGAATTTATTATTACCCTTTCTGATCCGGTTCACGATATTATTCTTCCTGGATTCTTCCTGCGCTTTATCCACCGCATAACTGGCTTCAATCTTTTCGTATCCTGTAAACTGAATGGTTCCATTTCCTGTAACCATTTTATTTTCAAGGTGCACCCATACAGAATCGCGCTGTTGATTTAAAGTAGCCTCGAGCCGTGGCACTGTTCTGATTTCATATCCCGAAGGCAGCGCAATTAGAGCTTCTTTTCCCTGGATCATAGAGCTTGGCAGACCCAGGCCGGTGTAATTTCCGGTAGCATCCAGAAAATAGTAATTTTTCTTCTTATCAATGTAAGTGGCAATCATATGATTGTCTACCAGTGGAGTAGGGAGAAGAGAGTATTTGTAAGGTAAATCTCTTGTGCCAATCCATGTGTAATAGGAATCTACACCCGCAATTCGAAGCATGCCAACAAGTAAACTTGCCATGTCTTTGCAATCTCCATATCGTTTTTCGAAAATATAGTTGGGTGTATGAGGCACCAAGCCCCGCATTCCATCCTCAAAAGCAATATATCTAATGTGAT